>JADGGK010000003.1 GCA_019689975.1 Pseudolabrys sp.
ATCGACCGCGCTTTCCTCTGCGCGCCGCAGGCCATATCGGACAGGGATCGTCGCGGTCGCGACCGCAAGGGAGGATCGCGCACCGATGGCGTCATTCCCAAAGGCCGTAGCCCGCCCACTTCTTTTGCGGGATTTCCGCGCCGATGCGGTAGCTGAAGCTTAGGACCTTCATGTCCTCGGGAGCCACGGTGCAGGTGTAGCTCAGCGCATACCATTTGCGGTCGCTGCGGAAGGCACCGCCCGCCGCGGTCACCCTGTTCGCGTCGACGACGGTAGGAACGACGGCATCGGCGACGGCGCGATCGGGGCGGAATTCGGGTCGCTCCTTGCGGATGCGCCGCATGGCGACGAGATCGCACAACTGCACCATCCGCTCCTTCGGCCCGAGATTGCGCAGGCTGTCCTCGATCCGCTCCGCGCGCGCGCGATCCTTAGCGCGCCTCAGGTCTTTCGCATCGCCACCGGCCGGCACCAGGACCAGCGCAAGCGCGAGAGCGAGCAACGGCCGCAGCATTTCCCCTCTCCTCGGACCGCCGGTGATCCTCCGCGATTTAGACGCAGCCCCGAGGCGCGGGCAAGCGGCAGCTGCCTCGACGAGACGCGGTCCGTCCGCGCCCCATCGCACGTGTCGCGAATTGCGTCGACCTGCACGGTGAACGAGGTTCCCGAAACCGCCAGCGAGCATTCCTTTGACCGAAAAAGCAACGGTATTCATCCGCGTCGCATGAATGCCGCCAACATTGCCAAAATTTAATGGCGCGTCGAACGTGCACGCGGGCCCTCCGAATGGCCCGTTCACCTTCCATTCAGCACCAGGGCAGGAACCTCCTTTTCGGCGCCGACGTTATCCTTTCGCGTAGCTGTCGCAGGATTGCGGCCGGCCCTACGTTGTTACGTTATGACGGTGTGAATCTGAGCGAACCGTGAGGAGGTGCGCCATGAGAAAGCCCTTGACCGCCATCGCCGCCGCTGCGGCACTCGCCGCTGCCAGCCTCGCCGCCCCACAGCCCGCGCAGGCCCGCCATGGGGGTGCCGTCGCGGCCGGGATCATCGGCGGGCTTGCCGCCGGCGCCATCATTGGCGCGGCTGCCGCGAGCGGGCCCTATTACTACGGACCGGGCCCCTATTATTACGGGCCGGCCCCGGTCTATTATGGACCCCCGTGTTACTGGACGCACGAGCGCTGGTGGGACGGCTGGCGTTGGCACTGGCGTCGCGTGCGGGTCTGCTACTGAGGCGGGGACGACGGGGGCGACGGGTGTTCACGCCAAGGTTCTGGAGGGACCAGGGTTCTCCGGGTCATGCCGGCGGACCCCTACGCCTGCCCTTTCCCCTCGATCACATTTCCGCCAAAATGGAACCGCCCTGCTCTGTGAGTTGGATGGACGGGCATAGCGTACCGACGGTCAAACCGCTTCCGGCCCCGGCCGATGCGGCTATTGGAGGGAATACCCCATGAAGAAGACCATCTTTGCAATTGCGGCGGCTGCCGCCATCGCCGCTGGCACGCTGTCCGTGCCAACTCCCGCCGCGGCGCGATGTCATGGGTGCGGCATCGCCGCCGGCGTAATCGGCGGGCTCGCCGCTGGCGCCATCATCGGCTCGGCGATTGCCTCGCACCCGGGCTATTACTACTACGAGGAATATGACGCGCCGCCGCCTTATGCCTGTCCCTATGGCGGCTACTGGGCGCGCCGACCGATTCGCGACCCCTACGGCAACGTGGTCGGCTGGAGCCGTCCGCGTTACTTCTGCCGCTGACCGCTACGGTCGCATCATCGGATGCGGTAACCACCGCGCCGGCCCTTGTTGCCGGTCGCGGAGGACCGCATGAAGCCTCTCCCCGCCGCGGCCGTCGCTGCGGCGGCGCGAGGTTCTCTCCATCACGCACGGCGCCTCACCGCCGCATCTGCGCGAGCAGCTCCTCGGTCGGCCAGCAATCCACCTTGAGGCCGTTTGCCTTCTGATAGGCGCCGAGCGCGGCGCGGGTCAGCATTCCGGCCTTGCCGTCGATCTTGTCGTGATAAAAACCGAGCGCGGCAAGCCGCTGTTGCAGCGCGGCGACGTCCGCCGTCTTAAGCTGCGCGTTCCTGCTCCATGGCGTCTCGAACGGCTTGCCGCCGGCAATGCGATCGGCGAGATGGCCGACGAAAAGCACGTAGAGGTCGGAATAATTGTAGTCCTTGAGCACGTAATAGTTCTTCGGCGTCAGGAAGGCGGGCCCGTAAATGCCTTCCGGCAGCAACAACGACGCTTTGATCGCCAGCACGTGCGGCGGGAGCCGACGGTGATAGGCGGGCACGTATCCCTGTTCCAGCCAGGCAGCGATCGGTATCGCGCGACTTGGTTCGGCGACCGTGCAATCGACCGCGCGCGGCGGACGCACCTCGATCGCCCAGGGCTCGCCGTTCTGCCAACCCTTGCCCTTGAGCTGCCGCGCGGCGGAGGCGAGTGCGTCCGGCACCGAATGCCAGATGTCCGCCTTGCCGTCGCCGTCGAAATCGACCGCGTATTTGTAGTATTCGGACGGAAGGAATTGCGTGAGCCCCATGGCGCCGCCCCACGAGGAACGCAAGTCGCCGCGCGGGACGCCGTCCTCGAGCAGCTTCAGCGCGTAGAGAAATTCGTTCCGGAAAAAATCCTTCCGCCGGCCGGCAAACCCCTGCGTCGCCAGCACCCGGAGGGCATCCCGGCCGCGAAATTCGCGTGCATAGCCGCTCTCGCGCGCCCAGATTGCCAGCACGAGACTGCCGGGCACGCCGATTTCCCTCTCGATGCGCGCGAGCACGACACGGTAATCCGCGGCGAGGCGCCGACCTTGCGCGGCGAGGCGTTCGAAGGCCGACTCGCGCAGGTACTGACCCGGCGTCTGTACGAATTCCGGCTGCTGCGGAGCCAGCTCCGGTCGGCCCGGTATGGCGAGATCGGGCAGCGAATAGTCGGGCTCGAGGCCGCGGATGGAGGCATCGAAGGTCGCGCGGGAAACGCCGAGCGCCTGCGCCTGCGGCCATGTCGCCTGCAGCCATTGCTGGAACGCGGCATCGCCGGCCCGCGACGGCAGCGCCGCAAGAAGCCCCAGGAGCATACTCACGACCACCGCCGCCAGCCGGAGCGGCCGGGACGAGCATTTGGCGCCTGTCCAACGGTTTGCCATCACGGCCCGCCGGATCTCCCGATCAGCGCAACGAGGGATCTGCCGGCCATTCTCCCGCGCATGCCCGCAACACCTCTGGCCGCCGGCGCGCGCGGCGCGGCGCTTCGTATCGCCAACCCTTCTCACCGCGAGAACTTCTTGTATTTCACCCGATGCGGCACGATTGCGTCCGTTCCCAGCCGGCGGATCTTGTCGGCCTCATAGTCTTGGAAATTGCCCTCGAACCATTCGACATGGCTGTCGCCCTCGAACGCGAGGATGTGCGTGGCGATGCGGTCGAGAAACCAGCGGTCATGGCTGATGACGACCGCGCATCCGGCAAAGCTTTCCAGTGCCTCCTCCAGCGCGCGCAACGTATCGACGTCGAGATCGTTGGTCGGCTCGTCGAGCAGCAACAGGTTGGCACCCGACTTGAGCATTTTGGCGAGATGCACGCGGTTGCGCTCGCCGCCCGAGAGCGACCCCACCTTTTTCTGCTGGTCGGCGCCTTTGAAATTGAATGCCGCGCAATAGGCGCGCGAATTCACCGTGCGGTTGCCGAGCTGGATGAGGTCCTGTCCGTCCGAGATTTCCTCCCACACGGTCTTGTTGCCATCGAGGGTGTCGCGCATCTGGTCGATATAGCCGAGCCGCACGCTCTCGCCGATCCTGATCGTTCCCGCATCCGGTTGCTCCTGGCCGATGATCATGCGGAACAGCGTGGTCTTGCCGGCGCCATTCGGACCGATCACGCCGACGATGCCTCCGGGAGGGAGCCTGAAAGTAAGGTCGTCGATCAGAAGTTTGTTACCGTAGCTCTTGCGCAGGTGCTCGACCTCGACCACGGTCTGGCCCAGGCGTTCGGCGACCGGGATGACGATCTGCGCGCTTTCGCCGCGCGTCTGCGAGGCTTGTTTCACCAGCTCTTCGTAGCGCTGGTAGCGCGCCTTGGACTTGGCCTGCCGCGCCTTCGGGGAAGCGGAGATCCACTCCCGTTCGCGGGCAAGGGCGCGCTGGCGTGCAGCCTCCTCGCGCCCTTCTTGTTCGAGCCGCTTCTGTTTCTGCTCAAGCCAGGACGAATAATTGCCCTGATAGGGAATTCCCCGGCCGCGGTCGAGCTCGAGAATCCAACCGGTGACGTTGTCAAGAAAATAGCGATCGTGCGTCACGATGAGAATGGCGCCGGGGTAGTTGCGAAGATGGCTCTCGAGCCATGCGACGCTCTCGGCGTCGAGATGATTGGTGGGTTCGTCGAGAAGCAGAAGGTCCGGCTGTTCGAGCAGCAGGCGACACAAGGCGACCCGACGCCGCTCGCCGCCCGACAACGCGGTCACATCGGCCTCGTCCGGCGGGCAGCGCAGCGCGTCCATCGCCTGCGTCACCTTCGAGTCGAGGTCCCAGAGATCCTGACTGTCGATCATGTCCTGGAGCCGTGCCATCTCGTCGGCATTCTGCTCGGAATAGTTCATCGCCAGCGCGTTGTACCGCTCGAGCAGGGCGCGCTTCCCGGCCACCCCCTCCTCGACATTCCCGCGCACCGTTTTTGTCGGATCGAGCTGCGGCTCCTGCGGAAGATAGCCGACCCGGGCGCCGGCGGCGGCCCAGGCCTCGCCGGTGAAATCCTTGTCGATGCCGGCCATGATACGCAACAGCGTCGATTTACCGGCGCCGTTGGGGCCGAGAACGCCGATCTTGGCATCCGGGTAGAAGGAGAGACTGATGTCCTCCAATACCTTGCGACCGCCCGGATAGGCCTTCGACAGGCCCTGCATGTGGTAGATGAACTGGCGGCCATTCATTGGGCTCTTCGTTCCCTGGTCGTAGGATCTTCAATGCGCTCCGGCGGGCCGATGCGCGACGGCGATGCATTGTGGGGAAATGCGCGGCTGGTGTAGCCACCGGCCGGGAAAAGAGCAAGCCGTCTTAACCATGCCTGTCCGGCCGATGGCCGGTCGCGGCGCGCCGCGGCGCCGGCAGCGATCGGCGTGCCGGTAAATTTTTGGAAAGCTTGAATCCAAATATTCCTTTCGCGCCGCCCTGTCGGCCCTGGCGGTTTAACGCGGGCTCAGCATGATCGGTCTCCTTGTGTGAACCTTGTCGCGGCAACGGTCGACCAAAGAAACGGGCAGGCCACCCTTGCCCCCGACCGTCGCCAATGGTGAGCGTCATGACACGAGCAATTGCGATTCTTTCGGGTACGGCAGCGCTTCCCCTCACCACGGTCGGGCGGTTTCTGGCGGCGCTCTGGCGCGAGCTCACCCGTGACGCCGTCCGTCCCTATCGGCCGGAACTGCACTACATGCGCGGGCCAGGGCCGGCCTGGCGCGCCAAGCACGGCCTGCCACCGCGCTAATCGCCTGCGGTCGGCTGCCTCTCTCCGCATCCCGTGCCGGTCCGGCACGCCTTGAGAAGCGCACGAGCTGGCGCGATCCCCTCCCTTCGCCCCGCCGGCGCTCGCAAGAGCCGGCGAGACGCGCCCGCCCGGTCGCGTCTATGTCGGCGGGGCCCGTCGGCACCTTGTCGCAGCGCCTCGCCTGTGGTGAGACAGGTCGGCGATCGACGCCTGCGGAGAGCCGAACACCATGCCGATGAAGGGAGCCATTCTCGACGACTATCAAAACATCTCACGGACCGTGGTCGACTGGTCGCCGGTCGCCGGGGAGATCGATTTCAAGGTCCATACCGAGTCTCTGGGCGGGCCGGACAGGGTGATCGCCGCGCTTGAGGATTGCGCCGTCGTCTGCCTGATGCGCGAGCGCACAGGGTTCGGCAAAGAGATCATCGACGCGCTTCCCAATCTCAAGCTCATCGTGACCAGCGGCATGCGCAACGCGGCCATCGACGTCGCCGCGGCGGCGGCGCGCGGCATTCCGGTCTGCGGCACCGAGTCGCTCGGATCGCCGACCGCGGAACTGACGTTCGGGCTGATGCTGGAGCTTGCACGCAAGATCGGTATCGAGAACGCAAGGCTCAAGGCCGGCGCCCGCTGGCAATCGACATTGGGCATCGACCTCTACGGCAAGACGCTCGGCATCGTCGGGCTCGGCAAGCTCGGCACGCGGGTCGCCCGCATCGGCAACGCGCTCGACATGAAGGTGATCGCCTGGAGCCAAAATCTGACGGCGGAGAAGGCCCAGGCGGCAGGCGCGCGCCTGGTGAGCAAGGACGAACTGTTCCGCGAGTCGGATTTTGTTACCGTGCATGTCCAGCTCTCGCAGCGCACCAGAGGGCTTATCGGCGCGCGCGAGCTCGCGCTGATGAAACCCACCGCCTTCTTCATCAATACTTCGCGCGGGCCGGTTGCCGACGAGACGGCGATCGAGGCGGCGCTGCGCACGGGGAAAATTGCCGGAGCGGCGATCGACGTCTACAACGAAGAGCCGCTGCCGCTCGACCATCCGTTCCGCAGGCTCGACAACATTGTGATCACGCCGCATCTCGGCTATGTCACGCTCGAGAATTATCGGCGTTTCTACGGACAGATGGTCGAGGACATCCGTGCCTGGCTCGACGGCAAGCCGATCCGGGTTATCGCTCCGAAGTGACGCGCGTGTTGGCGTTCTTGCCGCGCATTCTCAGCAGGGATTGATCCGTCCCGCCCCTGGCGCGTGCCCCGCCTTTGCGGCCCGACATCCGATGCGAACGGACAACATGGCCGACGGCCGCCCGCGCCCGGCTCCGCGTCAAGGCAGGTGGAGGGCGCCGCAATCGGCAGCGGCCACCCGCCCGGATTCGGGACCCTAGCCGAGCCCAATACCCTTGAATGCCCTGCTGATCCAGGAATCGCTGTCCTCGCGCGGTTCCACGCCGCCCGACTTCACGAGCGCATAGGCGCGCCTGTACCAGGGACTGTCGGGGAAGTTGTGGCCGAGCACCGCGGCCGCGGTCTGAGCCTCGCCGATGATGCCGAGCGCCATATAGGCTTCGGTGAGGCGCATCAGCGCCTCCTCGACCAGACGCGTGGTCTGGTATTTGGTCACGACCACTTTGAACCGGTTGATGGCGCCCGTGTAATCCCTGCGCTCGAGATAGTAACGACCGATCGCCATCTCCTTGCCGGCAAGCTGATCGCGCGCAATCATCACTTTCTGTTTGGCATTGGCCGCATATTCCGTATTGGGATATTTGCGGATCACCTCGTCGAGCGCGGCGAGCGCCTTTTCGGTGCGGCTCTGGTCGCGGGTGACGTCCGGAATCTGGTCGAAATTGGACATCGCGATCAGATACTGGGCATAGGCGGCGTCGGGACTGCCGGGGTGCAGCGTGATGTAGCGCGTGGCGGCGGCGATGCATTCGTCGTAGAGGCCGGCCTGATAATTGGCGTAGGCGGACATGATCAAAGCCTTGCGCGCCCATTCCGAATAAGGATGCTGCCGATCGACCTCCTCGAACTTCTTGACCGCTTCCTTGGGATCCTTCTTCACGTTGAGCAGGTAGAGGCCCTCGTTATAGAGCCGGTCCGCGGGCTCGTCGGGCGCGACGTCGTCTTTCTTGAAAAGATTGAGCTCGGTGCAGGCACCAAGGCCGGCCGCCAACAGGACGAGCGCGACCGTGCGGGCGAAACGGCGCCGGCACCACCTGGCGCCAGTCATTGTCGACCTGGCCCGAGACGCTTTCACGATACCGTCGACTCCGGATTTCCCGAGCATGCGGGGTTGTCCGTCATTGCGCCATACTCCCGTGTCCATCCGGAGCCGATTCCGCTCATCCCGCGTGCGATGCAAAAGCAGGCCAACGAATCGCCCTCGCGGCGGACATGGCTGTTCCCGGACGGTGCCAAGTCGCCGAGCCGCGAAGCGCCGCCGCTCCCGATCCGCTGCCGTCGCAACATGGTCTCATCGAGACGATCCGCCCGCGCCAAGCGACTAAGTCGACATTCAGCCGGGATTAAGGCGCCGGTTCGAGCAAAAGCGCGCGGTCCCGTCAGGACCTCTCCGGCCCGAAAGCTGGCGCGACGAGCCCCGCTCGCCCCTGGCCACGCATGCGGCGTGCGGGCTCGGTCGACCCTTCCACCACCCGCCAAGCCGTCCGGTCCGCAAGCAAAGCCGAAAGCACGGCGTAATTGAGCCTGTGCCCGCCGCGCAGCGTGCTGTAACACGCGATCAACGGCAGACCTGCGAGCGCCAGATCTCCGATCGCGTCGAGCACCTTGTGGCGTACGAACTCGTCGGAAAAGCGCAGCCCGTCGGGATTGAGTATGCGATCCTCAGTAACGACGAGGGTGTTGTCCAAATTGGCGCCGAGCGCATAACCCGCGCTCCACAGCCGGGCGACATCTTTCATGAAGCCAAAGGTGCGCGCACGCGCGATCTCGCGGCGGAAGACGTCTGGGGTGACGTCGAGCATGAGCGCCTGCCGGCCGATCAGGGGATGATCGAAGGCGATCTCGGCCTCGATCCGGAAACCATGCGCATAGGGCCTGAGTTCGCCGATCGCGTCGCCTTTGGTCACGCGCACCGGCTTGACCACCTCGATGTAGCGCCGCGGCTGCGCCCGGCTGGTAAGGCCGGCCTGATCGAGCGCCGCGACGAAGGGCCCCGCGCTGCCATCCATGATCGGCACTTCCGGCCCGTCGATCTCGATCACGACATTGTCGACCCCCAGGCCGCGCAGCGCCGCGAGCAGATGTTCGGCCGTCGAGCACAGCGGCCCTTGGGCATCGCCGAGCACGGTGGCGAATTCCGTGGCCGTGACCGCGCGGACGTCGGCGCGGATCTCGCGCCCGACCGTGCCGTCGGGATTGACGCGTTGGAACACGATGCCGGTGTCGTCATCGGCCGGGTGCATCGTCAGCGTCACCGGCAAGCCGGAGTGCACGCCGGTACCGGAAACCGTGACTTGCTCGCGCAGCGTCGTTTGCTTGGCGCCCTTCATCGATCCCCTTGTCCAGCAGCCGCGCGACAGCCGCTCATCCCGTCCGGACTCCCCCGCGGAGCCACATTTCGGCCGTCAGCTCATGCGCCGTCGCGTGTGTCGGCAGCCGCCCCCTCGGAAGGAAAAGTCCCTTACCGGTCTTAACGTTAGGCGATGTGCGGCGTCGTCTCCAAGTCACGCTTTCTTACCAACTGTTACGCTTTTTTGCCGCATTTGCGGACGGCCCGAGGCCAAGCCTGCCGCCGGCGGCCCGCTGCCGGCAGGCATGCGCCGTCGACAAGACCTTCCCGGCTTGCCGATCCTCCGGAAAATACCAGCTATGCCAACGCCTTAATCGATCGGTGCCGGCGCGGCGCCCGTGCCTCCGGATCATCCGGATCGCGAAGCAAGGCCGCCGCGACCGAGGACTGGCATCAATTCGCCTGCCGGCGCAGGAAGGCGGGAATGTCGAGCTGATCCTCTTCCGGCGAATGATTATGCACAGGTACCGCGCGCCCATGCGGATCAAGGCCCTGCGGAGCCGACCGGCGCGCATATTCGGACACCGGCTCCGGCGGGCGTCCCTCGGGCTGGCGCGGGCTCGGACGCGGGGGGCGCTCAAACTGCGGCGGCGCCGAGGATGCGGCGCGCGGAGCCTGCGGCGGTTCCGATTCCTCGCTGCGGCGACCGAAGCCGACATTGGCGAGGCGCTGCATCAGCGTGAGGCGTTGCCGTTCGTGGTGATTTTCCGCCGCCGCCCCGCGCTGGGCGCGAATCTCGTTCTGCGCCGGCAAGGGTAGCTCATCGATGCGCGGCATGCGCGGCGTGCGTGGCGCGCGCTCCGGCGCCGGCGGAATAAACGCTTTCGGCAGGGACGGCTCGGCGGGCGCCGCGGGCTCGGCCGGCGGGTCGAACAGCGACGGCTTCATCGGCATCGGACGGATTGACACGTCCTCGATCTGGGTCGTCGACGGCATCAGGGCGGCGGCTACCGCGGCATGCGCGGCCGATTCGACCGTGGCCGCGCGCGGCAGGGGGTCCCGCTCCACGCGTTCGGCCGCGCGCGCGCTGTCGGCACGCACCTTGCCGGCGAGTTCCTTGAGCGCGTGCTCGGCGGCCGGTGCGGGTTGGACGCCGGCCTTGTCGATGCCGGTTGCCACCACTGAAACGCGGACGATGCCTTCCAGGCTTTCGTCGAAGGTCGCGCCGACGATGATGTTGGCGTCGACATCGACCTCCTCGCGGATGCGCGTCGCGGCTTCGTCGACCTCGTAAAGCTTGAGATCCTTGCCTCCGGTGATCGAGATCAACAAACCCTTGGCGCCTTTCATCGAATTGTCGTCGATCAACGGGTTGGATATGGCCGCTTCGGCGGCGGTCAAGGCCCGCTTCTCGCCGGACGCCTCGCCGGTACCCATCATCGCCTTGCCCATTTCGCGCATGACCGCGCGCACGTCGGCAAAGTCGAGATTGATCAGCCCTTCCTTCACCATCAGGTCGGTGATGCAGGCCACACCCGAATAGAGTACCTGGTCGGCCATGGCGAAGGCGTCGGCAAAGGTAGTCTTCTCGTTGGCGACGCGGAAGAGGTTCTGATTGGGGATGATCAGCAGCGTGTCGACGACCTTCTGCAGCTCGGCGATGCCGGCTTCGGCGAAGCGCATGCGGCGCTGGCCTTCGAAATGGAACGGCTTCGTGACCACGCCGACGGTGAGAATGCCGAGCTCGCGCGCAATCTTGGCAACCACCGGCGCGGCGCCCGTTCCGGTGCCGCCTCCCATGCCGGCGGTGACGAAGACCATGTGCGCGCCGGTCAAGTGGTCGCGAATCTCGTCGATCACTTCCTCCGCGGCGGCACGCCCGACTTCGGGCTGCGAGCCCGCGCCGAGCCCCTGCGTCACCTGCGCACCCATTTGGATGATGCGCTCCGCCTTCGACATGGTGAGCGCCTGGGCGTCGGTATTGGCGACGACGAAGTCGACGCCCTGGAGTCCCGCCGCAATCATGTTGTTCACGGCATTACCGCCCGCGCCGCCGACGCCGAATACGGTGATGCGCGGCTTCATCTCATGGATGTCGGGGATCTTCAGGTTGATGGTCATCGTTTGCCTCTTTTAGTGCACGGGCAGCAAGGCGCGATGGCTCGCCGCCGAACGAGGCCGGTCCGCCGCCGGCCGTTGTTTGGGTCCGAGTGGAAGGGTCAGAAGCTCTCGCGCAGCCATTGTCCGACCCGTGCCATGTAACCGCCCGTCCCTGTCATCAGTCGCCGCGTTTTCCGCGGTTCGAAGTGTTCGAGATGCGCGGCCTGCGGATAAACGAGCAGGCCCGCGGCCGCCGCGAAGGCCGCGCTCTTGGCCGCCTCCGGCAAACCGGAAATGCCGAGCGGGCGCCCGATGCGCACCGGCCGCCGAAGGATCTGCGCGGCAAGCTCGGCAAGCCCCGTGACCTGGCTGCCGCCCCCGGTCAGCACGATGCGGCCGCGCGCCTCGGCCGCAAAAGGCGACGCCGCGAGCCGGTCGCGCACCATTTCAAGTATCTCCTCAATGCGCGGCCTGACGATGCGCGTGACCTGCGCGCGTGAAACGAACTGCGGCGGCTCGCGCTCGTCGTCTCCGACCGGCGGCACCGTGATCATGTCGCGTTCATCCGATCCACCGGTCAAAACACTGCCATAAATCGCCTTGATTCGCTCTGCGTCGGCGATTCTCGCGTTGAGGCCGCGGGCCAGATCCAAGGTCACGTGGCGGCCGCCGAGGGCGAACCCCTCGGCGTGGACGAAGCGCCCGCCGGAGAAAACCGCGAAAGTGGTCGTTCCCGCGCCGAGATCGACGCAGGCCGACCCCAGATCGGCCTCGTCGTCGGCGAGGACGGCCAAGGCGGCGGCATAGGGGGAGGCAACGACGGCCTCGACCGTCAAATGGCAACGCTCGATTGCGAGCATGAGGTTGCGCACCGTGGCCGCTTCGGCCGTAACCGTGTGCATGTCCACGCCCAGGCGACGGCCGACCATGCCGCGCGGCTCGCGGATGCCCGTCGCGGCGTCGAGCGTGTAGCCGATGGGCAGGGAGTGGAGCACGGCGCGACCGCCGCGAAGCGAGTGACGGCTTGCCGCCGCAAGCACGCGGGCGATGTCGGCCTCGGTGACGACGCCGCCGGCGAGCACGATCTCCCCGGTGAAGCGCTCGCTGGCGAGCCGTCCACCGGAAAGGGAGATCACGGCCGACTGGATACGCACCCCCGCCATCCCCTCGGCAGTGGCGATGGCCTGGCGTATCATGGCCTCCGCCGCTTCCAGGTCGACGACCGAGCCGGCCTTCATGCCGGCGGCCGCGCTATGGGCGAAGCCCATGATGCGGACGCCGTGGGAGCGGCGCCGCAGCGCCTCCTGCGGCGCCTGCGGCTCGAGCCTGGCGATCAGGCATACGACTTTGCTGGTTCCCACATCGATGCCCGCGACCACGGCGGCCCGGCGCGGCGACACCGGCTTCATCTTGGGGGTGAGACCGAAGGGAAGCACCGTCACGCGTCGCCTCCCCGCTTGAGCCTATCCTTTTCCGTCGCCTTCACCGCCTGTGCCCGCTGAGCCGCGGCCGCTTCGGACAAGCGCACGCTCACTCGGTCGGGCAGACGCAGGTCGACATTCACGATGTCGCGGGAAAGCAGTTTGCGTGAGCGGTCCAGGTCGACCAGCGTCTTGAGCGCATGTTCGGGTTCCGACTCCGGCAGCAACACTTCGATGCCGTTCTTGAGGTAGAGCGTCCAGCGCCGCTCGGCGACCAGCACGGAGGCTCTCACCTCGCGCGCAATGACCGGATAACGGGCGAGCATGGCGAGGAGTGCCTCGGCCGCTTGCGCAGCGCCCTCGCCCACCACCAGCGGCAGTGCGAGATAGCGGGCCGGGGCGGACGGCGTGAGCACGGTGCCGTCGGCCGCGATCAGCAAGACGCGTCCCTTGTCCTGCCAGAGGGCGAAGGGCTTGCGCTCCCGGATCTCGATGCGAAGCCGGTTCGGATAAAGCTTGAGCACCGCCGCGTCGGCGATCCAAGGGTTGGCAAGCAGGCGCGTGCGCGCCCGGCCTGCATCGAGAAACAACAGCGAGGTGCGGTCCGTGATGCCGGCGCGCGAGAGGATTTCCGCGCGGCTGACTTCATGCTCGCCCGAGAGCGCGATCTCGGTGATGCCGAAGCCGGCGGCGTTGGCGGCGGCGTCGCACAGATCCTGGATCCCCGCTGCGATTTCCGCGGCATGATTGCCGCGTATGACGCCGTAGCTCACGCTGGCGAGCAGCAAGAGTGCCGCGGCGGCGGCTCCTGCACCCCTCGGCACGTCGATCGCGAATAACCTCGCGAGCCAGCGCGTCAGGCCGTTCGGCGAACGCGTTGCGTCGTGCGCCGGTGCTTGTGCCCATGCGCGTCGCCTGCGGCTCAGCCATCGCGCCAAAACTGATCGGCCGTCCATCGGTCGTCCCGGTTGGATCGGCGCGCAAGGAGTCCCCTTGCACCGCGCCGTCGGCAGCCCCGCGTCTTGGACGCGCATGCCTTCGCTGCGCGCGCAGCCACGCGCTCGACGAGCCGCCACGGGCCTAGTCTTCGGGCCTTTCGGTAAATGATTAGTAAAAGTTTAGGGATTGTGAGGAATTAAGGCAGAGGCCGAGTTCCGTGCCGGGCGCACGGGGTCGAGCCCCGCCCGGCCGCGCCGCCCTCGAGGGTCCGGCGGATGCCGGTGCCTGCATCCTCCTCTCGCGCCGAGCGCGGCGCAAAGGTCGCGACCGAAAGTTCCGCTCCGGCGCAGGCGCGCAGGAAGCCGCGCGACGCACGCCGGTGCGGCAATGGCGAGGATCGCCGCAAGGCGGCGGCGATCCCCTTCCAGTCACGCGGTTCGCCTGGGTTAGGCCAGTGCGATCGTGCCGACGGCCACCTTGCCGCTGCGCGGATCATTGCGGGTGTCGAACGTCACCTTCTGGCCTTCGCGCAGCGTCGCGATGCCGGCGCGCTCGAGCGCGGTGGCGTGAACAAATACGTCCTTCTGTCCGTCGTCAGGCTGGATGAAGCCGAAGCCTCTTTGCCCATTGTAGAATTTCACTGTGCCCGAAGTCATGGAATGTCCTTTCGCTTTTCGGTGTGCACGTGGGTCGCGGCGCGCGCAATGCGCGTCACGTCCCGGTTTGTCGATTTGGGTAGAGAGTCTGAAACGTGCGCGCCCGTCAGCGACGAGGCGAAGCGGCCCAGGTATCCGGCCAAAATCGATGCATCATACATACACACTCCAGCGCTCGAGGGCAAGGGCCGCGTTGCGGTCGCGCAAGAGCCACGTGCGCGGACGTGCAGGCCCGCCCGGCATCAGCGTCGATGGCGGCCGAACGAGTTGATGGCACACCGCATGACCGCCAGCGACACGGAAGAATCCGACAGGGGCTCGCAAACGCCTCACCGGGCCGCCTGCAGCGCGGATCTTCGCAGCGGCGACGTCAGCTCCTTCAATTCGGCTTCGTTCAAGGTTTCCTTTTCAAGCAGCTCGCGCGCTCCCCGTTCCAGCAACAAACGCTGCTCCTTCAACAACGCGACGGTGCGGGAAAATATCCTTTCGACCATTGCACGCACCTCCTGATCGACAAGGTCCGCGGTCGCCTCCGCATAGTCTCGGTCGCGCGCCGGCGAGGGCACTTCCTGAGTGGCAAGAAAGCTCCGCGGATCGCGGTCGTAGGCGACATGGCCCAATTTCTCGGACATGCCGTAGCGCGTCACCATGCTGCGCGCGATGTCGGTCACGCGTCGCAAGTCGTCCGCCGCCCCGGTCGACAGGTGTCCGAAAACGATAAGCTCCGCCGCTCGGCCCCCGAGGAGTACCGCCATCTTGTTCTCGAGTTCGTCCTGCGTCATGAGGAACCGATCCTCGGTCGGTCGTTGGATCGTGTAACCGAGCGCGCCTATCCCGCGCGGGATGATGGACACCTTGCGCACCGGATCGGCGCCCGGCAGCGCAAGCGCCATCAGCGCGTGTCCCATCTCGTGATAGGCGACGATCTCGCGCTCTTTCGGATTGAGGAGCCGATTGCGCTTTTCCAGGCCGGCGACAATGCGCTCCACCGCGTCGTTGAAATCGGACATCGAAACAGCCGTAGCGCCGCGCCTGGTCGCGAGCAGGGCCGCCTCGTTGACCAGGTTGGCCAGATCCGCACCGGTAAATCCGGGGGTCAGCTCGGCAACCTTTTCAGCTTCGACATCGGGGGCAAGTTTCACCTTGTTCATATGGACCCGGAGTATCTGGATACGCCCCTTCTTGTCCGGCCGATCCACGAGTATCTGCCGATCGAAACGTCCGGCGCGCAGCAAGGCGGGATCGAGAATCTCTGGGCGATTGGTCGCGGCCAGAATCACCAGGCCGGAGCGGGAATCGAAGCCGTCGAGCTCGACCAGGAGCTGATTGAGCGTCTGCTCCTTTTCGTCATGACCTCCCGCATAAGGGGCTATCCCGCGTGCACGGCCGAGGGCATCGAGCTCATCAATGAAAATGATGGCCGGCGCCTTCTGGCGCGCCTGCTGAAACAGGTCTCGCACGCGCGCCGCGCCGACACCGACGAACATTTCCACGAATTCCGAGCCGGAAATGGAGAAAAACGGCACCTTGGCTTCGCCGGCGACGGCCTTGGCGAGCAGCGTCTTGCCGGTTCCGGGAGGTCCGACCAGCAACACGCCCTTGGGCATACGGCCGCCGAGGCGGCCGTAATCGGCCGGGTTCTTCAAGAAATCGACGACCTCGCGCAATTCCTCCTTGGCTTCGTCGATGCCGGCAACGTCAGCGAAGGTCACGCCGGTGTCGGACTCGACATAAATTTTCGCCTTGCTCTTGCCGATCGACATCAAGCTTCCGGTCAGACCTTGCGCCTCGGCGAAACGCCTGCCGAGATACCACCACAGCCCGGCGAACAGCAGGACCGGCATGATCCAGGACAGCAGATCGCGCACGAAGGTGCTTTCAATGCGCCCTGTATAACGGACGCCGTATTTGTCCAGCTCGCGAGCAAATTCCGGATCTACTCGCGTCGTCACGAACTGGGTACGGCCATCCGCCAAGGGCTCCTTGAGCGTGCCCTGAACGAAATTGTCTGAAACGCCGACCGAGGCGACCTTGCCTGCGCGGAGAAGTTCCTGAAATTCGCTGTAGGGGATCGTCGCAATTTGCGTCGCCATCGAGAAAAAATACTGAATGAGCAGGACGCCGAAGATCGCGGCGATCGCATATCCGATATTGAAACGCGTTTTCTTGGTCATCTCACAACTCACCCGTCATAGGCCGCCGGTTCCGTCGCACCTCTTCGACCAGTATCTGCAGATTGCGGCGTAATCCGTGGATCTGGTCCAAGAGATGGAGAATGAGGGTAATACCCTCATCATTCACGCCCAAATCCTCTTTTAATTCCCTGATCAATTGCGCACGGGCGAGATCGATTTCCGAGAAGGCCGGATCCGGCGTGCGCTGCGGCAAAATCCAGCCGGCGGAGATCCATTGCGCAAGTGTTTGGTCGTCGATCCGTGCCCGGACCACGAACTCCGCGGTGGGAATCATGCCGTGCCCTCCAGATGTCGGCGCGGATTGTGATCCTGTCCCCCCGACCAGCGCTGCACGAATTCCTCAAGTTCGGCATCGCTTTTTTCGGGCAGAACCACTTTCAAGACGGCGTATTGATCGCCCCGCGTGCCGTCGGGCCGCGGGATACCCTTGCCCTTCAGCCGGAGGCGCGTGCCCGTGCTCACCCCTCGCGGGATCTGCATCCGGACGCGCCCCGTCGGCGTCGGGATGTCGATCTTCGCGCCAAGCACGGCCTCGCGCAGCGTGACGGGAACTTCCACTTCGACGTCGTCGCCCTTGCGAACGAAGAAAGGATGCGGCCGTACGGCAACCGTGACGAATGCGTCACCCGGCGCGCCGCCGCCGATTCCGGCCCCGCCTTTGCCGCGCAGGCGCAGCACCTGCCCGTCACGCGTGCCGGCCGGTATGGTGACGTCGAGGAGCCTCCCGTCCGGAAGGCTGATCCGCTTGGCCGTGCCGTTGGCCGCTTCCAGAAAATCCAAGGTCAAACGGCAATGAAAATCATTGCCGCGCACCCGGAAGTTCCCGCGGCTCTCCTGGCGGCCGCCGAACAGTTCGGCCAGGATCTCTTCAAAATCCGCAAAGCCCGCCGTGGTGCTGTACTGGTGTCTCTGCGAATCGGCAGACTGGAAATCGCGATAATAGCGAGCGCGATGCCGCTCGGCGCCCGCGGCATCGATCTCGCCCCGATCGAAGCGCGCGCGTTTCTCCGGATCGCCAAGCAGATCATAGGCGGCAGCGACCGTCTTGAATTTCTCGCCGGCCTCTCGGTCACCCGGGTTCAGATCCGGGTGCAGTTGCTTGGCGAGCTTGCGGTACGCAGCGCGGATTTCCTCCTGCGTCGCATCGCGCCGGACGCCGAGCACATCGTATGGATCGAACGACACACGCCATCCCCGTCATTTCGCGATCAAACATGCCCTCCGCTTCCGGCGCCGCGACTTCAAAACGGATCATCGGCGGCAATGGTCTGTCTGCACCACACGGAACGGAGACCGGGTACGACACCCGGTCTCCGCCCGCACGCTGCCTGGCCGTCGTCAGGCCGTGACTCGCGGCGTGTGGTGATGGAGGAACCACAGCCGCGCCGCCGCAATGACGGCAACGATCACGCCGATGACGATATGAAGCCACATCGCCGCGACGTCGGTCCAGAACCCGACCAGCCACGGCGAGAGGGCCACCCAGACGCCCGCGATCAAATTGAGCCACTCTTCCAGTTCGGCAAAGGCCGCGAGCGCCGCGGCGGCAAGCGCCACGATCACGATGCCGCTCAGCCACGCGTTCCAGCTCGCCGCCGGTTCGGACGAGAATCCGAAAATCCACGGAGACAGAAACAGGAATGCGCCAAGCAGCACGTTGACCGCGTCACCGATCGTTTCCTTCTTCCAATTCTTGACGATCATGGGACTTCCTCCTTGCTGAAAGTCGCTCTCCATTTTTCTGCTGGCGGATCGGACGATTAATCGTCACCTCACCGCGTGACCTCGCTTTGGACGATCGAATCGTCCGCACGCGCCCGCGTCGGGATGATCCTCCTTGCGTCGCCATTCGGCACCGGGCAGACAGGGCGCCGACGCCCTGCCCGTTCACCGGCCGTTGATGGCGATCCGCTTCACCTTGGACTGCGCCTGCGGCAGTTTCGGCATCGTCACGGTGAGCACCCCGTTCTTGAACGAGGCGGAGACCTTGTCCTCATCCACATCGTCGACCGGGATGCGCCGTTCGAAACGGCCGTAATAGCGCTCGCTGAACAGACGATCCTTGTCCTCCGTCTCGGTCCGCTTTTCGCCTTTGATGGTGAGCGTGCCGTTTGCGAGCTCGACCTGAACGTCCTTGTCGTCGAGGCCGGGCAATTCCGCGGTTACCTTGACCTCCTTATCGGTTTCGCTCACCTCGATGTTCGGCCATCCGATCGCGCGGTCAAAGAACCGGTCGGTGCCGAACGGTGCAAGGTCGAATCCGCGGAAGAAATCGTCGAACAGACGATTCATTTCCCGATGCAAGGTCAGGAACGGATTGAGGTCGTCGCCGCGGCGCACAGCGACGTCGCGGCCGCGACTCCACGGAATCAGATCTCGGATAGCCATAGCGGTCCTCCTTTCTTGTGTCGTTACGCGAACGGCCGCGGACGCGGCGCGGACCGCGCCGCGGCACGAGTTGCGGCAGCGCCAGAGCGGGGCACGCTCAGGCCGCCTTCTTGTGTTCGATCTGTTGGGCTTCGTTGCCGGCGTTGATCGCTATCTTGCGCGGCTTCATAGCCTCCGGCACCTCGCGCACGAGATCGATCTTGAGCAATCCGCCCTCGAACGAAGCGCTCTTGACCTGCACGTAGTCGGCCAGGTTGAACACCCGCCGGAACGGACGTTGCGAGATGCCCTGATAGAGGTAGTTATGCTCGCCCTTCTCGGCCTTGCGGCCCTCGACGGTCAGCACGTTCTGCTCCGCCGTGATGGTGATCTCGTCGGGCGAGAAGCCGGCAAGCGCCAGCGAGATTTGATAATGGTCCTCACCGGTCCGCTCGATATTGTAGGGCGGATAGTTGTCCTCCCCCGTCAATCGCAGCGAATCGTCGATGAGGTCGAGAAGGCGATCGAACCCGACGGTCGACCGCCAAAGCATATCCAGGGTCCTCATAGCCACATCCTCCTTTCGAGCAACATGGATACGAGAGCGTCGGACACCGTGTCCGGCGCCCGTCCCGCCGGGCCCCGAACAGGCACCCGGCACCGCGCAATCCGGCGCGGCAAAAAACCAGATAGAACGTGAGCGGCGGATTTCAAGGGCCGCGAATATTCGTGTTTCCCTCGTGTTATCAATCGCCTAAGGGCTCGGTTCCGGCTGGTTCGCCGTCATCTCCGAATGCGCTCGGACAGATTTGAGACCGATGGGATAAAGAAAGGATCGTTCGACGCCCGGGTTGACGAGATTCGGAACCAAGGAGAACCGCGCTGCAGGTTGGTGGCCTGCCCGGCCGCATTTTCGGAACCGACAAGCGTGCGTCGGCGATCGCGGCGAGGTCCGTACCTGAGGAAGCCGCGATCAGCCGGGCCGCCGTCGCACGCTGGCGGCAGGCGATACCGCTTGCGCCGCCGGGCAAGCACCCCCTGTGGGGGCCACCCATGACCCCATGGCAGCGCGCCGTGGCGTCTGATGACGACGCGCCGGAGCAAAGCGGGCAAAGCGCATCAGTTCCTGATGGCCGTGGGAATCGACGGCTACCGGTTGAGCGAAGCGTCGTCCACCATCCAGCGTACGAGATCGTCGAACGAGACGCCGGCATGCGCCGCCATTTCGGGTACCAGCGAGGTTGCGGTCATACCGGGCTGCGTGTTGACTTCGAGGCAATAGAGCCCGGTGACGCCCGGTCGGCGCTCGTCGTAGCGGAAGTCCGCACGCGTGACGCCACGGCAGCCAAGCGCGCGATGAGCGGCGAGCGCAAGACGCCGACATTCCTCGTATGCCTCGCGCGATATCGGCGCAGGCAGGAGATGCTTCGAGCCGCCCGGCGCATATTTGGCCTCGTAGTCGTAGAACGCCGTCGCGGGCACGATCTCGATCACGCCGAGCGCCTTGTCGCCCATCACCGCGCAGGTGAGCTCCTTGCCGGGAATGAAAGGTTCGACCAGCACGCGTTCGCCATACGGCCAGTCGCTCCGCGTGAGCTCCTGCGGCGGATGAACCATGTCCTCGCGCACGATGAAGACACCAACACTCGAGCCTTCCGCCAGCGGCTTGATCACGTAAGGAGGGGGCAACAGGTGACGCGCAGCGGCATCGCGCCGGTTTGCGACCACGCCCTCGGGCACCGACACGCCGGCGGCGCGAAGCAACGCCTTGGCAACGTCCTTCTGCATGGCGGCGGCGGAGGCCAATACGCCGGAATGGGTGTAAGGAATGCCAAGAACCTCGAGCAGACCCTGCAACGTGCCGTCCTCTCCCGGTCGACCGTGCAGCACGTTGAGTGCGACGTCCGGCCTGAGCTCGGAAAGCCGGCTCGCGATGTCGCGGCCCACGTCGATGCGGCTGACACGAAAACCCTGTCGCTCGAGCGCATCGGCGCAGGCCTGGCCCGAACGCAGGCTGACCTCGCGCTCCGCCGACCATCCGCCCATCAGCACCGCGACGTGCCTCATGCCGTGCCTCTCCGCCTCTCGTTTCCGGCCCATCGCCGGCATTCGCGCGTTCTTCCCGGCTCGCGCGGAAAGGAAAAGGATATGAATGCCGCGCCCTGCAAAGCTCGCCCGCTTCACGAGGGGCATAACCCGATTCGTTTAATTTCCCATTCAAGCTCGATCCCGGAGGCTTCCTTCACCCGCAGGCGCACGGTCTCGCCCAGCGTCTCGATGTCGCTCGCCGTGGCGTCGCCGAGATTGACGATGAAATTGCAATGCAACGGCGAAACCTGCGCGCCGCCTACGGTCAAACCGCGGCAGCCGGCCGCGTCGATGAGCTGCCAAGCCTTCCTTCCCGGCGGATTCTTGAATGTCGAACCGCCGGTACGGTTGCGCGGCTGCGTGGCCTCGCGTTGCTTCTTGATGTCGTCCATCTCCCGCGCGATCCGCGCGACCTCGCCGGCGCAGCCTTGAAAGACGGCGGCGGTGAAGATCACGTCCTCCGGCACGCCGCAGTGGCGGTAGGCGAAGCCCATGGCGCCGTTGCTGAACACGCGAACACGGCCCTCGCGATCAAGACCGCGTGCCTCGACGAGCACGTCCTTGGTCTCGCCCCCATAGGCGCCGCCGTTCATGCGTAGCGCGCCGCCGACCGAACCCGGTATGCCGGAGAGAAAGGCAAGCCCGGCAATGCCGGCGTCGCGCGCCGCGCGCGCGACGTGCACGTCGAGCGCCGCAGCGCCGGCGTGCAGACGATGATCGGAGAGGGTCGCCACCGCGTTGAAGCCCCGGCCAAGACGGACGACCACGCCCGGCACGCCTCCGTCACGCACAATGAGATTGGAGCCGGCGCCGATCACCGTCACCGGGATCTCGGCCGGCAAACGGTCGAGAAAATAGGCGAGATCCTCCTCGTCCGCGGGCACGAAAAAGGCCTGTGCCGCGCCGCCGACGCGAAACCAGGTGAAGGCGCCGAGCGGCT
Source organism: Pseudolabrys sp. (assembly GCA_019689975.1). Lineage (GTDB taxonomy): Bacteria > Pseudomonadota > Alphaproteobacteria > Rhizobiales > Xanthobacteraceae > Pseudolabrys. The sequence goes on from JADGGK010000003.1 coordinate 21,674, forward strand.
GGTTCGCGGCAATCCGTCCGCGCAGACCCGGCATGCGCGCCCTGAGCTCCGCGGTGATGTCGGGGAAAATCCTCATCGGAGGCGGCTACGCCCGCGCTCCGGGGCGCGGCGGGTGCGGAATGAAGCAATGACGACGAAAGGTGCGATCATCGAAATACAGAAGCGTTTAGGGTAACCCGCGCGATCAGAGACCGGCACATGGCTCCGAGAACGCGTCGACGGCGCAGCCGACGACAAACGAGAGCGCCGAGACCCGCGCGATCCGCTCGTCGGCCCGCAGCCTCATGACCTGGCCGCGCAATGCTTGTTTCATGACGATCCCGTTTCTCGCCGCGAACATAGTCGCTGCCGCGTGCCGACACAACGCAAAGGGAGGTCGCCGAGCGACGACATGAACCCGCCCGCTCAATGCGTCGCCTTCAATTCGTCCGCCAATGCGTGGGCCCATTGCGTGATCGAACCGGCGCCGAGACAGACCACGTAATCGCCGGGCGAGACGAGAGTCTTGACGATGCCGGCAAGCTCCTGCGGGCCCGCAAGCGCGATGACCTGCTTGTGCCCGTGCGCGAGCAGGCCGGCGACCAGCGAATCACGATCGGCGCCCGCGATCGGCGCTTCGCCGGCCGGATAGACCGGCGCCACGATCACCGCATCGGCGTCGTTGAAGCAGGTACAGAATTGCTCAAACAAGTCGTGCAGCCGCGTATAGCGATGCGGCTGCATCACCGCGATCACCCTGCCGTGCGCAACCTCGCGCGCCGCCCGCAGAACCGCTGCGATCTCGACCGGATGGTGGGCATAATCGTCGATGATGGCCACGCCGTTCCACGTCCCGACACGCGTGAAACGTCGCTTGACGCCGCCGAAGGCGGCAAGCGCCTGGCGGATCATCGCGTCGCCGATGCCGAGCGCATGCGCGACCGCGACCGCCGCCGTTGCGTTGAGTGCGTTGTGGCGTCCGGGCATCGGCAGGGTGAGCCTGTCGATCACGTGCGTGGTTGCGCCGGTCCTGTCGCGGAACAGGACGGCGAAACGCGAGCAGCCGTTGGTATGCTCGAGCCCGGCGAGGCGCACATCCGCCTGGACATTCTCGCCGTAGGTGACGACGCGGCGGTCGGTCAGCTTGCCGACCTGCGTCTGCACCACCGGATGGTCGGTGCACATGACCGCGAAGCCGTAGAACGGAACGTTTTCCACGAAAGCGCGGAATGCCTCCTGTACCGCGTCAAAGGTGCGGAAGTGATCGAGATGCTCGGGATCGATATTGGTGACGACAGCGATGTCGGCAGGCAGCTTGAGGAAGGTGCCGTCGGATTCATCGGCTTCCACGACCATCCAATCGCCGGCACCAATCCGCGCATTGGTGCCGTAGGCATTGATGATGCCGCCGTTGATCACGGTCGGGTCGAGCCCGCCGGCATCGAGCAGCGCCGCGATGAGCGATGTGGTCGTGGTCTTACCGTGCGTGCCGGCAACGGCGATGCAGCTTTTCAGCCGCATCAGTTCCGCCAGCATCTCGGCGCGGCGGACGACGGGCAAGCGCTTCGATCGGGCCGCGACCAGTTCCGGATTGTCGGGCCTGATGGCGGAGGAGATGACGATGACATCGGCGCCGGCGATGTTATCGGCCCTGTGGCCGATCGCGATCTTGACCCCTTTCTCGCGCAGCCGCTTGACATTGGCGTTATCGGCGATGTCGGACCCCGTCACGGTATAGCCGAGATTGGCCAGCACCTCGGCAATGCCGCTCATGCCGATGCCGCCGATGCCGATGAAATGCACCGGCCCGATATCTCTCGGCAGCTTCATGATACCCGCCCCTCGCTCGTGTTCCCGACGCGGCGCGGTGCGCGCACGCCGCTGCACCTTCGGTACACGAGTCAATCCGTTCCGTCACGCCCGGCAATGTTCATGACCACATCGGCCAGCCTGTCCGCCGCGTCAAGAATGCCGACCGATCGGGCCGCGGCCGCCATGCGCACGAGCGACTCCGAGGCCCCGGCGAGCCGCTCGATCTCCGCGGCCAACCGGTCGGGGGTGAAGTCCCTTTGCAGGATGCGGACGGCACCTCCGGCTTCCTCGAGCACGGCGGCATTGGCGGCCTGATCCTGATCGAGTGCATGGGGCAGCGGTACCAGGATCGCAGGACGACCGACGGCGGCAAGCTCCGCCACGGTGGAGGCTCCCGAGCGTGCCACGACAAGATGGCTTGCCGCCATCCGCGCCGGCAGATCGACGAAGAATGGCGCACAGTCGGCCTCGACTCCGAGTCGGGCATAGGTCGCTCGCACCGCCTCGAGGTCTTCGGATCGTGCCTGCTGCGCGACGGTGATGCGCGCACGCAGGGCCGCGGCGATCCTGCCGATCGCCGCCGGCACGACCTCCGCCATGACGCGCGCGCCTTGGCTGCCGCCGAACACGAGCAGGCGGAACTTCCCGTCGGGCGGCGCATAAGGCGTCGCCGCGGCGGCGATCACCGGCGGGCGCAACGGGTTGCCGGTGAACACGACCTTGGCTTGCATTTCCTCGCCGAGGTTTTTGAGCGACGGGAATCCGGTCGCAATCCTGGCGGCGCGCGGCGCGAGCATCCGGTTCGCCCGCCCCATCACGGCATTCTGCTCATGGATCACGGTCGGGATCTTCCGCAGCGTCGCGGCGATCAGCGGCGGCACGGTCGGATAGCCGCCGAAACCGACCACCACGGCGGGGCGGCTACGGGCGAGCACGGACCAAGCCTTGAACAGGCCGAGCGCAAGCAGCGCGGCGGTGCGGGCAAGCGAGACCGGGTCGCGACCGCCGAGCGTGGCGCTCGGAACGAGATGCACGGCGCGCGCGGGAAAATCGAAATGCATGGTGCGGCGGTCGGTGGCGAGCTCGACCGCCACCCCGCGCCGGTCCAGGGCGAGCGCCAGCGCCTGGGCTGGAAACAGATGGCCGCCGGTGCCGCCGGCACAGAGAAGGATCACCTTTTCGCGACCTGCGCGCATGGGCCCTCCGCCGTCAGACCGGCCTTGCGCCGCGTCTTTTGCGTCTTCGCCGGGAGCATGTCAGAGCAGGCGGGTTGCCCGGTGACAGGCGGGCGATGACGCAGTGGTTACGCCGCGCTCTCGCTCGGCGTCAATTCGGTCACGGCAAGGGTCGCGCGCGGCTCGTCGCGGGTGAGCGCCAGCAGCATGCCCATGGCGAGCGCGAGCGAGATCATGGACGAACCGCCATAGGAGATAAATGGCAGCGTCATGCCTTTGGCCGGCATCAACCGGAGATTGACCGCGATGTTGATGGCCGATTGGGCGCCGAACAGGATGGCGAGCCCGGCGGCGGCAAAACGTGCGAACAAATCCTCGCTGCGCATGGCGCGCAGCAGGGAGCGGATGACAATGAAGGCGTAGAGGCCGACGAGCACGAGGCAGAGCGCAACGCCGAACTCCTCGCCCGCGACCGCAAACACGAAGTCGGTGTGGCTCTCGGGAAGGATCCGCTTGACCGTGCCCTCGCCCGGTCCGCGCCCGAACCACCCGCCGCGCATGAAGCTTTCGGTAGCGATGTCGATGTTGAAGGTGTCGCCCTGTCCGGGATTGAGGAAGTGGCGAATGCGCAGCGCGACGTGCGGCACGGTGTAATAGGCGGCCGCCAGACCCGCGGCGGAAAGTCCCGCGATGCCGGCGACCCAGATCAGCCGCATGCCGGCCATGAAGAAGAGCGCGCTCCAGATGAGCGCGATCAGCATGGTCTGGCCGAAATCGGGTTCCCACACCAGAAGCGACACCACGGCGGTCAGCAGCGCAAGCGCACAGGCGTTGGCCGGCATATCCGGTCGTCGCGCGCTTTCCGCGAACAGCCAGGCGGTGACGACGACGAAGGCCGGCTTGAGGAATTCCGACGGCTGGATGTTCACGCCCGCGACGATCAACCAGCGTCGTGCCCCCTTGATTTCCGGGCCGAGCAGCGGCGTCAGCGCGCACAGAACGAAGCTTACCGCGAACACGATGATCGCCAAGCGGCGGATCTGCCGCGGAGTGAGAAACGAAACGCCGAGCATCACGCCGATCGAGACGAAGAGATAGACGATATGCCGATTGACGAAGAAAAAGGGGTCCAGACCGAGCCGCCCGGCGACCGGCGGGCTTGCCGCCAGCGAGAGCACGACGCCTGCCAGCATCAACGCGCCGACCGCGGCGAGCGTGAGCTTGTCGACCGTCCACCACCATTCGCCGAAAGGCGTACGTTGCGCGCGCGAGACCATGGTCCCCATCCCGCGCCCAAGCTGACCTGGGAGGGTTTACGAAGCATTAATTGCCAGGCATGCGGCGCCCATTTCCGCCGACCTCATCTCGACACGTCGAGGTGATCGATGCCCGGCATCGCCATGACGGCATCCACGAATGCCTGGCCGCGCACCTCGAAATTCGGGTATTGGTCGAACGAGGCACAGGCGGGTGAGAGCAGCACCACCGGCTCCGCGGCCGTTGAGGCCTCGGCGTCGCGCGCGGCCGCGGCTACGGCGCGCTCGAGCGTGACCGAAATCTCGCACGCCACCTTGCCATCCAGCGTGCGCGCGAATTCCTCCGCTGCCTCGCCGATGAGATAGGCCTTGCGGATACGCGGGAAATATCCGGCAAGGCTCGTAATGCCGCCCGTCTTGGGTCGGCCGCCGGCAATCCAGAAGATATCCTGGAAGCTCGACAAAGCGCGCGCGGCGCTGTCCGCGTTGGTCGCCTTCGAGTCGTTCACGAACAGCACCCGGCCCCAGCGGGCAATCGGCTGCATGCGGTGGGCAAGTCCCGGAAAGGTGGCGAGCCCCTTGCGGACTTCCGCGATGTCAAGACCGAGGGCAAGAGCAGCGGCGATCGCGCAGCCCGCATTCTGCGCATTGTGCAATCCGCGCAGGCTCGCGATGCCGGCGAGGTCGGCGAGCAATTCCGACCGGCCCTTGCCGGCGCGCATGATCCGCGAGTTCTCGGCATAGAGACCCTCGCCAAGCGGCGAGCGCACCGACACGCATTCCACGCGCCGACCGGCATCCGCGATGCGCCGGGCGGCAGCACGCGTCCACTCGTCGTCGATGCCGACCACGGCGGTCCCGCCCGACTCGATGCGCGCCGCAAGGCGCTCCTTGATCGCGGCATAATTTTCGATGGTGCCGTGACGGTCGAGGTGGTCTTCCGTGACGTTGAGAAGGACGCCGACACTGGGACGCAGCGATGGTGCGAGATCGATCTGATAGGATGAAACCTCGAGCACGTAGATGCGTCCGGGGGCGAAAGGCGCGAGCGCGAGCACCGGCACGCCGATATTGCCTCCCAGCTGCGCGTCCCGGCCGGCGCTTTTCAGGAGATGCGCGATCAGCGCGGTGGTGGTGGACTTGCCGTTGGTACCGGTGACGGCGACGAGCGGGCATCGCGCCATGACCGCGGCTCGCTCGCGGCAGAACAGCTCGATGTCGCCGATGATCTCGACGCCGGTTTGGCGGGCGAGCAGGACGCTCCAGTGCGGCCGAGGATGCGTGAGCGGAACGCCGGGGGCGAGCACCAAGGCCGCAAGGCTTGACCAATCGCTCGCCCGCAGGTCCTGCGCGGTAAGCCCCGCCGCTTTCGCCCGGGCAACGCTTTTCTCGTCGTCGTCGTATACGACGACTTGCGCCCCGCCTTCGGCCAGCGCCTGCGCCGCAACCAGACCCGACCTGCCGAGGCCGAATACCGCGATCCTTTTTCCTGCAAAGGTGGTGACGGGAATCATCCAATCCTTCCCGTCACATGCGGGGCCATCGACCGGGGCGAAAGGCAACGCCGCCGCGCCACGACGAGCGAGCTTCCGACCCGCTGACGCGTCGGAAATGAGCAAAATGAGCAAGAAGACTCATCGCAATTTCAGCGTCGCGAGCCCCGCCAGCGCCAGCACCACGGCAACGATCCAGAAGCGGATCACGATCTGCGGTTCGGTCCAGCCGAGCTGTTCGTAATGGTGGTGGATCGGCGCCATCTTGAACACGCGCTTGCCCGTGAGCTTGAAGGAAGCCACCTGCACGATCACCGAGACCGCTTCGAGCACGAAAAGGCCGCCGACGATCGCCAATACGATCTCGTGCTTGATGGCGACGGCAACGGTCCCGAGCAGACCGCCGAGCGACAGCGATCCGGTATCGCCCATGAAGATCGAGGCGGGCGGCGCATTGAACCAGAGAAAGCCGAGTCCCGCGCCAACCACCGCTCCGCACAGCACCGCGAGCTCGCCCGTGCCGGCGACATAGTGAATCTGCAGATAGTCGGCGAATACCAGATTGCCGGCGAGATAGGCGATCAGCCCGAAGGTCGCCGCCGCGATCATCACCGGCACGATGGCAAGCCCATCGAGTCCGTCGGTGAGATTGACGGCATTGCCGGCGCCGACGATGACGAATGCGCCGAACAGCAGGAAACCCCAGCCGAGATTAACCGTCAGCTCCTTGAAGAAAGGAAACACCAGCGACGTCGCAATAGGAGGCTTGCCCAGATGCGCCAGCAACGCGCAGGCGATGACCGCGATCAATATTTCGGCAATTAGGCGCGTGCGCCCGGCAATGCCGGCGTGACTCTGCTTTGTGACCTTCAAATAGTCGTCGTAGAAGCCGATGATGCCGAAAGACAGCGTGACGCCGAGCACGATCCACACGTAGGGGTTGGCCGGATTCGCCCACAGCATCGTCGACACGAACAGGCCCGACAGAATCATCAGCCCCCCCATGGTCGGCGTGCCCTTCTTGGTGATGAGGTGCGATGGCGGTCCGTCGGCACGGATCGGCTGGCCCTTGCCTTGCTTCAGGCGCAGGAGATCGATGATCGGGCCACCGAACAGAAACACGAAGACGAGCGCGGTGACCACCGCTCCGCCGGTGCGAAAGGTGATGTAACGAAAGACGTTAAGGAACGAGACCTTGTCGGAAAGTTCGGCCAGCCAGTAGAACATCGAGAAACTCTGGGTTCTGTCCCGTTCGTCGGAACGACGGCCTTGAAAAAGGGCGCCTGAACTACCCGATCACGGCTCTTGCGTCGCAACCCGCTCGCGTTCCGTGGTCGGGAATTGTCGTCCCAACGCCTTGACGATCATGCCCATCCTGGATCCGAGGGAACCTTTCACCATAAGTGCATCGCCGCCGCGGACGGCGCCGAGCACGGCGGCTTCCAACTCCGCCGCGCTGCCGGCATAGCCGCCCCGGAGGCCGGAGGGAAGGGCCTCCCACAGGGAGCGCATGAGAGGCCCGGCACAGAATACGAGATCGACCCCTGCGGCGACGAGCGGGGATGCGAGCGCGCGGTGGAGATTTTCGCTCTCGGCGCCGAGTTCCAGCATGTCGCCGAGCACCGCGATGCGCCGGCCGCGCGGTCCGATCGGCGTTTGGCCGAGCAAGGCGATGGCGGCGGCCATCGATGCCGGGTTGGCGTTGTAGCTTTCGTCGATCAACACGGCGGTGCCGCCGGGAACCGTGAGCAGGGTTCGGGAGCCGCGGCCGGCCGCGGGCTTCAGCTTCGCGAGCGCAAGCGCTGAGAGCGCGAGATCCGCCCCGGCCAGCGCGCGCGCGGCCAGCACCGCGAGCGAATTGAGCACCAGATGCTTGCCCGGTGCGCCGAGCTTGTAGGTGACGTGCTCGCCCAAAATTTCGGCTTCGACCGTGGAACTGTCGACCTGCAGCGCGCAACGTACGAGCCGGGCGTCCGCACGACCGTGTTCGCCGAACGAGACCACGCGCGCGACGCCCGCCGCCTCGGCCGCGGCCGCGAGACGCTCATATTGTGCATTGTCGCGGTTGATGACGGCGACGCCTCCCGGTTCGACACCGAGGAAGATCTCGGCTTTGGCGTCGGCGATCCTGTCGAGCGAGCCGAAATATTCGAGATGCACGGGCGCGATCGCGGTGACCACCGCAATATGCGGCCGCACCAGCCGGGTGAGCGGCGTGATTTCGCCGGCATGATTCATGCCGATCTCAAAGACCGCATATTTGACCTCCGCCGGACAGCGGGCGAGCGACAGGGGCACGCCCCAGTGATTGTTGTAGGAAGCCGTCGAAGCGTGCGTCGCGCCGTCCGCCGAAAGGGCGAGGCGCAGCGCGTCCTTGGTGCCGGTCTTTCCGACCGAGCCGGTGACGGCGATCACTTTCGCCCCCGTACGAGCGCGGGCCGCACGCGCCAGGGCGCGCAGCGCTTCGAGCACGTCATCGACGATGAGCAGCGGCGCGTCGGCAAAACGCTCCGCCTGCCGCCGGGCAACCACGGCGAGTGCAGCCCCGGCCTTCATCGCATCGGGGACGAAATCGTGGCCATCGCGGTTTTCTCCCGTGATGGCGAAGAACGCGTTCCCTGTTTCGATCGTGCGGCTGTCGATGGAAATACCGGTGACCTCGCCCGGCAGCGCACCGGCTTGTTGCGCGCGCATGGCGGCGGCCATGGCGGGAAGGGTCCACAGCGGCGTCATCGTGGCCACCGCCTATGCCGGCCTTTCCGGGACAGGCCGAGGTCGCAGGCTCGGATTCCGCCACTCGTGCACGCGATCCGGAATTCGGAGGCCGTTCGCCCCCCGGCGACGCGCCGCGAACCGCCAAAACGCGTTGTCGTCATGCCGTCGTCTCCTTGAGCGCCGCCGCAACCGCCTCGTGATCGGAAAACGGCACCACCCTATCGCCGACGATCTGCCCGGTCTCATGACCCTTGCCGGCGATCAAAAGGACGTCGCCCGGCGCGAGCATGCGGATTGCGGCGCGGATCGCTTCGCCGCGATCGCCGATTTCAATCGCATCCGGGGCTCCCGCAAGTATAGCGGCACGAATCGTCGCCGCATTCTCGCTGCGCGGATTGTCGTCCGTGACGATGACGCGATCGGCGTTTTCCCGCGCGATGCGCCCCATGATCGGCCGCTTGCCCGCATCGCGGTCGCCGCCGGCGCCGAATACGACGATAAGCCTGCCCTTCGCATAGGGGCGCAAGGCTTCAAGCGCCTTTCTCAGCGCATCGGGCTTGTGTGCATAATCAATGAAAATCGGCGCGCCGTTGCGTTCGCCAACCCGCTCGAGTCTTCCCACGGCTCCCTGCAACGCCGCGAGGGCCGCAAAAACCTGCCCCGGTATTCCGCCCGTCGCGATCGCCAGTCCCGCCGCGAGCAGGGCATTCTGTGCCTGAAAAGCACCGACCAGCGGCAATCGCACCCGATAATCCTGGCCGCCATGCCCGAGCACGATCCGCTGCCCGAAACCATCGAGAGCGACCTCCTTGAGGCTGATATCCTTGCCCCTGATCCCCACGGTCATCACGCGAAGTCCGCGAGTTTGCGCCGTCTCGACCACGCGCGCGCCATAGGCGTCGTCAATTGCGACCACGGCACTTCCACCCGCTACAACCAATGTCTCGAACAGCCGGAGCTTGGCGGCAAGATAGGCCTCGAGGCTGGCATGATAATCGAGGTGATCGCGCGAGAGGTTGGTGAAGCCGCCGGCGGCGACGCGCACGCCGTCGAGCCGTTTCTGATCGAGACCATGCGAGGAGGCTTCCAGCGCGAGATGCGTGACGCCCTCGCCGGCGAGACGATCGAGAATCCGGTGCAATTCGATCGGATCGGGCGTCGTCAGACTGCCGCGGGCGTGGCCGCCGGGATGGACGAGGCCGATCGTTCCGAGACTTGCCGCGCGGTGGCCGAGCATCAGCCAAATCTGGCGCAGGAAAGCAACCACCGACGTCTTGCCGCTCGTGCCTGTCACTGCGACCACGATCTTTGGCTGACGGGGAAAGAATGCGGCGGCGCACAGCGCGAGCGCGCGCCGCGCATCCCTTACCTCGACGAAGGGGAAGCTTTCGGCAAGCCCCTGCGGCCTTCGTTCGGCGGCGATCGCCGCCGCCCCGGCCGCAATCGCGGCGCCGATGAACCGCGTGCCGTCGGTTTTTGTCCCGGGAACGGCCACGAATAGCTCACCGGGTTTGACCTTGCGGCTGTCGGCGGCCAGGCCGGCAAGTTCGACGCATGCGAAACGTGGCTCGAAACGGGCCTCGGTCAGCGCAAGATCCGCAAGTTTCATCGCCATCCTTTCACCTTCCCCGCAACATCCGGGACGCAGTGCCGTGAAAGGTCGGGTGCCGACCTCCCGACCTTCGGTCCAGCCCGCGCGGGAACGGGTCGGGAATGGCGCACGCGAGCGGTCGATGCACTAGCGAGTTTCGGTCGCCTTGGCCAGGATCAAATGTTCTGCATCCGGCAACTGAAAGCGGGGCATAATCCCGAGCAACGGCGCCACCCGCGCGATGACCTTGGCCGCCGTCGGACCGGCATTCCAGGCGGCGGTCGCATAGCCATGGGTTTCCGGCGTGGGCTGCGGCTCGTCGAGCATGATGAGCAGCAAATATTCCGGCTTGTCCGCGGGCAATACCGCCATGAAATCGGTCATCAGCCGGTTCTTCGCATAGCGGCCGTTGATCACCTTTTCGGCGGTGCCGGTCTTGCCGCCGACGTAATAGCCGGGGATATCGACATGCCGCGCCGTTCCCCTCTCCGCATTGAGCCGCATCAGATAGCGGATCTTCTGACTCGTCTCCGGCTTGAGCACGCGCGTGGCGACGTCCAAGGCCTGCTCGCGGGTGCGCTTGAGGAAGGTCGGCGTGATCAGGAGCCCGCCATTGACCGTTGCCGCGACGCCCATCGCCGCCTGCAATGGCGTGACCGAAAGGCCGTGACCGAAGGCAATGGTTATGGTGTTGAGTTCGCCCCAATGCTTCTTCGGGTATAGCGGTTCGCCCATGCCCGGCAATTCGGTGTGCAGCTTGTCGAGCTGGCCCATCTTCTTGAGGAACGCCTTGTGGTACTCGACGCCGAGTGAGAGCGCCATGCGGGCGGTGCCGATATTGGAGGAGTAGGTGAAAATCTCCGGGACGCTGAGCACGCGACGTTGCGCGTGGTAATCGTGAATCGTGAACTTGCCGTAACGCAGCGGCATGCGGGCATCGAAAGTGGAATTCAGCGTGACGCGGCCGCTGTCGAGCGCCATGGCGAGCGTGAGCGCCTTGAATGTGGAGCCCATCTCATAGACGCCCGTGGTGATACGGTTGATGCGATCAGGATCGGCCGCTTCGCGCGGATTGTTGGGGTCGTAGTCCGGCTCCGATACCAGCGCCACCACTTCCCCGGTGTTGACATTGAGAACGACGCCCGCGGCGGCCTTGGCGCGGTACTTCTCGCGCGCCTTGGCGAGCTCGTCGCGCAGCGCGAACTGCACGCGAAGATCGAGCGAAAGGTCGACCGGCCGCTGCAGCCGATCAGTCGCCAGCCCCGCCATGTGCAACGCCGCGAGACCCTGATTGTCGAGCCATTGCTCGATCCCGGCGATCCCCTTGTTGTCGATGTCGACGAGCCCGATCACCTGCGAGACGGTGGGGCCATTGGGATAGACGCGTTTGTTCTCGTTGAGAAATCCGATGCCGGGAATGCCGAGGCGGCGAATTTCTTCTTCCTGGCGGGGCGTAATCTCGCGCTTGAGCCAGACGAAGCCGCGCCGGGACGCGAGACGCTCGCGCAGCTCCCTGGCGTCGAGATCAGGCAAGGTTGCGGTGAGCAGTTCCTCGGCCTCGTCGACGTCGATGACTCTCCGCGGTTCCGCATAAAGCGAAGGTGCCTTGACGTCGGTGGCGATGATCGCCCCATTGCGGTCGAGAATATCCGGACGTGCGGTCGCGACCGCGTCCTGCGAGACCGAGTGGCGACCGCCGCGATCGTTCGCGGCGGAGGTGAACAGCACCAGACGCACCGCGATCACGCAATAGAGGCTCGCGAATGCGAGCAGCACCAGCCCGAGCCGCGCCTTGGCCTTGGCGTTACGATCAACGCCGCGGCCGTAAAGCAACGCGTGCGCCACTCGCTGCCAGCGAGTCGGGCCGGCGACGGCATGGACCGACATCGCCGTCATGGCTCCTGCCTTGCCGGGGCGGCGGGAACGCTGCCGGTCACGTCGGGGTCCGCCAGCATGGCGCCGATCGGATCCTTCGCCGTCGGCGGCGCGAGCTGCGGCGACCGTTCGGGTAGATCCGAGAAGTCGCCGAACTGGGTGGGCTTGACCGGCTCCAGCTTCAGGTGCCGCTCGGCCAGGCTTTGAATGCGCGACGGCGTGGCCAGGCGCGCCCATTCCGCGCGCAAGGAGGCGATCGCATCGCGCTGCTCGCGGATCGCGTCGCGCAGTTTGGCGACCTTCTCCGCCTGCAGGGTCGAATCGAATTTGATCTTGTAGACCGCGGCCGCGGCAACAATCAGCGCCGCAATCACCAGAAAATTGAGAACACGCATCGGTCAGCGTTCCCTCGCAATGTCCTCGATCGCGGGCAAAGGCGGTAACGGCGGCGGCTCGGCGCGCGCCGGTGCCGCAAGACGCTCGGCTGCGCGCAGCTTGGCGGAGCGGGCGCGCGGATTGCGCGCGACCTCCTCGATACCCGCACTCAGCGGGCGGCGCGTGAGGGAACGGAAACTGGGCGCCGGCCTACCCAATTCCGGCGTGTGTCGCGAACCGCTTGTCGACCGGCTGCGGTCAACGATGAAGGTCTTGACCATACGGTCTTCCAGGGAATGGAACGACACCACGACGAGGCGTCCGCCGGGTTTCAGCACGCGCTCGGCGGCGAGCAGCGCGCCCGCAAGCTCGCGCAGCTCGTCATTCACCGCCATGCGCAGGGCCTGGAACGTGCGGGTCGCGGGATGTATCGAGCCGGCGCGTGCCGGTACCACCGAGGCAACGACCTCGGCCAGGGCGCGCGTGGTCGCAATCGGCGCCTTTTGCCGCGCCTTGACGATGGCACGCGCGACGGCACGGGCATGCTTCTCTTCGCCGAGCGTGGCGATGATGGCGGCAAGCGCCCGCTCGTCCGCACGTGCGACGAGATCGGCCGCGCTTATCCCGTCGCCGGCCATCCGCATGTCGAGCGGACCGTCGTGCCGGAACGAAAAGCCGCGCGCCGGAGTATCGAGCTGCATGGAGGAGACGCCGAGATCCAGCACCACGCCGTCGACCGCCGCGAAACCGAATGCGCGTGCCACGGCGTCAAGACGAGAAAAGCGATCGTCGACCAGCACGAGGCGGCCGCGTGCCTGCGCGACCAAATCGGCGCCCAGCGCCACCGCGGTGCGATCGCGATCGATGCCGATCACGCGGCAGTCCGCCGCCGCAAGCATTTCCCGCGCATAGCCGCCGCCGCCGAAAGTGCCGTCGATATAGACACCGCCGTCGCGAACAGCGAGAAGCTCGACCGCGGCGCGGCTGAGCACGGGAATGTGGAGGGCGGGTCCGCCTGCGACAGCGCGAGAGCTGTCGCCGCCCACCGTCATTCCCGTGCTCCGGGCGCCTCTTGCGCCGCCGCGGAGCCGAGGCCGGCCTTGAGCGCGCGCACCATTTGCGTGGCCTCCGCAAGCTCGCGCTTGAATCGACTCGGCTCCCAGATCTGGAATTTGTGACCAAGGCCGACGAAAGCGACTTCGCCGGCGATGCCGGCATGCCGCTTCAGGTTCTCGCTCAGCACGACCCTCCCCTCGCCGTCGAGCCGGAGCGTCTCGCTCGTGCCGTAGAGTGCGAGCGCGAGCCGCTCGCGCTCCTGCGAGAAGGGCGGATACCGGCCAATCAGCGTTGCGATCTCCGCCATGAGCGCATTGCCTCCCGCGTCGATCGCCGGCAGGGCAAGAGCGGGATAACAATAGAGTCCATCGAACCCATCGCGCGCCAAGACCGAGCGGTAGGAAGCGGGAATCGAGACACGTCCTTTCGCGTCGAGTCGCAGCGTGAAATTGGCGACGAAGCGGTCCATCACCCGCATCCCGCGCGACGACCCGAAGTCCCCATCGACCCGCGGCGGACGGGCCAATGCACTTCCAACGGGTGTCGTCGTCCCCTGAGCCCGTCGCCAGCTCGCACGTCGTTTTATGGGATAACATGGGATATTATGGGCGTCAACGAAGCATCGCGCCCACCTTGGCCGGTCAGGCGCTGATGCGCGCTTCCCGCTATTAACGGCGCTTAAACTTAAGGATCTGTTGCCGGGGAAGGCCCCGCCGCCCGGCAATGTCTGCAGCGCAGACCCAATCGGCGGGCGCGGCAGAGGAACCGGCGCCCGCGACGAGGAGTTGGCGCGGCATGAGGCGCCGGCGCCCGTCGGCGGTTCCCTTGCCAGTCGTGCGTGGCGGGTTCCCGTCGCCCCGCAAAGGAGGCGAAGCGATGAAAAAACGCAACTCACCGATCCCGATCGTCTATGGCGTCGCGCTATCGGCGCTGCTCGTGGCCAGCGCAGGTGCCCAGACGAACTCGGTCCCGGCGGGAACCACCGCCGCGCCGACGGCGGAACAGGCCCGGAGCGTCGGCAAACCTCAATTCGTCGCCGCGCAGCGACCGGACCAATGGTTGGCGTCCAACTTCAAGGGCACCGAAGTGATCGGTGCCGACGGCAAGAAGATCGGGGCCGTCACCGACATCTTGTTCGACCGGTCGGGCAAGATCGACGCCTACGTGGTGAGCGTCGGCGGCTTCTTGGGCATGGGCGCCAAGGAGGTGGCATTGACCCCAGGCTCCTTCGACGTCGTGCCGGGCGCGAACGGCGGCACCGATCGGCTCAAGCTCTCGGTCGGCCAGGACGAACTCAAACAAGCGCAGAACTTCGCGCCCTACACACCACCGCGTCCCGCCACGACCGGCGCCGCGCCGGGCGGCATGCGTCCGCCGGGCGGAGCGCCGACAGGCCGCTGAAAGCGGATCCATAGGCTCGAACAAGCTGCGGCGGCATTCCGCGTCGTGCGGACGCCGCTGCGGCTTGAATTTTGCGGCCTTGCATTGCACGGTGCGGCGGCGCATTGCTGCGCCTTCACCCAAAGCTTCCGTTGATCATGCCGCAGTTCCAACCGGATTCCTTCATCGTCTCCGAGGTCGTGCCTTCGCCCAATCATGACATGCGTATCGGCGGGCCGCCCGACATGATTCTCCTCCATTATACGGGCATGCAAAACGGGGAGGCGGCGCTCAAGCAGCTGTGTTCGCCGACCAGCAAAGTCTCGGCGCATTATGTCGTGTTCGAGGACGGGCGCGTCGTGCAATGCGTGCCGGAGGAACGGCGTGCCTGGCACGCGGGGGTCTCTTCTTGGGCGGGCGAGACGGACATCAACTCGCGCTCCATCGGGATTGAGGTGGTCAATCCCGGTCACGAGTTCGGCTATGCGGAGTTTCCGTTGCGCCAGATTGCCGCCGTGATCTCACTTTGCAAATCGATCCTGACGCGACGTGGGCCGATCGCCGCCGACCGCGTGCTCGCACATTCCGACGTCGCGCCCATGCGCAAGCAGGATCCCGGAGAGAAATTTCCGTGGCAGCTCCTGAGTGAATCGGGCATCGGACATTGGGTCAGGCCGGCGCCGGTCGACATCGAGGGTGGCGTGCTCAGACTCGGCGACCGCGGCGAGAGCGTCACGCGCCTGCAGCGCGCGTTGCGCGACTACGGCTACGGGCTTGCCGAGAGCGGAGTCTATGACGAGGCGACGCGCGCGGTCGTCACCGCTTTCCAGCGTCATTTCCGGCCGGCACGCGTCGACGGCGTTGCCGACGCCTCGACCGTGCTGACCTTGCGTGCGCTCACGGAGACGCGGCCCAAACCGTTCGCATAGCACCGGTTCCGATCGGATTGAAACGCCCCCGTCGTTGCGTGGGTGCCCGGCAAGGGGATGAAGCAATCGAGCCTCGGCATCGTCAATTCGGGATTGCCTCGCCGCACTCGCAATGCGTTCGCAATGACGGGTCACGCTCGCCGAGATCTGCTCCGCGATTCATTCCGCGGCCCGGCGCGACGGGCTTTCCCGCCACAACAGTCCCGATCGGCCGCGACGCCGCTGCATCGCTGAGGCCGCACGCGCCACGGAGACATAGTGCGCTTTTCCGCCTCCGCCGCGGAAATCCTGCCAACGGGCAACGGCGGAATCACGGTCACGGGCTCACGATGACGATGACAACGCCTCGATGATTTTCCGGCTCCCACCGCCGCATTAACCCGCCGTCGACGCAAGCCCCAAACCGACAGGTTTACGACCCGGCGGCGCGACGCCAGGGCGCGCCGGCGAAGCGCTTGTAAAGAAAATCGATGAATACTGCCACGCGCGGCAGACGCTGGCGTCCGGGCGGGAAAATCACCGAAAGCGGATATGGCTCGACGTGATGACTGTCGACGAGAAGCGGCACCAAAAGACCCCTGCGCAGCGGCTCGCCCACGATCACATCCGACATGCGAATAATGCCGGCGCCGCCGATCGCCAGCCGCAAGGCGGCTTCCGCGTCGTCCGTCGTCACGCGTGGATGAATCGCGACGACGTCGATGCGGCCGGCGGTCTTGAAGGGCCAACGGTCGAGCCCGGGGCCGGCGACAAGGATGCAATCGTGATCTCTGAGATCCTCCGCGCTGCGCGGCGCGCCGCGCCGGGCGATATAATCCGGCGATGCGCAGATGACGCGCTGCAGTTCGACCAGCCTGCGTCGTACGTACGAGCCTTGCGGGATGTGGCCGGAGCGCACGGCAATGTCGGCCTGCTCGTCGATGAGATCGACCAAGCGGTCGGTGATCGTGAGCCGCACATCGATCTCGGGATAGCGCGCCAGAAATTCGGCAAGCGCTGGGGCCAATTGGTGCAAGCCGAAGGCGGTTCCCGCATTGACATGCAATTCACCGCGTGGCGCACCGCGCGCGCGCATGACCTCGGCCTCGGCATCCTCGATGTCGCGCACGATGCGCCGTGCGCGGGCGAGAAAGCCTTCGCCTTCGGGCGTGAGCGCAAGACGGCGGGTGCTGCGCTCCATGAGCCGGGCCCCGAGACGATCTTCAAGCCTGGACATGAGCTTCGACACCGCCGAGGGCGTCAGGCCAAGATCCCGCGCCGCGGCCGAAAAACTGCCGCGTTCCATGACGCGCACGAAAACGCGCAGGTCGGAGGCGGCTTCCATGCTATCTGTTCCTTAAAGGAATAAATTAATGGTAGTAATATCATATTATCATCGAGAAGGAACAATTTATGATGCCGGCACGACCTTTCCGAAGGAGGAGGATGCCCGTGCGCGCGCAGCCGCAACAGAATGACCGGGTCGGCGAAGCACGCGATCTGTCGCTTGCCGCCATCGAGGCGATCATCGACAGCGCGCGTTGGCGCAGGAGTGCGGCGCTCCGTGCCCGCCTTTTGGCGCTCGAGGACCGGGTGCGGGGGGCAATGGCGGCCTGTCGGCTGACGTCAACCCCGCGCTGCGGCCCGCAAGGTCTTTGTCGCCGGGATTTTCTGGGTCCAAGGCAAATTTTTCGGCCGCGCGCTTGACGCCCGGTCGGCCAGCCCCCATCCCTATCAAGGTCAGTCGGCCGGACGGCCGCTCCGCGCCAGGGCCGAAAGGCGGCCGGGGAGGAAAGTCCGGGCTCCACGGATCGACGGTGCCGGATAACGTCCGGCGGGAGGAGCCCTCAGGGCAAAACCCAGGGACAGTGCCACAGAAAACAGACCGCCGCGGCACCCTCGTCTTGGCGCCGCGGCAAGGGTGAAACGGTGCGGTAAGAGCGCACCGCGCTTCCGGCAACGGAAGCGGCACGGCAAACCCCACCGGGAGCAAGACCGAATAGGAACGGCGCGACCGCGCCCCGCGCGAGCGGAGATGCGGTCGGATCATCGGTCCGGATCTGCCGTTCGGGTAGGTTGCTTGATGCGCCGGGCGACCGGCGTACCAGAGGAATGGCCGTCACGCCTGCGGTCTGCCGCAGGCCATACAGAACCCGGCTTACAGGCCGGCTGATCAAGCAAAGGAGGCCCGGCGGCAAAACCCGTCGGGCCTCCGCCAGTGTGCGGATCCCGGAATTTGCCCGCAGGCCGCGTTGCGCCGACGCGAGATCCGTTTAGATTGGACGGCTCCGCTCGCCCACAATCGTCGTGGCGCATGATCCGGCCTCGAAAACCGGTTCCGGCCATTCGGGGTCCTGCGCCAGCATGCCGCCTCCCGCATGTCGCTCAGTCGTCGTGAAAAACTCGGTCTCGCGCTCGGCTGCGCGGGCGTCCTGCTGTTCGGCGGCACGCTGCCGGCGACACGACTTGCCGTTCCGACCATCGACCCACTGTTCCTGAGCGCCGCGCGCGCGGCAGTCGCCGGCATTGCCGGCGTCATCGTCCTTCTGGTGCTGCGCCGCCCGCTGCCGCCGCGCAAATTGTGCGGCGAGCTGTTGCTCACCGCGCTCTTCACCATCGTCGGCTTTCCCGTGTCGATGGCCTTCGCGATGACGCGCGTGCCGGCAACGCATGGCGGCGTGGTGCTCGGAATCATTCCGCTCGCCACCGTGGCCGTGGCCGCGCTGATCGCGCACGAGCGTCCGAGCGCCGGTTTCTGGCTTGCCAGCCTGGGGGGAGCGGCGATCGTCGTCGCCTTCGTCCTGCGCGAGGAGGGATCTCCCCAAGTCGCGCTTGGCGACCTGTTCCTCCTCGGCACAATTGTGTCGGCCGCCTTCGGCTATACCCTGTCGGGACGGCTGAGCCGCAGTCTCCCCGGCTGGGAGGTGATCTGCTGGCAGGTGGCGCTGTTCCTGCCGCTATCGGCGACGGCGACCCTCTGGCTCTGGCCGCCGAGCTTCTCTCACGTGACGTCCGAGGCTTGGGCGGGCTTCGTCTATGTGAGCTTCGTCAGCCAGTTCTTCGCCTTCTTCGTGTTCAACGCGGCCATGGCCATGGGCGGCGTGGCGCGCGTCGGCCAATTGATGCTGCTGCAGCCCTTCGTGATCGTGGCGCTCGCGGCGCTCGTCAACGGCGAGCCGTTGCGGCTTGCGAGTTTCGCCTTCGCCGCCGCGGTCGTGATCGCGGTGGTCATCGGTCAACGCATGCAGGTCGCCCGCAGGTGATCCCTGCAAGCGGCGGCCGCGCCTGCGGCGCGCTTTCTCACCCCGTGGCGACCCGCTCACCCGGAAAGACGACGCGGCATCCTGCGGCAAGCCCAAGCCGGCACGGCTTCACACGGTTCATCGCCCAAGAAAGCCCCCGCCCGACGGGCTCGACCATGACCAGCGTGACCGGCGCCCGCGTCGATGCGCGGCCCGCCCGCGGACCGAGAAGCCGGCGCCGGGCATGCGCCAGCGCTTGTCGGCGCATCATTCATCCCACGCCTGTACCAGGGTCTGCCGTGCGATCTTGCCGCCCTTAAGTTCGCAGATCGCCAGACACAACACGCGCGCACCGTCCGGATAGGTGCAGGCTTGGCTGAAGGCGAGCCGGTCACCCTCCGCCACGCATAAGTCCACCTGGTGGGTCATGACACGACTGCAGATGTCGCTCCAGAATACGCTGATTGCCGCTTTGCCCTTTACCTCGCGCGGCCTGCTCGGCGTGTTGTTGCGGTCAACGATCCTCACATGTGCATCGTCGGAGTAGAAATTCGCCAGCATGCGTCCGTCCCGAGTTTCGATCGCATGCTTGATGTCGGCACAGGTTACGGCGCGGGTTTTTGCGGTCATGGTCGCCCCTCGTGATCTGCGTCGTCTGCCGCCGCCGAGATGTCGGCGACGGCACGACCGCGATTGCAACTACCTGATCCCCGTCGGCTTGCTTTTTGCCGCGGCCGCCTGCATGACGGTATCCACCTCGCGCTTGAATCCGTTGAGGTCGATCTCAAGACCGTTGAGCACCGTGCTCCAGTGGCGCACCAGGGCGGCCATGGCCACGGCCTCCTTGATTTCCTGATCGGTCGCGCCGCTGGCTTTGGCGGCGGCGGTGTGGAAATAGATGCAGTACTGGCAGGGGATCTGCGCCGCCACGCCGAGGCCGATAAGCTCCTTGGTCTTGGCATCGAGCTTCGTCTTGGCGAGCTGCACCGACTTGAATTCCGACCAGGCCCCGGCGATTGCCGATTCCGGGAATGCTTTGAAGAAGCTCGGTACCGATCCCAGCGTCTGATCGATATCGCGATAAGTCGCCTGCGCCGATACCTCCTCGCTCCTGACCCATTCTGCCGCCCCGCTGAGCATGCCGATCAGCGCCGCGGTGGCTAGCGTAATCCCAATGCCCGTTGTCCGTCGCATGTCATCCTCCTTTCATGCCCCGGGTGCTCGACCCGGCGCGGATGACATTGCACGCAAAGCGCCTCACCCCGCTTCGCCTGAGCGGCTCATGGCAGGATGGCCCGTTCGGGCCACCGGGCTACAACCCGCGCGGGGCGCGCCCGACCAGCGCGGCGGCGGCCGCGCGCGTCGGCAGATCAAGCTTGAGCAGGATGTTCGCGACGTGGCGCTTGACGGTGTGTGGACTCAATTTCAACCGCACAGCGATGGCGGCGTTGCTCATGCCTTCGGCGACGAGCGCCAAAACCTCGCGCTCGCGGGACGTAAGCGTATCGAGCGAAGAGGTTGCGGACACGCGTCGCAGCGGTTCGAGATGCTGTTCCCTGACCGCTACCAACAGACGGAGATCTCCCATGCCCTCCACGCTTTCATGGCCGCGTTCGGCGAAATGCAGGCCTGATCCCGCAACGAGATCGGTGACGACGCCCGACACCAAAACCTCGCCTGCCGCCGCATGCGCGACCATACGTATCGCAACATGCAGGGCGAAACCGGAGACCGCGTCGTGACCGATCTCGACCTCGCCGGTATGCACGGCGCAGGCCATCGGGATCGCCAAGCCGCCCGCCGCCTCCACCAGTGCGAGTGCGCAGCGAACGGCGCGCGCCGGCCCGTCAAAGCGCGCACGCAGTTCTTCCGCACCCGACGCGAACAGAAGTCCGCCGTGCCGCGCAATCAATCCATCGGCCGTCGAGCGCAGCGCCTGGAGACGTTCACTCCACGCGCGATCACCGAATCGCGCCGCGGCCTGCTCGGCTCCCGCGAGGCGCGCGATCATCAGCGTCGCCAAGACGCGCGTGGGGGCCGGTGCCGGCCGCATGCCGGTCAGAAACTCCTCGATCTCGTCCACCACACTGTCGACGTCGCCGGTCCAGATTGGATGGTCACGGCCGGCAACCGCCACAAAACGCGCGCCGGCGATCTTCTCGGCAAGGTAGCGCCCGCCGGCAAATTTGACGCGTGCGTCATCGGTGCGGTGAATCACCAGTGTCGGCACGCGTATGGCCGGCAGTATCGCGCGAACGTCAATCGCTGCGTTCATGCGCGCGAGCGCCACCGCGGCGGTTGGACTGGCCGCGAAACGCTCGTAGCGCGCCCACCAGGCGTGAAAATGCTCGTCCTTGGCCTGTTCAGGCGCGAAGCGCGCGACGCTTGCTCCGGTTCCCCATATGGCTTCGATTCCGCGAATGAAATCCTCCAGATTCTCGCGCGACAGCACCCAGGTGTGGAAGTGCGCATAGCTACCGTAGAGCACCAGCGCGCGGGTCCGCACGGGATAGGTGGCGGCAAACAATATGGACATCGGTCCGCCCTCGGATGCACCGAGCAACACGGCCCGCCGGCTGCCCACCGCGTCCATGACCGCACGCACGTCGTCCATGCGTGTCTCGAGCGACGGCAGATGCTGAATGTCGACACGGTCGCTGAGGCCAGTTCCCCGCTTATCCAGCATGATCAGGCGCGTGAATGCGCCAAGCCGTGTCATCAGATGGGTGAAGCCAGGATCTTCCCAATGCAGATCAAGATGGGAGATGTAGCCCGGGACGAACACCAGATCGACCGGCCCGTTCCCGATCACCTGATAGGCGATGCGAACATCGCCACTCTTGGCATAACGGGTCTGCGGTACTCCCATGGTGACGCGTCCCCCGGGGTCCCAACCGGACCGCAACATCATACCATGGGCAGCGGCGTAACCCGCCACGTCATGTCCCGCATGGTGGCGCCGTGCCAGATGGCTGTCGCGGGGAACATCGCCATCAGCAGGAGGGCGATGCGCATCGAACATCAAAAATGACGGCGGGGGTGGCCCCAAAGCCCGAACCTGGTGCGTCGGGCATGGGTTTCGGAACCGAAGATCGACGCCCACCGGGTCTATCGCGCGAACGGTCGCGGCCGTGACAGGCACGGCGGTCGCGGGCATGCCTTAAGGCAGATTCGCACCATCGCCGGCAAAGGTCGCGTGGCGGCGTTGCGGGTGCCGATCATGCCGTTGCGGCGAGGCGCCGGCACCGCCGCCTCGCCGGGGCCGCGACCTCGCCGGCCGCAGACCGACCGGCGCGGGTCTGCCGCGGCATGCGCGGTGACAATCGGCGTTGAACGAACTCTCCTTCAAGCTTGGCCTTGCGGCCGCACCGTGGTCTTGGCTTAGTGTCCGCGGACAAGCATGGAGCCGCCCGCGCTTGGCGGCGCCAGCGCCAAGGACGTCGAACATGGCGGCAAGGAGCGGCACGAAGAGCTGGGATTTCTGGATCGACCGCGGCGGCACCTTCACCGACGTGATCGGGCGGCGCCCTGACGGTTCGCTGGTCGCACACAAGCTGCTCAGCGAGAATCCGGAAGCCTATGCGGATGCCGCTGTCCAAGGCATCCGCGATCTGCTCGGCCTCGGCGCCGGCGAGCCTATCCCGAAGGGTATGATCGGCACCATCAAGATGGGCACGACGGTTGCCACCAATGCGTTGCTCGAGCGCAAGGGCGAACGCACGCTGCTGGTTATCACCAAGGGTTTCCGCGACGCGTTGAAGATCGGCTACCAGGCGCGCCCGAAGATCTTTGCGCGCGAGATCATCAAGCCGGAGATGCTCTACGAGCGCGTGATCGAGGTTGACGAACGCGTACGTGCGGACGGGACCATCGAACGCACCCCCGATCTTGCCGCCGTGCGACGCGATCTCGAAACCGCACGGACCGACGGGATTCGCTCGGTCGCAATCGTATTCATGCATGCCTACCGCTATCCCGAACACGAGAGCCGAGTGGCCGCACTCGCGCGAGAGATGGGATTTGCGCAGGTGTCGGTGAGCCACGAGGTCTCGCCCCTCATTAAACTGGTCGGCCGCGGCGACACCACGGTGGTGGATGCCTATCTGTCGCCCATCCTGCGGCGCTATGTGGCGCAGGTCAGTCGAGCGCTGGACAGCGGCGCGTCGGGCGCGCGCCTCATGTTCATGATGTCCTCCGGCGGGCTGACCGCCGCGGAACTGTTTCAAGGGAAGGATGCAATCCTGTCGGGACCTGCCGGCGGCGTCGTCGGAATGGCGCAGACCGGCAGACAAGCGGGATTCGACCGCCTCATCGGCTTCGACATGGGCGGAACCTCCACCGACGTCTCGCACTATGACGGCGAATATGAACGCGTCTTCGAAACCGAGGTCGCCGGGGTACGCATGCGCGCACCGATGATGCTGATCAACACCGTGGCGGCGGGCGGCGGCTCCATACTGCATTTTGACGGGGCGCGTTTCCGCGTCGGCCCCGATTCCGCGGGAGCCAATCCCGGGCCGAAATGCTATCGCCGCGGCGGGCCGCTCGCCGTCACCGACGCCAATGTCATGGTCGGCAAGCTCATTCCGGATTTCTTCCCGAAGATTTTCGGGCCGTCGCAGAATCTGCCGCTCGACGCCCACGCCGTGCGCAATGCTTTCGTCGACCTTGCGCAACAGGTCGGCGGCAAGACACCCGAGGAGGTCGCCGACGGATTCATCAAGATCGCGGTCGAGAACATGGCGAACGCGATCAAGAAGATTTCGGTCCAACGCGGTTACGACGTGAGACGCTATGCGCTCAACTGTTTCGGGGGTGCGGGCGGCCAGCATGCCTGCATGGTTGCCGACGCGCTTGGGATCACCAAGGTGCTGATCCATCCCTTTTCGTCGCTCCTTTCGGCCTACGGCATGGGGCTTGCCGACATCAGAGCGACGCGCGAACAGGCCATCGAGCTGCCCTTCGGCGCCAAGGCGCTGGCCGGCTTGCGCAAGGCGGGCGACGCGCTCGGCCGGGAGGCAAAGGCCGAGGTGGCCGCGCAAGGCGTGCCCGCGCGCAGAATCAAGATCTTCAAGCGCGCCCATATCCGCTATGCCGGGACCGATACGCCGCTCGTCGTCCCGGCCGGTCCCCTCATCGCCATGCAACGCGCGTTCGAAAGAGCACATAAGTCGCGTTTCGGCTTTATCGATCGCGCCAAGGAGCTCGTGGTGGAAGCGGTATCGGTGGAGGCGGTGGGTGGGGGCGCCCGGTTCCGGGAGCGCGGCTTAAGGCGCGTCCGCGTCAAGCTGCCCAAACCAGCGCGGCGAACACGCTTCTTCTCCCAGGGCCGGTGGCACGACGCCAATGTCTATACGCGCGATCAGCTCAAGCCGGGCGCCAAGGTGAAGGGCTCGGCCATCATCATCGAGCCGCATCAGACCATCGTCATCGAGTCGGGATGGCAGGCGGAGTTGACGGCGAAGAACCACCTCGTGCTGACGCGCGTCAAGAAACCCGACCGCAAAGAGCCGATTGGCACGCACGCCGATCCCGTAATGCTCGAGGTTTTCAACAACCTATTCATGTCGATCGCCGAGCAGATGGGCGTGTCGCTTCAGAACACCGCCTATTCGGTGAACATCAAGGAGCGGCTCGATTTCTCCTGTGCGATCTTCGATGCCGACGGCTCGCTCGTCGCCAACGCGCCGCATATGCCCGTCCATCTCGGCTCCATGGATCGGGCGGTCGAAACCATCATCCGCGAGAACCGAGGAAAAATCGCACCGGGCGACGTCTACGCGATCAACGCACCCTACAATGGCGGCACGCATCTTCCCGATATCACAGTCTGTACCCCGGTCTTCGACGACGACAAACGCCGCATCCTTTTCTGGGTCGCCTCGCGCGGACATCATGCCGATGTCGGTGGAATCTCGCCCGGCTCGATGTCACCGAATGCGACGACGATCGAACAGGAAGGCGTGCTGTTTGACAATTTCAAGCTGGTGGATCGCGGTCGCTTTCGCGAGAAGGAGCTGATGGCGCTGCTCACGCAGGGCAGATATCCTGCACGCAATCCCATTCAGAATATCAACGATATCAAGGCGCAGATCGCCGCCAACAAAAAGGGCGTCGCCGAGCTGCGCAAAATGGTTGCGCAATTCGGCCTTCCGGTGGTCAAGGCCTACATGCAGCACGTGCAAGACAACGCGGCGGAGAGTGTGCGCCGCGTGATCGACCGACTGCACGACTCCGAGTTTTCCTACGAGATGGATCAGGGAACCGTGATCAAGGTCAAGATCACGGTCGATAAGAAGAAACGCGAAGCAACCGTCGATTTCACCGGCACCAGCCCGCAGCAGCCGAACAATTTCAACGCACCGGAGCCGGTGACGCGCGCGGCCGTCCTATATGTTTTCCGTGTGATGGTCGACGACGACATCCCGATGAACGCCGGATGCCTCCGCCCGATCAATATCATCATCCCAAAGAAGTCGATGCTCTCGCCGGAATATCCGGCCGCCGTGGTCGCCGGCAATGTCGAGACCTCGCAGGCGGTGACGAATTGCCTGTTCGGCGCCCTCGGCGCGCTGGCCGCGGCGCAGGGCACCATGAACAATCTGAATTTCGGCAATGACAAATATCAATACTACGAGACGATCTGCTCCGGTTCCCCCGCCGGACCCGGCTTCAACGGCACCGACGCGGTGCACACGCACATGACCAACACGCGGCTCACCGACCCGGAAATCCTGGAATTCCGCTATCCAGTGGTACTCGAAGACTTCCATATACGCCCAGGCTCGGGCGGGAAAGGCAAGTGGCACGCCGGCGACGGAGTGCGCCGCACGATTCGTTTCCTTGAAAGAATGCACTGCACGATCCTGTCAGGCCATCGGCGCGTGCCTCCCTTCGGGCTCGCCGGCGGTGAGCCCGGTCAGGTCGGCGAGAATTGGGTGCGGCGCAAGGACGGTCGCCTGGAGCGGCTGCAGGGCTGCGATGAAACCGTGATCGATGCCGGCGAGGCCGTCATCATACAGACGCCGACGGCGGGGGGATACGGAAGACCGGACGATCGGCATTAAACACCCCATGGCATCCGTCGTTCTTCGCGCGATTATTTCTGGGTATTTGTCGTTCCCAGGCCGCTTGCGGCCGCGGACTCATGAGCCGGGCTAATGCGTTGCGCCGCTGCTCGCGGACCGCGGCCGTCTCATGACCAAGCCGGCGGCCGCAAGCGCGCCAAACAGCACCGTGAGCATCAAAAACACGTCGGCAAAACTCATCACCCCTGCTTGCCGGCGGACCATGATCGTCAGCTCCTTGAGAGCCATCAGCGGCGCGTCGGAGCCCTGGAACTGCCGCGCCAGCTGGTCGAGTCTCTCGACCGCCGGAACCCGCGACCAGGTCACGGCCTCGTGCAGGCGCGCGAGATGAAGGTCCATGCGTTCATTGAGCGCGGTGTTGATCATTGCAAGTCCGATCGCGCCGCCGAGATTGCGCATCAGGTTGAACAGGCCGGACGCGTTTTTCATTCTTTCCGCCGGTAGAGTGCCGAGCGCAGTGTTGGTCACCGGCACGATCGCGAACATCAACCCAACGCCGCGGAAGACCTGCGGCCACAACAGCTCCCAAAAGTCCCAGTCTTCGGTGACGGACGTCATCTGCCAGGTACCCGCCGCGAATAGGAGGAAGCCGGCGACCAACACGCAGCGGGGGTCGATTTTCTGACTCAACTGCCCCGCAAGCGGCGCCGACACGAACATCGCGAGTCCGGAGACGAACATGGTCTTGCCGATCATCAATGCGTCATAGCCGCGGATCTGCGCGAGATAGACGGGATAGAGATAAGTGAGGCCGTAGAGGCCCATGCCGAGGACAAAGGAAAACAGGCTTCCGATCGCGAAATTGCGGTTGGCGAAGGCACGCAGGTCGACGATCGGCGCGCGCGCCGTGAGCGTTCGGCCGAAGAAGGCCAATGCGGAAAGCCCGGAAATGGCGGCGAACAGGGTGATCGTCGGGTCGTCGAACCATTGGTAGCGCGGTCCCTCCTCGAGCACATATTCGAGCGCGCCGAGAAACGCGGCCATCGAGATCAGGCCCCATCCGTCGAAATGGGCAAAGAGCGAAAGATCGGGACGGTCGAAATCTATCAGCAGGGCGCTCGCAACGGTCACAATTAGGCCGGGCACGATGTTGATGAAGAAGAGCCAGTGCCAGGACAGCGCATCGGTGACGTAGCCGCCGACGGTCGGCCCGATCGTGGGGGCGAGCGTGGCGATCAGGCCGACCACCGGCGCCACCAGCTTCTGCCGGGGACCCGCAAAGATGACATAGGCGGAGGCGAAGACCGTCGGGACCATGCCGCCGCCAATGAAACCTTGGAGCGCGCGCCAAAGGATCATGCCGTCGATGGAGGAACTCATGCCGCACATGAAGCTCGTGAAGGTGAAGCCCGCCGCCGCAACCGTGAACAGCAGGCGCGTGCCCAGCGCGCGGGAGAGGAAGCCGCTCAACGGAATAGCGATGACTTCCGCGATCAGATACGACGTTTGCACCCAGGGGATCTCGTCGGCCGACGCCGACAAGCCGGCCTGGATTTCGGAGAGCGATGCCGAGACGATCTGGATGTCGAGGATCGCCATGAACATGCCGAAGCACATGGCGACAAAAGCGGCGACCGTCCGCGGCGGCAGGCGGTCCGCGCTCCCGGCTCCGCTCATCGGGGACTGAGCAGAGACCGGGAGCACGTCCATGGTGGTGGCATTAGACACAACCAGGCTCACCACCGAGCGGATTGCCAATGGGGCACGGTGTCGGCGCCGCCGAAGCCAAGGCGCGACCCGTCCGCATTCGACGACTTGGTATCGACGCTCACAACGACCGACATGCCCGGACGCAGCAACCCTTGTGCGGTCACGCTGTCAGGCAGGCGGATACGCACGGCAAGCCGCTGGACGATCTTGGTAAAGTTGCCGGTCGCGTTGTCCGGCGGCAGCAGCGAAAACACGGCTCCGGAGGCGGGCGAAATGCTCGCGACCGTGCCGGCGATGGCGCGCCCGGACAGCGCGTCGACGCTGACCGCGGCCGGCTGGCCCGGCCTGATGCGCGCGACTTGCGTCTCCTTGAAATTGGCGTCGACATAGACGTTGTCGATCGGAACAAGGCTCGCGAGCCGCGTGCCGGTCTGCACATAGTCGCCGACATGAACCGCGCGGTTGCCGATGACGCCGTCGATCGGCGCGCGGATAACGGTGAAGGACAGGTCACGCTCGGCCTTCGCCAGTGCCGTTTGCAATTGCTGCAGCGTTCGCCTTGCCTCCTGTTGCTGCGCGCGCAATACATCGATTTGCGCCTGCGCGGCCTGCAGAGCGGCCTCGGCTCCCCGGACCGCGGCCGCGGTCTGATCACGATTGGCGAGCGCCTGCTCGAGTGTCTGCCTAGTTGCGAACTCCTTGCCTGCGAGCGCCTGCTGGCGATCGAGCTCCGACTGCGCGCGCGCGGCAGCAGCTTGGGCTGAGGCAAGCTCGGCCCTGGCCTTTTCCACCGCCGCCTGCTGCGCCACAATCTGACGACCGATGCGATCGATCGCGGCCTGCTGGGTCGCCACTTTCTGCCCGGCGGCATCGGCCGCCAGACGGTAGTCGCCGTCGTCGATGCGCGCGATGACGTCGCCGGCGCGGACATAGGCGTTGTCCGCGACCGGGATGGCGCTGACATAGCCGGACACCTTGGCCGCCAGCGTCGTGGTGTCGGCGCGAACATAGGCATCGTCGGTCGACACAAGGAAGCGTCCGACGGTGAGATAATCGTAGCCGACCCAGCCGACGGCGAAGAGGCCGAGAAGTGCAGCGGCGCCGAACACCAGGCGCCAGCCAGGGCGGCGGAGGGGCCCTCTTGCCGCGGAAACGGGAGACGGCCGCGGTCGCCTCAACTGCCGCGCCGGCGGTTCAATCGGCGCGGGCTCCAAAGGCGTCGGTGCATCGGCCGGATCGTGGTTGCCGTCCGACCCATGCCGATGATCCGGAAGGGCGCCGAGACGGGCGGCGTCCGCCGCGCGTCGAACGGCTCGCGATCCGCAGGCATCGGACCTCCCCTGTGCAAGGGAGGGATTGGCGTTGCCTGCAAGCGCTTCCGGCTTCATATCATCGCTCCCTCACCCAGGACGGCAATATTGACCGAACGGTTCGGTCATCATATGTTGCGCTGCAGAATAGTCAACCGTTTTTTGACCGAACGGTTCGGTCATGGATCGAAAGGCGTAAAGGGGCCTCGCCGCCCCGTCGGGCTCGGCGTTATTCTGATCGCGGAAAGGAGCATTGGCAGATGGCCGAGGCCGCGGACCTCGCTCGGACGACCTCCCCGGAGGCTGCCGACGATCGCGTCAAGCGACGCCAGATCATCGACGGCGCGCGGCGGGTGTTCCTGTCCAAGGGCTTCGATGCCGCGAGCATGGCGGACATCGCCAAGGCCGCCGGCGTCTCGAAGGGGACGCTCTATGTCTATTTCAAGGACAAGGACGAATTGTTTGCAGCCATCGTCCGCGGCGAATGCGCGGTCCACTCACAAGACGTGTTCGAATTCGACCATTCCGACCACGACGTCGAAGCGGTACTGCTGCGTCACGGCAAGGCCTTCGTAAAGGCCATTGCCGATCCCGCCCGTCTTTCCTCCTTCCGTACCGTGATTGCCGTGGCCGAGCGCATGCCGGATCTCGGTCGCAAGGTCTACGAAAGCGGCCCGGCGGTCGGCATCGCCAAACTCGCCGCCTATCTCAAGGCGCAGGTCGACGCCGGTGTGCTGGTCATCGATGATTGCGAGGTGGCCGCGGCGCAGTTCATCGAGTGCTGCCATGCAACATTGTTCAAACCCATGCTGTTCAATTTCGCGCCGCCGCCGCCGCGGGAGCGCGTTGACCACGTGGTCGGCATGGCGGTGCGCGCGTTCCTGGCCGCCTATCGCGCTAAAACCTAGCGCCTGTCGCGGCGGTAACTTCGGCGGCGGCTGTCCCCGCGACACGATCGTTAAACATCACGTCTTCCGTCGCTTGCATTCGGCCAGACGAGCCTCCACTTTGTTTCGCATGGTCAGGGCTTTGATGACGGCGGCCGCCTTGGCGGCAATGTTGCCCGTGCCGTGCGGAGCCGCATCCTATCCGGTCTCGGGTGCGTGGGGCGTCAGCACAAGCAGCGCCCCCGGCGCGGTCGACTGCCGCAACCGGCGCACGATCGTCTTTACCGGCGATCGGCGACACGACAGCAACGGTGGCGCGCCGGACTACCGCAACGTCTCGGTTCAGGCGGCGGGGCCGTCGCGCTATCGCATCGTCGATACCTTCGCCAATGCCCTCGTCAGCAACCCGCACACCGAGTTCACGCTTACGCAGATCGATACCGATCATATCGTGCTCGAAATGTACGGTACGACGCTCGCGCTGCAGCGGTGCAAATAGCCTGACAGAAGCGACTTGGACGGGACGTCGCGCCTTCGGGCGGAACCGTCCGTGCGCTCGCACGCACGCGCCCGCTGCCGCACGGCGACGCGAGCAGGCCGACGCGGGGCCGAATCGGGAACGCGCGGCGTGTGCATGCGAGATCGCCGGGAAACCGGCGCGCCGGCGGATTGCCGCGATATGGGCCCGTCATGGCGAAAAGCCCCGCGAGGGGCAATGACGCGATCGAGGGCGGGCCTGTTCAACTCTGGATTGCTGCGCCGCGCACGAACCGATCCGTATCAGCGCAATCGATTCTAGTTGCGCGCAATGATCTCTCGCTCCCCGCGATGAACGATCATTGCCGAGGAGAGCTTGCCGGGCGTGCGTCGCATGAGAATGGACGGACGGCGCTGCCGCAGGGCGCTTCGCCGCCGTCGGCGCGGCCGCGGTCGGTCGACGCGCAGCGCGCCAAGCCGCGCCACCGGCGCACGCCAGGCACCGCGCTCGTCACCGATCAGCAATGGCAGGCCGAGCACGTCGGCCCAATCTTGCCATGCGGATATCGCGTTGCCCGGTTCCGCCGTCACATGCAGCGGCAGGTTCAGATTTCCGTCATGGTGAGCGAGCATCACCGCGATGGCGGCATGGTCGTCGACCGCGACGATGGTGAGCCCGACCCCGGAAAAGGCCGTCATGGGCAGATTGAGCGCCATCCGCATGCCGGAAACGGACCGACGCAGGATGACGCGCTCCCGATGCAGCTCGACCTCGCGTATCCGGTCGTCGGCTGCGTCGTCGGCCGTTGCGAACCGAACAGGCAGGGCGAACGGGTCGAGCCGCGCGCAGCGGCTCGACCCGGCGGGACATCCGCCGTCTCGCATTTGACGCCTCAAACGCTCGCGGCGCCGAACTTATCGTTGTCCGGTCGCCGGCGCGGACCATGGCAAAGTTGCGTCGCGGTCCGCTTAATGTTTTCGGTTAATCAGTGGTGCCCCGTTGGAATGATTGACGGGACGTTGCGAACCATGATTGAGAAAGCCTTGCAGTGCGAGGCGCATTTTTCCCGAACCGGGAACAGCCCTGCGCCGCGATTGTCCGTAAGACCTGCTCGTCATGCCTGCATCTGCGAACGACCTTTTCGACCAGAACAGCCTGATCGCCCGCGCCGAACAACTGATCGCGGCGGCCAAGGCAGCCGGCGCCGATCAAGCCGACGCGATCGTCGTGCGCTCGTTTTCGCTTTCCGTCGAGCTACGCAACGGCGCCGTCGAGGAGTGCCAAAGTTCGGAAGGCGACGACCTGGGTCTGCGGGTCTTCGTCGGCCGGCGGCAAGCCGTGGTCTCGTCGAATGACGTTGCCGCCGATGTCACCGCGCTCGCCGAGCGCGCCATGGCCATGGCCAGAGCCGCGCCGGAGGACAAATATGCCGGGCTGGCCGACGCGGAACTGCTTGCGCGCGACTTTCCCGACCTCGACCTGGTCGATCGCGATCTCCCGAGCGTCACGCGGCTCGAGGATCTTGCCCGCGCCGCCGAAGACGCGGCCCTCGCCGTGAAAGGCGTTACCAAGTCAAACGGCGCTTCGGCTTCGACCGGCATCGGCGGCATCGTGCTGGTGACAAGCCACGGTTTTCAGGGCGCCTATTTCGCCTCGCATCACGGTCTCTCGATGTCGGCGATCGCTGGCGAAGGCACGGCGATGGAGACCGACTACGACCACAGCTCGGCGCTGCACGCCGGCGATCTCGAACCGCCTGAAACCGTCGGTCGCAATGCCGGAGTGCGAGCCGTCGCCCGACTCAATCCGCGCAAGATCGCGACCTGCAAGGTTCCGGTCGTGTTCGAACCGCGCGTTGCTCGTTCCCTCGTCGCGCATCTCGCCGGCGCCGTGAACGGCGCGGCGATCGCGCGCAGAACGAGTTTTCTGCGCGACAAGCTGGGACAACAGGTTTTTGCCAGGCCGGTGACCATTATCGACGACCCGGTACGCCGCCGCGGCTTGCGCTCCCGACCTTTCGACGGCGAAGGCGTCACATCCAGACCTCTCGTCCTCGTCGAGAACGGCGTCCTGCGCTCGTGGTTGCTTGATTGTGCGAGCGCGCGCGAACTCTCGCTAAGCACGACCGGTCATGCCCAGCGCGGAACTTCATCTGCCCCGTCACCCGGACCGAGCAATCTGCATATGATGCCGGGCGACGCTGATCCGGCTACCTTGATCGCCGACATCAAGGAAGGTCTATACGTCACGGAACTCATCGGCATGGGAGTCAACATGGTGACCGGCGATTACAGTCGCGGCGCCGCCGGCTTCTGGATAGAAAACGGCGAACGTACCTATCCCGTCAGCGAAGTCACCATCGCCGGAAATCTGCTTGACATGTTCCGCTCGCTGACACCCGCGAACGATCTGTCATTCCGCTACGCCACAAATGCGCCGACATTGCGAGTGGAGGGCCTGACCGTTGCCGGCCGATGATCTGGTTTCTTTGCGGGCGTCGCTCGAGTCGTTGATGCGGGAAGCAGGCCAACTTGCGCGCGCGACCGCGCGCAGACCGTTCCGGCGCTGGACCAAGGGAGCGGACCGGTCGCCGGTGAGCGAAGGAGATATCGCGGTCAACGAGTTTCTGCGTGAGCGATTGTCCCGGCTGGTGCCGCAGGCCGGCTGGCTGTCGGAAGAGACGGCCGACGTTCCAGGCGCACGCCACGAATCGTTGATCTGGATCGTCGACCCCATCGACGGCACGCGCGCCTATATCGCCGGGGCGGAGGATTGGACCATTTCGGTCGCGCTGGTGGAGAAGCGGCGGCCGGTGCTCGCCGCGCTTTATGCACCCGCGACCGACGAGATGTTTTCGGCCGCGCGCGGACAAGGCGCGACATTGAACGATGTCCGCATTCGGGCCCATGATGACGCAACGCTCGTCGGCGCGCGGCTGGCAGGACCGCGACGGACCCTCGATCGCATGGCCGCGCGCGAGCCGGAGATCGTCCCCATACCCAAAATTCACTCGCTGGCGCTGCGGCTTGCCCGCGTCGCCCAGGGAGAATTGGATGCCGCTTTTGCCGGCGGCGGCGCCCATGACTGGGACCTTGCGGCCGCCGATCTGTTGTTGCATGAAGCCGGCGGCGTCCTCACCGACGTGACCGGCTCGCCGTTGAACTACACCAATGGCCGTGTGGAGCACGACGCGTTGATCGCCGCCGGACCGGCACGTCACCGGACTTTGCTCGCGCTCATGCACGGCCGGCTGTCGGAGTTCGTCTAGACGCGCGCCACTTCGGAATTTACGATGAGATGTCGTTCGTGCTAGAGCGGATTCCGGCGCAATTGACCCGTCATTGCGGGCGCAGCGAAGCGATCCAGAATTGACTTTGCCGATCCTGGGCTGCTTCCTCGCCCTGCTGGGCTCTTGGCAGTGACGGGTCCGATTGGATCCCATCGGAACCTGCTCCAGCCGCTACGCCTTGCCGGA
This sequence comes from Pseudolabrys sp., assembly GCA_019689975.1. GTDB lineage: Bacteria > Pseudomonadota > Alphaproteobacteria > Rhizobiales > Xanthobacteraceae > Pseudolabrys. The sequence continues at coordinate 55,419 of JADGGK010000003.1, forward strand.
ATATCGGGAATTCCGCGGGTGCCATGACCTCTCGAGACATGTCGCAACCAGGCAAACAGCTCCTTCATCTCGTTTTCGGCGGCGAATTGACCGAGCTCGGCGGCACCGAATTCCGCGACCTCGGCAAGCTCGATATTGTGGGTATCTTTCCCAACTATGCGAGCGCCTACGCGGCCTGGAGAGCCAAGGCGCAGCAGACCGTGGACAATGCCCATATGCGCTATTTCATCGTCCATCTGCACCGGTTGCTCGACCCGCAGGGGTCGGTAAAGCCTGCGAACGGTTAGCAAGCCGATGTCGCTGCTCAAGCGCCTTGCCGTTTCGTCCGCATTTCAAGAGGCCGTTGCATGGGCGGGTGCATGGTATCTCCGCTTCGCCTGGGCGACGTCGCGGCCCGTGGTCGAGCCTGCCGACATTTACGACACGGTCGACCTGCCGGTAATTCTGACGGTCTGGCACGGCCAGCACTTCTTGCTGCCGTTCCTCAATCGCGGCAAGGTACGCCACCGCGCCAAGGTCCTGATTTCGCGTCACCGCGACGGCGAGATCAATGCCCGGATTGCGGCCCGCCTCGGCGTAACCGCGATCCGCGGCTCCGGCGCGCACAATGGAGAATTCAACCGCAAGGGCGGCGCCGCCGCTTTCGCCGAAATGCTCACTGCGCTGGGCGAGGGCTATAACATTGCAATCACGGCCGATGTGCCGAAGATCGCGCGCGTTGCGGGCATGGGCGTCGTCAAACTCGCGCAATATTCCGGGCGTCCGATCTACCCCATCGCATTGGCCTCAAGCCGGCGAATCGTGCTCGACAACTGGGATCGTTCCGCGGTCAATCTTCCCTTCAGCCGCATGGGTCTCGTGGCCGGGAACCCGATTTATGTGCCGCGGGAAGCCAACGACGCGACCTTGGAGTCCGCGCGACAAAAAGTCGAGAACGAACTCAATCGCGTGACCGCGCGCGCCTATGACATTGCCGACCGCGGAAAGGTCCGCTCGCCGTGAGCGATCGTCTGCCGGGATCCCTGCGCGCCTATCGCCTGCTCTCGATTGCGGCGCGACCCCTGGCGCCGCTTCTGCTCGATGCGCGTCGTCGGCGTGGCAAGGAACTGGGAACCCGTCTGATGGAAAGACGCGGCCGCGCGGGCTGCCACCGGCCCGATGGGGCGTTGGTCTGGCTTCATGCGGCAAGCGTCGGCGAGCTCGCGAGCGTCCTGCCGCTTGTCGAACGCATTGCCGGATCGGAGGTCAATGTGTTGGTGACGACCGGCACCGTCACTTCGAGCGAGCTTGCCGGCCAGCGGCTGCCCGCGCACGTCGTTCACCAGTTCGTTCCCGTTGATGTGCCCCGCTATGTTCGTCGATTTCTCGATCATTGGCGACCCGATCTTGCCCTTTTCGTCGAGTCCGACCTTTGGCCGAATCGTCTCATCGAGGCGTCGCGGCGGCGCGTCCCGATTATCATCGTCAACGCGCGACTGTCGGAAGCGTCATTCCGGCGCTGGCGTCTGCTGCCCGGGGCCATCGCCAATCTGCTGCATCGCGTCGATCTGTGCCTCGCCCGGACCCATGGCGACGCGGAACGGTTTGCGGCGCTCGGTGCGCCGCGCATCGTCACGGCGGGCGATCTCAAGCTTGATGTCCCGCCGCCGCCGTGCGACGGCGCGAAGCTCGCGGCGCTGCATGCGGCGATCGGTACGCGGCCGGTGATTGCCGCGGCCTCGACACATGAAGGCGAGGAACACGCGATGACCGAAGCGCATCTTCGCCTCAAAGCCCGGTTCCCCAAGCTGTTGACCTTGATCGTGCCGCGGCACCCGGAACGCGGCTCCTCGGTCGCAGACCTGGCGTTCCGAAAGGGACTCGTCGCCTGTGTGCGCTCGCGCGGCCAACTGCCGACGCCGAAGACCGAAATCTATGTCGTGGATACGGTGGGCGAGCTTGGGCTGATCTATCGTCTGGCGCCGATCGTGTTCGTGGGCGGCTCGCTGGCACGGCATGGCGGGCAGAATCCGATCGAACCGGCGAAACTGGGAGCGGCCATCGTGCACGGGCCGAACGTCTGGAATTTTGCCGAGATTTATGCCGCTCTCGACAGGGCGCGCGGCGCCGAGCGCGTCGACGATACGGACCGTCTCGTCGCCGAACTGGGCGCGCTGATGGCGGATCCGGCCCTGCGCCAGGAGCGCGCGGATCAGGCGCGTGCCACCGTCGCAGGCCTCGGCGGCGCGCTCGAGCGCACATTGCAGGAGATTGAGCCCTATCTCCTGCAATTGCGTTTGGTCAACCATCATGCATGAGCCGTCATTTTGGTGGCGCGGCGCGGGTCTCGCTGCCGCGCTGCTGACCCCCGTGGCGGCCTGCTACGGTACCGTCGTCGAACATGCCATGGCGCGAAAGGGCCGACGCGCGCCCGTTCCCGTCATTTGCGTAGGAAATTTCACGCTCGGCGGCGCGGGCAAGACGCCGACGACCGTGGCAATCGCGCGCATGCTGCAGGCGGAGGGTATGACGGTCTGCGCGTTGACCCGCGGTTACGGCGGCCGAACCGTCGGACCGCATCGGGTCGATGCCGGTGCCGATCATGCACGACTTGTCGGCGACGAGGCGCTGCTGTTGGCCGAGATCGCGCCGACGATCGTCGCGCGCGACCGCGCCGCCGGCGCAGCGCTCGCCGCGGCGCAGGGAGCCGACGTCATCGTCATGGATGACGGCCTGCAGAACCCGTCGCTGGTCAAAAATTTCACCCTTGCCGTCGTCGACGGTCGGCGCGGCATCGGCAACGGCCGGGTCTTTCCGGCGGGGCCTTTGCGGGCACCGCTCGAGGCGCAGCTGGCCGTGACCGATGCGCTGCTCCTGGTCGGCGATGGAGAGACGCCGCATCCCATCGCCTCGCGTGCGTCCCGTCTTCCCGTCTATCGCGGACGTCTGGTTCCCGACCCTTCGGCGCTGCGAGAGCTCGAAGGCCGCCGCGTGTTGGCGTTTGCCGGCATCGGCGACCCTGGAAAGTTTTTTGCCACCGCACGGGCTGCCGGTCTTGCGGTCGTGCGGTGCAAAGCCTTCCCCGATCATCACCGTTTCACCGCCGAGGAAGCCATGGATCTCCTCGCGCAGGCCGAACGCGAGCAGCTCACGCTCGTGACCACCGAGAAGGACCACGCGCGCATGCGCGGCGAGCCGCCCCTGGCGGAGCTTGCGGCGCGCGCACGCCCCCTGCCGGTGACGATGGAGATCGTTCAAAAGAACGATCTGCGGCAGCGGGTGCTGAGCGTGCTCGATCGCGTCTGAAGGCTCAGCGACGATAGGCTGCGCGATGCCGTTGCAGCACCGCCTCCGGCGAGGCATAGGCCTCCTGCAAGTCAACGCTCCAGTATTTGAGTTCTTCGAGCGGGATGGCCTGGCCCGTGACCGCACAGCGGACGAAGGCGCCTGGCCTGACGACGCGGAAGTCGCCGTCCAGATAACGGATTTCGGCCTCGCCGTTCATCGGCGCGGGGCGGTCGGAGCGGTTCAGCACAGCGAAACTTCCCTTGGCGGGTCGCCGGGAAACATGAAGATAGTCGCTTGTCGGCGTCCGCGAAACCCCTAAGGCCGGTCCGAGCGAGCGATCGCGCGTGCGGGCTCAGAGCAAGCGCCCCTGGCCGCTCGCACCGCCGCCGCCGCGCCCGCGCGGCTTTGGGCGCATCGGCGCGGATACCGCCGAAGGCGAGCCTTCGGCGACGGCCGCCACCCGACCGTCGGCAAATTCGATGGCAAGACGCATGCCGGGGAGTACGCTCGCTGCCGCGCGCAACGGGTGTCCCGTCTCGTCGCGCACCAGCGCAAAACCTCGCCTGAGCACCTCGCGATACGAGAAGGCGACCAGCAATTGGCCGGCCGCCGTCAGCCGTTGCACGCGGCGCTCATGTGCGACGGCAACAGCGCGGCGGCGGCGTCCGTCCAGGGCTGCCAGCCTTTCGGCGCCACGTATCAAGCGATGCCGCAGGAGCCGGGGAGACAGTCGTGCCGCAACGCGGGCCAGCTGCGCGCGATGCAGCTGCGCGTTGGCCGCGAGCGCACGCGGCAGTCGCTCGACAAGCGCATCGAAGTGCTGGCGCGGCGCCGCGACAATGTCTTTCGGCAGGCCACGCGCCAGAAGCACGAGTTCCTTGCGCCGCTGCGCGAGGCCGCGCTGCCAGGCTGCAATCTGCCGCGCGCCGAGCGCCACGAGCCGGGCCATGAGGTCGCTGCGCACGGGAACGGCCAGTTCCGCGGCGGCGGTCGGCGTCGGCGCGCGCTTGTCGGCGGCGAAATCGATCAAGGTCACGTCGGTCTCGTGCCCCACCGCCGAAATGAGCGGGATCTCGCTCGCCGCCGCCGCGCGCACGACGATCTCTTCGTTGAATGACCAAAGGTCCTCCAGCGAGCCGCCGCCACGCGCGACGATGATCAGATCGGGCCGCGGCACGGGTCCGCGTTCGGGCAATTCGTTGAATCCCTCAATGGCCGCGGCGACTTCGGCGGCGGAGGTCTCGCCTTGGACGCGTACCGGCCAAACCAGCACGCGGCGCGGGAATCGCGCTTCCAGACGATGCAGGATATCGCGGATGACCGCGCCCGTGGGCGAAGTGACGACGCCGATCACGCGCGGCAGAAACGGCAGGTCGCGTTTGCGCGCTTCGTCGAACAGCCCCTCGGAGGCGAGCTTCTTCTTGCGTTCCTCGAGGAGCTTCATCAGCGCGCCGACGCCCGCCGGGGCCAGCGTATCGATAATGATCTGATAGGTGGAACGTCCTGGATAGGTCGTCAGGCGGCCGGTGACGACGACTTCGAGCCCCTCCTCCGGCTTCACGCGCATGCGGCCGTAGGCGCCCTTCCAGATGACGGCTTCGAGACGCGCGTTCTCGTCCTTGAGCGCAAAATAGACATGTCCCGAGGAATGCGGCCCCTTGAATCCCGATACCTCTCCGCGGACGCGTACATAGGCGTAGGCATCCTCGACCGTTCGCTTCAGCGCGGCGGAAAGCTCGGAAACGGTCCATTCCACAAGATTGTTGAGAGCCGGGTCGGTCATCAGGGTCGCGTCGGGCGAAGATCTTGCGATAGGTCGTAAAAACCTGTTTCAGACGGTTACGTGTCCCGGTCAAGCCGGGGTGTCAGGGGAAACGAGGGCCGGCATGAACATTCTTATCCTTGGTTCCGGGGGGCGTGAGCATGCGCTGGCCTGGAAGATCGCGGCAAGCCCGCTCGCAACCAAGGTTTATTGCGCGCCGGGTAATGCCGGGATCGCGCGCGAGGCGGAATGCGTCGCGCTCGACCTCACGGACCACGGTTCGATCGTCGCTTTTGCCAAGGCGAAGCGAGTCGATTTCGTCGTCGTGGGGCCGGAAGCGCCGCTCTGCGCCGGGATCGTCGATGATCTGGAAGCGGCAGGCATCAAATCCTTCGGGCCGACCAAATGGGCGGCGCGTCTCGAGGGCTCGAAGGGCTTCGCCAAGGACCTCTGCAAAGCGCACAACATTCCGACTGCCCCCTATCGGCGCTTCAAGCGGGCCCAGGAAGCGAAGGCCTATGTTGCCGCGAAAGGCGCACCGATCGTGGTCAAGGCGGACGGACTTGCCGGCGGCAAAGGCGTCGTGGTTGCCGCATCGGTCGCGGAAGCGCAAACGGCGATCGACGCGATGTTCGGCGGTCGCTTGGGCGCGCCGGCCTGGGAGGTCGTGGTGGAGGATTTTCTTTCCGGCGAGGAAGCCTCCTTTTTCGCGCTTTGCGACGGTGAAACCGTGCTTCCGCTCGCCTCGGCACAGGACCACAAGCGCGTCGGCGACGGCGACACCGGACCCAATACCGGCGGCATGGGCGCCTACTCGCCGGCGCCGATCATGACCCCGGCAATGGAAGCACGCGTCATGGATGAGATCGTGCGGCCGACAGTGCGCGCGCTTGCACGCATGGGCGCCCCCTACAGGGGTGTGCTGTTTGCAGGATTGATGATCACCGATCAAGGCCCGCAGCTCGTCGAGTACAATGTTCGCTTCGGCGACCCGGAATGCCAGGTGCTGATGTTGCGATTGAAATCCGACTTGCTGCCAGCGCTGCTCGCGGCTCGCGACGGCCAGCTGAAGAACTTCGACTTGCGTTGGACGGAAGAGGCGGCCCTGACGGTGGTGATGGCCGCGAAAGGCTATCCCGGCACGTATGAAAAAGGCGCAGCCATCGGCGGCCTCGAAGCCGCCGCGCAGGTGGAGGGTGTCGAGATTTTCCACGCCGGCACCAAGGCCGACGGCGATCGCGTGCTCGCGCATGGCGGACGCGTGCTCAACATCTGCGCGACAGGCAAAACCGTGCGGGAAGCACAGGCGCGCGCCTATCAGGCAGTCGATCGTATTCAATGGCCGGGCGGATTCTGCCGCCGCGACATCGGCTGGCGCGCAATTGCACGGGAGCAATGAACGCGATCGCCGACCCCGTCGCGGCTTACGCCAACGCCGCCTTGCGGGACGGCGACCCGTAAACCAAAGTAAGATATTCAACCAACGTAGAGATGGCGAATGCATCCGGTGCTGCGACTCTATGAAGACGTGTTGTCGAATGCCGATAATGTCGAGCTTCGCTTGCCGGCGCTTCCGCGTTTCATCTTCGTGGTTCACGGCGCGGCCACAATTGACGGCAGGCCGTTCGGTTCCGGTGAGGCCTGGCAGGGCGAACACGCCGTCGTGCTTAAACCCGGTCCGCAGGGGGTCACCTGCTGGAGATGGGAGTTGACGCGCGGCGACCATGGCAGCACGACGGCCAACGCACCCGGAATGACGACGCGCGCGAAGCTCTCCGCCTTCCTCGAGACCTTGCCAAAGGGCGCATTGCTGATGCGCGGCGACAGCGTCGCCTTCCCGCCGGGAGGCTGTGCCTATGCGCATGTGCACCAGGGGCCAGGCATTCGCTGCCTGATCGAAGGCGGCATCCGCATCGATACGCGCGGGTGCTCGACCTCCTATGGGCCGGGCGGCGCATGGTATGAGCCAGGTCCGGAGCCGGTCTTCGCCCAAGCCGCGGACGACAGGCCGAGCCGATTTATCCGCGTGATGATTCTGCCGCGCACGCTTCTCGGTCAAAGCTCCATCCGCTACGTCAACGACGCCGACAAGGCGAAGCCGCGATTGCAGCAATATAAGATTTATGCCGACGCGGCGATTTCCTTCGAGCTGAAGAAGTGAGCATCGATCGCCAGCAGGCTTTTTCCGGTACCAAAGACGTCGCCGTGTCGCTGAGGTTCGACGCCGGGCGGCTGTCGGACTATCTCGCCGCGCGCGTGGCAAACTTTGCCGGACCACTGACCGTCAGGCAATTCAAGGGCGGGCAGTCGAATCCGACCTATCTGCTGGAAACGCCGACGCGACGCTACGTGCTGCGACGTAAACCGCCGGGCAAGCTCTTGCCCTCGGCGCACGCGGTCGACCGCGAATACCGCGTCATGCGCGCGCTTTATGCTCAAGGTTTTCCCGTTGCCGAACCGATTCTCTATTGTGCCGACGAGAGTGTCGTCGGCACCGCGTTCTATGTCATGAGTTTCGTCGCGGGCCGCGTATTCTGGGAGCCGTGGATGCCAGGGGCGCGCGCGGAGGAGCGTACCGCCGTCTATGACGCGATGAACGCGACGATCGCACGGCTGCACAGTTACGATCCGGCCGCAATCGGCCTTGCCGACTTCGGCAAAGGAGAAAACTATGTCGCGCGCCAAGTGGCGCGCTGGTCGACGCAGTATCGTGCCTCCGAGACCGAAGTGATCGAAGAGATGGAGCGACTGATCGAGTGGCTGCCGCGCCGCCTCCCGCCTCCGGGCCCGACGCGATTGGTGCACGGAGATTACCGCCTGGATAATCTGATCGTGGCGCAAGACGCGCCGGTGGTCGCGGCCGTGCTCGACTGGGAACTATCCACGCTCGGCGATCCGCTTGCCGACTTCACTTATCATCTCATGGCCTGGCACATGCCGCGATCGGAAAGCGCCGCGGGTACGGCAAGCCTTCACGGACACAACCTGAAGGCGCTCGGCATCCCGTCGATGGAGGACTATATCGCGGCCTATGCGGCCCGCACCGGCCTCGATCCAAGACCGCATCTTCCCGTCTATCTTGCCTATAATTTCTTTCGCATCGCCGCGATCCTCCAAGGCATCGTCGGACGCGTGCGCGACGGCACGGCGACATCGGAATTTGCTCCGACCAAGGCCGAAATGGTGCGACCGCTGGCGCAAAAAGCCTGGGAATTTGCTCTCGAGGCCGACCGCGCCGGGGGGCGGTAAACGAAACCCTGCCAAGACTCAACAAATTTTCGGTTTTCCATGAACCGTTGATGGGGAGTCGGCCGCTACCCTGTCATGCCTGTTTTCCGGCCATGGAGCGGTATCCGTGGGTCTTGCGGTCCAGAGCATACGGCCGACATCCGCGACGGCGACCAGATCACGGCCGCCGCAAACCGCGGGCGACCGCGATCGCGACGCAACCGCGGACGGCACAACTCGGACCCCGCAAACCGGGCCCGGCAAGCTGGTCGATCGCAGGGCCTAGGCAACGCCGGCCATCAGCGGCGCGTCAGGAAGAAGTTTTTCAGCAGCAGCGCGCTTTCACCCTCACCGAGGCCGCCGTAGACATCCGGCCGATGATGGCAGGTCGGCGCGGAAAAGAAGCGCACGCCGTTTTCCACGGCACCGCCCTTGGGGTCGCTGGCACCGAAATAGAGCCTGCGGATGCGCGCATGGGAAATCGCCGCCGCGCACATGGCACACGGCTCCAACGTGACGTAAAGATCGCACTCCGTCAGCCGTTCGCTGCCGAGCGCCGCGGCGGCGGCACGGATAGCCAACAGCTCGGCATGCGCCGTCGGATCCTTATCGGCAAGCACGCGATTGCTGGCGCGCGCCAGGACCCGGTTCGCGCGCACGATCACGCATCCGACCGGCACTTCGCCGCGCATCGCCGCGTCGCGCGCCTCCTCGAGCGCGATTTGCATGAAGCTCGGCATTGCCATAAATCCTGCTCATGCACGAAAAACGCACCGGTGACAAATCCGGCGAACGCATCGCCAAGGTGATCGCCCGCGCCGGCCTCGCGTCGCGGCGACAGGCCGAAGCATGGATCGCCGCCGGTCGCGTCGCGATCAACGGAAAAATCGCCACCTCGCCCGCGCTCAACGTCACGCGGCACGACCGGGTCACCGTCGACGGAGAGCCGCTGCCGCGACGGGCACGCACTCGGCTGTTTCTCTATCATAAACCGCGCGGCCTGGTGACCACGCATGCCGATCCGCAGGGGCGCAAAACCGTTTTTCAGACCTTGCCCAAACACCTGCCGCGGGTCGTCAGCGTCGGGCGGCTCGACATCAATACCGAGGGCTTGCTGTTGCTGACCAATGACGGCGCGCTTGCGCGCGTGCTGGAACTGCCGGCGACCGGTTGGCCGCGGCGTTATCGCGTTCGGGCTCACGGACACGTCACGCAGGAGCGGCTCGACCGGCTCAAGAACGGAGTGACCGTCTCCGGTGTGCGCTACGGACCCATCGAGGCCACGCTCGATCGCGCGCAGGGTGCGAATATCTGGCTCAGCCTGACCATCCGCGAGGGAAAGAATCGCGAGGTCCGCAAGGTGCTCGAAACGCTGGGCCTGAGGGTCAACCGATTGATCCGGCTTGCTTTCGGCCCCTTTGAACTCGGCGACCTCGAGGCGGGAGCGGTCGAGGAAGTCGGGACCGAGGCCTTGAAAAGGGCCCTTGGACGCGAGCTCATCGCGCGGGCCGGCGCGGATTTCGATGCGCCGCTCGCGCCCAACGAGCCGCGCGCGCCACGCGGCGCTGCGCCTTCCGCGTTCACAGATGACGTATCGGTACCGCGCGCTCGGCGACGCGCCGCCGCCGTCGGCGATCCGACAGACAGATCCGCGCCGGCGTCATCATCCCCGCATACCAAGGCGGCCTCCGCAATGCGCGGGAATTCCCGCCGCGCCCCGATTGACCGGCGCCGGCGCAGTGCGCTGTCGCCGAGGACACACTGATGCGCATCGTCGGCGGACGATTGCGCTCGCGTTCACTCGCCGGCCCCGGGGGGCGAGGCCTGCGACCCACCGCGGATCGCTTGCGCGAGGCGCTCTTCGACATCCTCACGCATGCCTACGACGACCCGATAACAAACGCACGCGTGCTCGATCTCTTTGCAGGGACGGGGGCGCTCGGCATCGAGGCGATTTCGCGCGGCGCAGCATTTGCGCTCTTTATCGATGACAGCGTCGAAGCGCGGGCGCTGTTGCGCAACAATGTCGAGTCGCTCGGACTGGGCGGCGTCGCGCGCATCTTCCGACGCGACGCAACGCGACTCGGTTCGGTACACCCGCTGGAGCCATTCTCGCTGATATTCGCCGACCCGCCCTATGGGAGAGGCCTCGCGGAAAAAGCGTTGGCTTCCGCGCGCGCGGGCGGTTGGCTGAAACCGCAAGCCCTCCTCGTCGTGGAAGAAGCCGCCGACGCGGATTTCGTCCCGCCGGAAGGATTCGAAGACCTGGAGCGGCGTCGATATGGCGATACCCAATTCGTATTCCTGCGGCGCATATGACCGCGCCTGACAGCGGCGCCGCTCGCGTCTATTTGCGTCCGAAAAGCCTTTCGATGTCCGCAAGCTTGAGCTCGACATAGGTGGGCCTGCCGTGATTGCACTGACCGGAATTCGGTACCGTTTCCATTGCGCGCAGGAGCGCATTCATTTCCTCGGGCTTAAGTCGCCTTCCGGCGCGCACCGAGCCGTGGCAGGCCATTGTAGCGGCGACATGCATCAGGCGCCGCTCCAACGGCAACGAATCGTCCCATTCGGCCATGTGCTCCGCGAGGTCGCGCAGCAGGCCGCGTGCGTCAACCTCGCCCAGCAATGAAGGGGTCTCCCGCACGACCACGACGCCGGGCCCGAACGTATCGATCACAAGACCGAAGCGTGCCAGCTCGTCCTTGCGCGCGAGCAGTCGCTCCGCATCGCCTTCATCGAGCTCAACGACCTCCGGCATCAATAAGATCTGACGCGAGACGCCGGCGGTGGCGAGCGCGGCCTTCATTTGCTCATATACGATGCGTTCGTGCGCGGCATGCTGGTCGACGATGACCAGACCGTCGCGAGTCTGGGCGACGATGTAGGTTTCATGCAGCTGCGCCCGAGCAGCGCCGAGCGGATGGTCCGTCGCTTCCGGCGCCGGCGCGGGACGATCCGCGCGCGCATCGACCGAGGGCGGTCCGACCTCGAAAACCTGCTGCGCGGCCTCCGCAACGCCAAGCGCGGCAGCACCGCTCGTGGCGCTCACGTCGAACGGCCGTGCGACCGCCTGTCGCGGATCATAGGTTTCGCTGCGGCGCGGAAGACGTGTCGACGCCGGGAATACCGCAAGCCGGCCGGGGCCGACGACGGCCGAGCGCCGACCTTCGCGCATCAAAGCGCTCTTGAGCGCGCGAACGACCAAGGCGCGCACCAGCGCTCCGTCGCGAAAACGTACTTCGGTCTTCGCCGGATGCACGTTGACGTCCACCTCGCGCACGTCGCAGCTGACGAACAGCGCAAGCAATGGATGCCGGTCTCGCGGCAGGTAATCCGCGTAGGCCGCGCGCACCGCGCCGATCAGCAGTTTGTCGCGCACCGGCCGGCCGTTGACGACGAAATATTGACCGAGCGAATTGGCCCGCGAAAGGGTCGGCAATCCCGCGAAACCGCTCACCCGCACGCCGTCATGCTCGGCGAGGAAATGGATTGCGCCGGCGCGAAACTCCGAGCCGAGCACCTCGCCGAGACGCGCGAGCGGATCGTCCGAAGCCGCCCACGTCAGCGGCGCGCGGCCCTCGCCCGCGAGGAGGAAAGTCACGTCCGGTCGACTGATCGCCAGACGTCGCAGCACCTCGCGGGCGGCTTCCGCCTCGCCGCGATCGCTCCGGAGAAATTTCAGCCGCGCGGGTGTGGCGTAGAAAAGGTCGCGCACTTCGACCGTCGTTCCCCGCGGCAGAGCCGCCGGTCTCGTTTCGCCCGTTCGGCCGCCGTCGACCGTAAGGCTCCACGCGTGAGGTTCGCTCGCGTGACGCGTGGTGATCGTCAATCGTGCCACCGCACCGATCGACGGCAAGGCCTCGCCGCGGAAACCGAGGGCGTGGATCGCAAGCAGATCGTCCGTGTCGAGTTTCGATGTGGCGTGACGCTCGACGGCAAGCGCGAGATCGTCCCGCGTCATGCCATCGCCGTCGTCCGCCACGCGAATAAGACGTCGGCCGCCGCCATCGGTCATCACCTCGACACGCCGCGCGCCCGCATCGAGCGCGTTCTCAACGAGCTCCTTCACGACGCTCGCCGGCCGTTCGACCACCTCGCCGGCGGCGATTCGATTGACGATGCTTTCCGGCAGTCGGCGCACAGGCATGGGAAGGGCGCGGTTTCTCCGACCCCGAACCTAGCCGGCCGGACCGGCGACGAGGAGCCGGCACGGACGCTTGCCCCCGCTATTCAATAGCCCGACCCCAAACGGGGCGCGAATTTAGCCCGGGCGCGGCGGCGGCGCTCTTCCGGCTCACCCTCGTTGATGAGTGGCCGAGGCAGACGCGGTTGACGTGCCCGTCAATGGAAAGGCGTCTGTGACCTGCGGCGCGGAACCGCCGCGGCGCGCGGTTGTTCATTCACGACCGCCTGCGGCAAGCCCCGTAGGCTTGCCCGCAATGGTGACAAGAAGCTCTCCCCCGTAAAGGCGCTTGGCCGCCCGTTTGGCGTCGGCGATGGTGACGGCATCGATCAAGGCCCGACGACGCTGAATATAGTCGATGCCGAGTTTGTCGATCTGGATTTGGGTGAGCTGGCTCGCGATGCTGCTCGAGGTATCGAACGAGAGGGCATAGGTACCCTTGAGGTAGGATTTGGCCGCCGTCAGCTCCTCCTCGGTCGGTCCGTACTCCGCCATGCGCTTGATCTCGCGACCGATCACCCCGAGCGTGTCGGCAGTGCGGTCGGCGCGAGTCGCGGTGCTCCCGATCACGACCGCCGCGTGACGCAACCAAACCAGATTGTCCGAGATGCCATAGACGAGTCCGCGTTTCTCGCGTACCTCGCGGTAGAGCCGCGAAGTGAAGCCGCCTCCGCCGAGGATATGATTGACCACATATGCGGCCATGAAGTCCGGGTCATGACGCGCGATGCCGGTACCGCCGAAGGTCACCACGGCTTGCGGAACGTCGAGCTCGATGACGATGCGACGCCCGAGAGCGCTGGGGGTCGCATCGGCAACCGGTTTAAGCGCATTCTGCGCCGGCAACATGCCGAATGCGCGATCGATCAAGCGCCCGGCGACCTCGGGGTCGACGTCGCCGACAACGGTCACGACGAGGCCATTGCGTGCAAATACGCGGCGTCCATAGGTTCTGAGATCGTCCTTGTTGATGCGTCCGACCGACTCGAGCGTGCCGCGCGTGTCGTGACCATAGGGATGGTTGGGGAAAGCCGCGCGCCACCAATTCCTGCCGGCGAGGCTGTTCGGATTGCTGAGCTCGCGCCGCAGTTCGGAGAGCTCCTGCCCGCGAACACGCTCGATGGCATCGGGGTCGAAACGCGGCCTGGAGAGGGTAAGACCCAGGAGTTCGAAGGCTTCCTCGCCGTGCTCGCGGAGGGTTCGCAGCGAACCGTAGAAATAATCGCGCGTCACGCCGAAGCCGAGTTCTATGGCATGTCGTTCCAGCCGTTCGCGGAATGTCGCACCGTCGAGATCGCCGGCACCTTCGTCCAGCATGTCGGCCACGAAACCGGCCGTACCCGATTTATCCGGCTCGTCCTGAGCGGAGCCGCCCTCGAAGGAGAAGCTCATGGCGATGAGGGGCACAGCGTGTTCGCGCACGAGCCAGGCTTTGATTCCCGACGGACTGACGATCGGCTCGATCGTCATGGCCGAAACCGGCGCGACGATGAACGCCGCAAGCCCGGCAACAAACGCCGCGATCGGTCGAATCATAAATGCCTCTCCGCCGGCGGGCGGTCGTCCTTGACGAGATAGCCGGTGACCGAGCGACGCAGGTCGAGCCAACGACGTGCCGCATCTCGGACCTGCTCGCCGGTGACCGCACGGATGCGGTCCGGCCAGCGCGCGATATCGTCGACCGTTGCGCCAGTCGTCAGCGCGCTGCCGTACCAGCGAGCCATGCTTGCCTGGCTATCGTGGGCGTAAACGGCGTCGGCGACCAGCTTGTTTTTGCTGCGCTCAAGCTCTTCATCGGTCACGCCATTCTCTTTCACCTGCGTGAGCACCGCGTCGAGGGCCGCTTCGAGCTCCGGCAGACTGACGCCTCCGCGCGGCGCGGCATAGATCCCGAATTTGCTCATCTCGAGCGCAAGGCTGTCGTACCACGCGCTCGCGGCGACCGCGACCTGTCTGTCGATCACGAGCTCGCGATATAACCGGCTGTTGCTCCCCGCTCCTACCACATGCGCCAGTATTTCGAGTGCCGCGGATTCGCCGTGAGCGGCGGTTGCGAAGGACGGCACCAGGTAAGCCCGCTGCATGATCGGCTGCTCGACGCGAGAGTCCGCCAGAGTGAGGCGGCGCGCAGCCACCGGCGGCGGCTCCTTCGGGCGACGACGTGGCACGATATTGTCGTTGCGTTTGACTTTGCCGTAGGTCTCCTGGGCGAAGGCGAACGCCTGTTCGGGCTCGACGTCACCGGCAACAACCACCACCGCATCGTTCGGCCCGTAGAAACGTCGATAGAATCCGACCGCGTCGTCACGGGTGAGCTGCGCCATTTCGTGGCGCCAGCCAATCACGGGCTTGCCATAGGGGCTGTTGAGATAGAGCGCCGCATCGATCTGCACGCCGAGGCGGGCGCGCGGATTGTTCCCGATCCGCTGGCTTTCCTCTTCCAAAATCACGTCACGCTCGCGCAACACATCGTCGTCCGTGAGCGCGAGACCGTTCATGCGATCGGCCTCGAACTCCATCACCGTCTTCAACTTTTCGCTCGGCACGCGCTGGAAATATCCGGTATAGTCGGCGCCGGTGAATGCGTTTTCCCGGCCGCCGAACGCGGCTACAACGGCCGAGAATTGCCCTGCCGGATGCTTGGCGGTGCCCTTGAACATCAGGTGCTCGAGGAAATGGGCGAGGCCCGACTTGCCTGCAGTCTCGTCGGCAGCGCCCACCTTGTACCAGATCATGTGGGTCACCACCGGAGCGCGATGATCGGGAATGACGACGAGTTCGAGACCGTTGGCGAGCGTGTATTCAGCGACCGGCGGGCCCGCGGATCGCGCGGGCACCGGCCCCGCGAACATGAAGACGGCCGACACGAGCGCGATGCGGCGGCGCGACACGCTATTCCATGCGTCTCGAAACACGATGACGAAATCCTTGTTTGCGATTGATCCCGATAACCGCGCACTGGATCCGGAAAATCGCACAGAGCAGGTTGCGACCGCACTGAATCGGCGCCGTCATTGCGAGGAACCCCGCACACGGCAGCGAAGCAATCGAGGATCAGTATAATACCATCCTGGATCGTCTGGATTGTGTCGTCCGCGCTCTGCTCGGGCCCGCAATGAGCGATAAATGCGCGATTGCGCCGCGGCGCTCGTCATGCCGGGTCGATACCACCGACTTTTGCTCAAGATCGCAACAGGCCCGGCGGAATGAGCGATTCGATCGCGACGGATCGCGTCCAGCCGCCGAGGCACATGCACGCGAAAAACGACCTCGGCCTCGCGCGGCGCCGCCGAAGAAGGCACGACCGGCATGCGCTCAGTGGCTGCCGCTGTCGACCTCGCCGTGCGTCGCGTAGGAATTGGTGACCGTCGGCGCCCGCTTGTTCTTGCCGCTGGCATAGGGCTGGTCCGGCGAGGGTGTCTGATAGCCCGGCGGCGGATCGGTGAGGGAGGTACGCTCCGGCTCGCCGGTGAAACGCGCCGCATCACGGTCGTCGGCCGCGCCGAACATGTTGCTGAACAGATTGCCCATATAGCCGAGCTCGGACGGCGTCATGCGCCGCTCGCCGGTGCTGGTCGCAGTCCTGTTCGACGGACGCAAGGCGCCGGGATTTGCGCGCGCGCCCGGAGTCAATTGATCGGGCGGCAGCGGGTTTTCCTCGCGCATGCGTTCGGCTTCGATATCACGTTTGCGTTCCATTTCGGCCTGCGCCTTGGCGCGGGCGATATCGGGGTCCTTCGGCCAGGCCGGATTGTTGGCAATGGCCGCGCTCGGGTTTTCGGGCGGCGGCAGATCGAGATTGGGCGGCAGCACCAACGGGCCGCGCTCCTGGTAATCGATCTGCGGTTCGTCGCCGCGTTTCAGCCCGAGCTCGCCGAGAATGCTGCGGATGATCTTGGTGTCGATCGGCACGTCGTCATCATCGCCGGCCCGGGCGGGGGCAGCGCCGAGCGCGATGAGGAACGCCGCCCCGACGGCCGTCGCGGCGGTCAATCGCACAACGGGACGCGTCAAACGCATGCCAGCCTTCCTCCCGATGGGTCGGACCCGTCACCCTCGCCCAGCCTGCGGCCACGGCAACCGGCCGCACAAGTCATTTGGACGACGGCGGAATTTCATTGCCCGCCGACTGTGGCAACCGATCAGGGCGCTTTTGCGGCGCTTTCTTCCCCGACGATCGAATGATACAGGAGGCCGAGCACGCCGGCAACGATGGCGACATCGGCGAGGTTGAATACGTACCAGCTGAAGCGCCAGCTCGCGGTCGTGATATGGAAATGCACGAAATCGGCCACCCATCCGTAGGCCAAGCGGTCAATGGCATTGCCGATCGCTCCGCCGACGATCAACCCGAGAGCTACCGCGGTGAGTCGGTCGCGGGCGCGTGCCAGCCACACCCACAACAAGGCGACCGCGAACGCCTTAATCGTCAGCAACACGATTTGGCCGACGACGCCCTGCGTTTGGAACAAGCCGTAGCTGATGCCGGTATTGCGAACAAGAACGAGATCAACAAACGGTCCCAGACGAACGGGGCCGCGCGCGGCGAGATCGAACACCTTGAGCAGGAAAATCTTGCTCGCCTGATCGAGCGCGGCGGCGGCGGCGGCGGCGGCGATGCCCGTGAGCGTCAGCGGACCGTACCAATAGGATCGCACCGCTTCCCTCTTTCGCGTCGGACCTATTCCGCCGCCTTGCGCATGGCTTCCCATTCGCGCAAGGCTTTCGCGTCGCGCGGGGTTACGTCCGGATAATCCGGATCGGCTCCGACCGCAGTCGAAATTTTCCACGAGCGCGCGCATTTGCGGCCTTCGGCGCGATGAGACATGACGGCCACGCCAGCCACATCGGCGAGGCGGAACGCGGATTCCGGACCATCGTCTTCCACCAGGGTCGCTGCCGACGTGATGCAGACTTCGGCAAGGTCGACGTCACGTACGGCTTGTGCAAGCTCGCGATTGGCCACGTAGATCGTCGGATGGGCTTCCAATGACGAACCGATGCGCTTGGCCGCGCGCTCGATTTCCAGCGCACCCGTGACGACGCGGCGCACGGTGCGCACCTTTCGCCACTTGTCCGCCAGCGCGTCGTCGCGCCAAGATGCCGGAACTTCGGGAAACACTTCCAGATGAACGGACCGCGCATTCGCGCCGTAGCGCGAGAGCCACGCCTCTTCGGTCGTGAAGCAAAGCATGGGCGCAAGCCACGTGACGGTGCGCCGGAACAGATGATCGAGCACGGTAAGACAGGCCTTCCGTTTCACCGATGAATAAGGATCGCAATAAAGACAGTCCTTACGCACATCGAAATAGAAGGCGGATAAATCGCTCGTCATGAACGCGTTGAGCGTTGCAAAGATGCGCTTGTAATCGAAGTCAGCGTAGGCCTTGCGCACGAGCACGTCGAGCTCCACGAGCCGGTGCAACATCAGCCGTTCGAGTTCCGGCATATGTTCGAATGGTATCCGTTCGTCATCATGGAAATGCGCCAGGTTGCCGAGCATCCAGCGGATCGTGTTGCGCAGCTTGCGATAGGTCTCTACGGTGTTCTTGAGAATTTCCGGCCCGATGCGCAGATCGTCGGCATAGTCGGACGCGCAGACCCACATCCGCAGGATGTCGGCACCGAATTGCCGGATGACGTCCTGCGGAGCTGTCACATTGCCGAGAGACTTCGACATTTTCCGGCCCTGCTCGTCGAGAACGAAGCCGTGCGTGAGCACGACGTCGTACGGAGCGCGTCCGCGCGTGCCGCAGCTTTCCAGAAGCGACGAGTGGAACCAGCCGCGATGCTGATCGGATCCCTCAAGATACATGACAATGTCGCGCCCGCCGTCGGAACCGCGCCTGATGCCGGCGAGCGAAGGAAAATGCGTCGGATCCTCCAGCACGAAAGCGTGCGTCGAACCCGAGTCGAACCAGACGTCGAGAATGTCATCCACCTTCTGCCAGCCTTCGGCGGCCAGCCGCGGGCCCAAGAAGCGCTCGCGTGCGCCCGGCGCATACCAGGCATCGGCGCCTTCCTGCGCAAAAGCTTCGACGATGCGCCTGTCTACCTCGGGGTCGCGCAGGATCTCCACGGCGCCGTCCGTCCGCTCCTTGATAAAGACCGCGATCGGAACGCCCCAGGCACGTTGCCGCGAAATAACCCAATCAGGCCGGCTCTCGATCATGCCGGTGATGCGATTCTCGCCTTGCGGCGGCACCCAGCGGGTGCGCTTGATAGCGGCGAGCGCGCGCGCGCGCAGCGTATCGCCCGGCCCGTCAATCGGCTTGTCCATGGCGATGAACCACTGCGGCGTGTTGCGAAAAATGACCGGTTTCTTCGAACGCCAGGAATGCGGATATTGGTGGCGGAGCTTGCCGCGCGCGATCAACATGCCGGCCTCGATCAAGGCCTTGATCACCGCATCGTTCGCGTCGCCTCGCTCGCCGGTATCGGTGAGCACGCGTTTGCCGGCGAAGCCCGGTGCGGCTTCCGTGAATGCGCCGTTCTCGTCGACGGTGTAGGGAATGGCGGTGTTGATACCGCCAGCCTCGAGCCGCGATTTGTGGGCGATCCAGACGTCGAAGTCCTCGCGACCGTGACCCGGCGCGGTGTGGACGAAACCGGTGCCGACGTCGTCGGTGACGTGATCGCCGGGAAGCAAAGGGACATCGAAATCATAACCCAGATTGCGCAGCGGATGCGCACAACGAATGCCGCTCAATGCGTCCGGTGAAATCGCGGCGATTTTCCTGAAGCCCGATATTTTTGCGGAGGTCATGACATCCGCCGCCAATTTTTCCGCCAGCAGGAAACGATCGCCGACTTTGGCCCAGCTTCCTTCCGCGGCGTCGGTTACTTCGTAAAGTCCGTAAGCGATCCTCGGCGAGAAACAGATCGCGCGATTGCCGGGAAGTGTCCACGGAGTCGTGGTCCAGATTACGACCGACGCATCGCGCCAGGCATAGGCCGAACTTGCAGCCTGCTCCGCCGTCGCGCCGATCGCGGGAAATGCGCTTTTTCTTTCGACGACCGGGAACTTCACCCAGATCTGATCGCTGACGTAATCCTCGTATTCGACCTCCGCCTCCGCCAGAGCGGTCTTCTCGACGACGCTCCACATCACGGGTTTCGAGCCGCGATACAACGTGCCGTTGGCGACGAACTTCATCAATTCGCGCGCGATCTGCGCCTCGGCGGCAAAACTCATCGTCGTGTATGGATTCTTCCAGTCGCCGACGACGCCGAGCCGCTTGAATTCATCGCGCTGGACGTCGAGCCAGTGTTCCGCATAGGCGCGGCACTCGCGCCGAAACGCGATCATGGCGGCGGGATCGGACAGATCCGGCTTCTTCCTGCTCTTTGTTCGATAGTTCTCCTCTTCGATCTTCCATTCGATCGGCAGACCATGGCAGTCCCAGCCCGGAACGTAGTTGGAATCGTAGCCGAGCATCTGCTGGCTGCGGGTCACTACGTCTTTCAGGATCTTGTTGAGCGCGTGACCGATATGGATGTTGCCGTTCGCATAGGGTGGGCCGTCGTGCAGGATGAACTTATCGCGGCCTTTTCCCGCCTGTCGCAGTTTCCCGTAAAGATCGTCCTGTTCCCAGCGCCTGAGAATATCCGGCTCCCGTTGCGGCAGACCGGCACGCATCGGGAAATCCGTCTGCGGAAGGAACAATGTCTCGGAATAGTCGCGTTCGGATTTCGACATGGAGGCTTAGTAGCAAGTGGAGTCGGCGGCGGAAAGAGCGGTGGCGAAGGGTCCGACCTTGGGTCTCATCCGCCCTCGCCGTAACCGCCCACCTCCGCGAGCGAAGGAAATGCCCTGCTCGCCCGCTCGAGCACCTCGCGCGCCTGCGCGGCATCCTCATGCATGCGACGCCGCAGCGCGTCGATGGACGTGAATGTCTGCTCGTGGCGGATCCAGCCGATGAAGGCGACCTCGATGCTCCGTCCGTAGAGATCGCCGCCGAAATCGAACAGATATACCTCCAGGAGCGGAGCCCCGTCGTCGAACATCGGCCGCACGCCGTAGCTCGCCACGCCGTCGCGCATGACCTCCCCAATTCTGACGCGCACCGCGTAGATTCCATGCTTGAGACCGCAACAGGGGTCGAGCCGGATATTGGCGGTCGGAAACCCGAGATGCCGGCCGCGCTTGTCGCCGTGGATGACGGTTCCCGTGACGAACCACGGCGCACCGAGCAGCTCGGCGGCCTCGACCACCTTGCCCTGGCTCAGCGCCGCGCGTATTGCGCCCGACGAAATGGGCCTGCCTTCGTCCTCGAGCGGCGGCACGATGTCCACGGCGAAGCCGAGTTTTTCACCGCACTGCCGCAAATAATCGGGCGATCCGCCGCGATCCCTGCCGAAATGGAAATCGAAACCGATCGCTGCACCGCCGATGTTCAGGCGGCCGACGAGAATGCGGCGGATGAAATCCTCCGCCGTGGTGGCGGCGAGCGCCGCGTCGAAGGTCATGACCACGGCGCCGTCAAGCCCCGTTGCCGCCAGCAGGCGCAGCTTGTCGCGCTCGCTCGAAAGCTGGAACAAAGGCTCCTGGGGACGGAAGAACCGCCGCGGATGCGGCGTGAAAGTGAGCGCCGCCGCCTTGCGGCCGAGCGCCTGCGCGCGCGCGCGGGCCGCGCCGATCACCGCGCGGTGACCGCGATGCACGCCGTCGAAATTACCGATCGCCACCACGGCGCCGATCAGCGGCCCGGGATCGATCTGCGCACCGGCACCACGGACCACATGGAAGGAAGCACGCGAGGGAAACGTCGTCATGAACACCGTTTTCTTCGCCGTCGGCTGTGTTCGAGGGTTATCGCGTGGTTAACAAGGTTGCAAATTAACCGCTTATTCAAGCGCCACCGCTAGGGTTGATGCTTTGCACGGAAATTTCGTCAAGGGGGGATGGACATGGCCGTCGATCTGTCGATGCCCGTACTGGTGGTGGATGATTACAACACGATGGTGCGCATCATCCGCAATCTGCTCAAGCAGCTGGGATTCGTCGATATCGACGACGCTTGCGACGGCAATACGGCACTCGCCAAAATGCGGGACCGCAGATACGGTCTCGTGATCTCGGACTGGAACATGGCACCGATGACGGGCTATGATTTGCTCAAGCAGGTGCGTGCGGATCCCGATCTTTCCCGGACGCCTTTCATCATGGTGACGGCCGAATCCAAAACCGAGAACGTCATCGCCGCCAAGAAAGCGGGCGTATCGAACTACATCGTCAAACCGTTCAACGCGCATACGCTCAAGGCCAAGATCGAGTCGGTCTTTTCCGACGAAAAAGTTCTGGCCGGTTGACGCTACCAGGTAAGCTCCTGCATCACGGCCCTCGGCGGAGCACCAAAGGCCGCCAAGGCGTCGGCGAGCGCGGCATGGTCGAGCTTCTCGCGTCCTCCCAATTCGCCCGCGTGGATACCGGCGGCGACGAACAGGAAATCCACACCGAACGCTTGCGCGCCTTTGAGATCGGTGCGTAGCGAATCGCCGATCGCGAGCACGCGTTCGCGTGGCGGGACGCGGTGCGCCACTTCCTCGATCTTGGCGAGCGCGAGATCATAGATCGGACGATAGGGCTTGCCCGCATAAAGCACCTCACCCCCCATCGCCGCGTAGAGATCGGCGATGGCCCCGGCACAATGGACGAGCTTCGACCCGCGTTCGACCACCACATCCGGATTGGCACAAACCATGAACAGGCGGCGGTTCAGCATCTCCCGCAGCCGGCCCTGATAGTCCTGCGGCGTCTCCACCTCGTCATTCTCGAGACCGGTGCAGACGACGTAATCGGCTTCGTCGATAGGGGCAAGGGTCGCGTCGGCGAACATGGCGCGATCGCGCGCCGGTCCGAGGTGATAAAGACGCTGCCCGCGTCGCTGTTCGATCACGTGGCGAGTGACGTCGCCCGAGGAGACGATCGCGTCATAGGCCGCGCGGGGGACCTGCAGCTTGTCGAGTTGACGCGCCACGACGTGGCTCGGTCGCGGCGCATTGGTGATCAGGACCACCGTGATGCCGCGGGCGCGGGCGCGCGTCAGCGCGTCGCACGCATGAGGAAAGGCGGCAAGCCCATTGTGCACCACGCCCCAGACGTCGCAGAGCAGCGCGTCATAATGAGGCGCGAGCGCCGCAAAATGCGAAAGAACCTGGGGGACATTCATGCGTGTTTCAGCGCGCGGCCGTAGCCCGCAACGAGGAGCCCGCGGCCGAGGCCGGGGCCCCCTCGGCCTCGTCGTCGGTCATGACCTGTAGCGCCTCGGCGCGCACGGGACGCGGGCCGGAGAAGAGAAGGCCCTGGCCGAAGCGCACGTCATAGTCGAGCAGATCCACCACCGCGCTTTCGGTTTCGATGTGGTCGGCAATGACGTCGATGCCGGAGCGCGCCAAAAGATCCGCCAGGTCCTGCGGATGGATGTCGCTGTGCGCGAGGATCGTCTTATCGAGCAGCAGTGAGGCCGGGATTTTCAGGAGGCGAATGCCGCGGTCTGCCAGCTCCCGAGGAGTCATGCGCAGATCCGCGACCTGATCCATGGAAAAGCGGAAGCCGCGCTCCGCAAGCGCGGCGAGACTCTCGTTTTCCAGCGGGCCGAACGCGCGAAACGCGGCCTGCGTGAATTCCAGGAACAGGGCCGATGCCAGCGCCCGATTGGCATCCAGGAAGTCGAGCAGCCTGCGACACTCGGCCGGGTTGGCGAGACTGACGCCGCTGACATTGCAGACGATGCCGACGTCGCGGTTCTTGAGTTGCAGGCGACGCGCAACCCGCACGCAGCGGAACAGCATCAAATTGTCAAGCTTCGGCATCAGGCCGCCCTGGTCGGCATAGGGCAGGAATTCCGCGGCCGGGATGACCTCGCCGCTCTCCATGCGCAACCGCGCCAAGGCTTCGTAGTAACGAACCTTGCGCTGGGGCAGCGTCACGATCGGCTGCAGATAAAGATCGATCCGCTCTTTGTTGATTGCCTCCGCGATAAGATCGATGACGCCGTCGCGCGAAAGCCCGCGCAGCCCGGGCAGATCGGGAGGGGTGCTCCGCGCTGGCCGGGCCGGGGGCGGGACGTCCGCCTGCTTTGCCGGAGCCGGCGACGCGGGAGGCATCAGTCCCTGTTTCCGCAGGATGGCCTCGTGCGCCGCCACCGTTTCCGCGATCTGCCGCACCAACCCACCCAATTCCCCGATTTCGGCGGCCAACCGATCGGCCCCGGACGGGTCGGGCGTCGCGCGCATGCGCTCCTCGAGCGCGCTCAGCCGACGCGCCATATCCCCGGCCTGTCGCGCAAGATCGGTCATGCCGCGGGAGAGATCCGCGATCTGATCGCCGAGGCGGGCGCGGTCGCGCAACCGGCCGGCGACGGAATTGTACAGAATCATTCCGGCAAACACCGCCAGCGACACGATCGCGGCGCCGCGCACATCGAACTGGAACACGAGGAAAAGCACGGCACCGAGCGAGGCGGCGATCAGCAGCATGCAGATGGCAACGACTATCGCGCCGAAACGAGACATGGGGTGACATCCGGCCATGACCGCGGCGTTGCGTGATTCGCGCCGCCGCCCCCCAATCTTCCCGAGACGCGGAATCCGTGCAACCTCGATCTCCTGCTATGGTGCACCTTTTAGGTTCGGACCCACGCTGCCATGCTGGCCACCCGCCGCCTCGTTGACTGGATCAGGACCCAGCCCGATCGCGCATTTGCCGCCTTTGCCGCGCTCCACGCCGTCGTTTGGACCGCGCTGCCCACCCTGCTCTATCCCAACCTGCCGCTCGATCTGATCGAGGCATTGATGTACGGGCGGGAATGGCAGCTCGGCTACGACAAGCTACCGCCCCTTCCCTGGTGGCTGGTGGAGATCGCCTACCGCACGGTGGGGCACGATTTCGCCTATTACCTGCTCTCCCAGCTCGCAGTCGTGGCCGCCCTGGCCCTGGTTTTTGCCACCGCGCGCAGGCTTGTCGACGGCGCCGGCGCGCTCGCCTCGGTGCTGGTCGTCGACGGCCTGCATTACGTCAATTACACCTCGGTGAAGTTCAACCACGACGTCGTCCAGCTGCCGTTCTGGGCGCTCGCCGGCTATGCGCTGCACCGCGCCTTGCGCGGGGGCCGCTTGGCGGACTGGTTGCTGCTCGGCTTCGCTGTCGGAATGTCGTTGTGGGCCAAGTACTTCGTTATCGTATTGGTGGCGCCCATGATCCTGTTCGGGCTGTTCGACCGACACGCGCGCAAGGCGCTGCGGACGCCCGGACCCTATGCCGCCGCCCTGCTCGCGCTCATCGTCGCGGCGCCCCACCTTGCCTGGCTGGTCGGCCACGACTTCCTGCCTCTGGCCTATGCCGAGCACCGCGCGGTCATGCCGCGCGGCTGGTACGACCATCTCTGGCACCCGCTCCAATTCGCCATCGGGCAAGCGTTTTTTCTGCTGCCGGCCCTCGCCATCGCAGCCCCCCTTCTTGTTGCGAGCGCCGGCGCCGAGACGCCGCGCGCGGCCGGGGCCGACGCCTTCGACAGGCGCCTGATCGGCTGGCTTGCCTTCGGACCGATGGCAACCGTGCTCGCTTTGTCCGCGGTCACCGGCCGCGGCACGGTGGCCATGTGGGGCTATCCGCTCTGGCTGTTCTTCGGACTTTGGCTCGTGTTGCAGGCCCGCCGCGCCGACGAGGAGCGCTGGCTCGCGCGGCTCATCGGCGTCTGGGCCGTGGTGTTTGCCGCGCTCGCGCTCGCCTTCGTCGTCAACTATGCCCTGCTGCCGCGCGTTGACCATCGCTACCGCGCCGTATTTTTTCCCGGTGCCTCGCTCGCGCGCGAAATCGAGTCGCGATATCGCGCCGCCACCGGCTCGCCGCCGGCCTACGTGATCGGCACCATGTGGGATGGCGGCAATGTCGAGCACTATGCCGCAAACCACCCGCGCAATCTCGTGGACGGCGAGCCGGAGCGGGCGCCGTGGATTGACCTTGCCGACCTCAGGCGCCGGGGTGCGGTCGTGGTGTGGACCGACGGCGATCCGCAGCGGCTTCCCCAGCGCTTCGCCCGGATTGCCGGCGCAGCGACGGTGCAGCCGGCATTCGTGCTGCCCTACCTGCGGGGGACAGGCGTGGTCACCATCGGCTGGGCAATTTTGCAGCCGAGCCAATAGATCCTTCCCGCGTCGATGACGCGCTATGCCAAGCGGCGGATGATCCTGCCCACCTTGTCGAACAATTCGCCGATCTGCGACTCGGAAACGATCAGCGGCGGGCTCATGGCAAGCGTATCGCCGACCGCGCGCAGCATGATGTCGTGTTCGAAGAATCCGAGATCGAGCGCCTCGTAGCCGCGCTTGCCGACGCCGTCGGGTCTGCTCGCAAGATCGATGCCGACGGTGAGACCCACGGTCCGAATATCGAGCACGTTGGGCAGGCCTTTCAATCCCATCGCCGCCTGCGCCCAGATCGGCTCGAGCGCGCGCGCGCGTTCGAACAGGCCTTCCTCGCGATAAATATCGAGCGCGGCAAGGCCCGCGGCGCAGGCGAGCGGATGTGCCGAATAGGTGTAACCGTGGAACAGTTCGATGACGTGCTCGGGCCCCTGCATGAAGGCATCATGCACGTGCTTGCGTACCAGCACGCCACCCATCGGCACCGCCCCCGACGTAACGCCCTTGGCAAAAGTGACGAGGTCGGGCACCACCCCGTAGCGCTCGGCGGCAAAGGCATAGCCCAAGCGGCCGAAGCCGGTGATCACCTCGTCGAAGATCAGGAGAATGCCGTGCTTGTCGCAGATGGCGCGCAGCCGCTGCAGATAGCCCTTGGGCGGCGGCAGCACGCCCGTCGAGGCCGCGACCGGCTCGACGATGACCGCGGCGATGGTCGAGGCGTCATGCAGCGCCACGAGCCGGTCGAGCTCGTCGGCGAGATGGCCTCCCCAATCCGGCTCGCCGACGGAGAAGGCCTGTTCGGCGCGGTTGTAGGTCGCCGGCAGATGATCGACGCCGGCCATCAGCGCCCCGAACTGCCTGCGATTGGCGACGATGCCGCCCACCGCGACGCCGCCGAAGCCGACGCCGTGATAGCCGCGCTCGCGACCGATCAGTCGCACGCGCCCCGCATTGCCGCGTACGTTGTGGTAGGCGAGCGCGATCTTGAGCGCGGTGTCCACCGCCTCGGAACCGGAATTGCAGAAAAAGACGTGATCGAGATCGGCCGGCGCAAGCGCCGCAATGCGCGCGGCAAGTTCGAAAGCTTTTGGATGCGAAAACTGGAAGGCGGGAGCGTAGTCGAGCTCCTCCGCCTGGGCCTTGATGGCGGCGACGATCGGATCGCGGTTGTGGCCCGCATTGGTGCACCAAAGGCCCGCGGCCCCGTCGATCAGCCTGCGACCGTCCGCGGCGATGTAGTGCATGTCCTTGGCACCGGCGATCAGCCGCGGCCGTCGCTTGAAAGCGCGGTTGGGTGTGAAGGGCAGCCAGTAAGGGGCAAGATCGTTGGGAATGGTGGTCCGCGCCTGCGCCTGCCCCCGCGCCTGTGCCATGAGCCCTCGCCTTCTGATCCGCAATGCCCGGCGACCCGCCGGGGCTCCACGCCCCATTCCTATAGCACATCCCCAGCCTCCGCAGGCGCGGCATCGGGCGCGGGTGGTGCAGACCTCTTCCGGCTTTCGGCGTTGCCGCCGCGCAGGCGTCTGCTATGAAGACACGGCATGGTCGAAGAATCCATCAAATCCGGGAAGCTCAAGGCGCGCCTGCCGCGCGGTCTGGCCGACCGCGGACCGGCGGAGATCGCCGCGACGCGGAACCTCGTCGAGCGAATCCGCAGCGTTTTCGAGCGCTATGGATTCGAGGCGCTTGAGACGCCGGCGATCGAGTACAGCGACGCGCTCGGCAAGTTTCTGCCCGACCAGGATCGGCCGAACGAAGGCGTGTTTTCGTTCAAGGATGACGACGAGCAGTGGCTCAGCCTGCGCTATGATCTGACCGCTCCGCTCGCGCGCCATGTCGCGGAGAATTACCGGAATCTCGTGCTGCCCTACCGCAGCTATCGCTGTGGCTATGTGTTCCGCAACGAAAAACCGGGTCCCGGCCGCTTTCGCCAGTTCATGCAATTCGATGCGGACACGGTGGGAAGCGCTTCGATGGCAGCCGACGCCGAAATGTGCATGCTCGCCGCGGATACCATGGAAGCGCTCGGTATTCCGCGCGGGTCCTATATCGTTCGCGTGAACAACAGGAAGGTACTGGACGGGCTTCTGGAAACCGTCGGCCTGACCGGCCCCGAAAAAGAGGCCCAGAGGCTCGCCGTCCTGCGTGCCATGGACAAATATGATCGGCTCGGCCTCGCCGGCGTCCGTCAGCTGCTCGGCGACGGACGCAAGGATGAATCCGGGGATTTCACGAGAGGCGCCGGTCTTCCGGAGGCGGACATTCGAACAATCACGAGCATATTCGAGCCGGTGCGCGACGTGGATGACAGGATCGCGCAAATCGACCTGCGATTGAGAGAGAGCAAGGTCGGCCAGGAAGGCCGGGAGGAAATCGCCACGGTCAGCAGACTGGTACGCGCGGCCGGTTATGACAGCGATCGCATTCTGATCGATCCGTCCGTGGTCCGCGGCCTCGAATACTATACGGGGCCGGTCTATGAGGTGGAGCTGACTTTCGAGATCAATGACGACAAAGGCCGGCCCGTACGGTTTGGATCGGTGGGCGGCGGAGGGCGCTATGACGGGCTGGTGGCCCGGTTCACGGGTCAGCCAGTACCGGCGACCGGATTTTCCATCGGCGTCTCGCGACTCGCGGCCGCCCTCGCCCATCTGGGCAAGATCGAGACCGGAGACGCGCGCGGCCCCGTCGTGGTGACCGTGTTTGACCGTGGGCGTCTTGCGGACTATCAGCGCATGGTGCAAAGCCTGCGCGGGGCAGGCATTCGCGCCGAACTCTATCTCGGCAACCCGAAGAATATCGGCAACCAGCTCAAATATGCCGACCGGCGCAAGAGTCCGTGCGTCGTCATCCAAGGCGACGACGAAAGAGCCCGCGGCGAAGTGACGATCAAAGACCTCGCGCTCGGCGCCGAGCTCGCCGGCGGCGCGCAAGAGCGCGCGGATTACCTGAAACTACAGGACGAAGCGCAGATCGCGGTGAAGGAAGCCGAACTGGTGCAGGCGGTGCGCGCGGTGCTCGAGCGGCACGGACGCAGGTAAATCCGCGCATTGCACCCATCGAGCGGCGTCAGATCACGATCAGGTCGCCGTCACTCGGCGCGACCGGTCCGGGAAAATCGACGCGTCGGTCCATGAACTGTTCGGCCGCGTCCAGGCTATCGTTGATTGCCAGGAAACTGATCACCTTCTCATCGCAATAGCGCACGAAATGCGCCAGGCGGTGCGAGATCAGGCGACCAGTGCGCCGATGCACGCAGACGATGCGGCCGCACATCGCGCTTGCCTCGCCGTCGACCAGCAGCTGTTCGATCTGCAAATCCCGGAAGCCGATGACCTGCGGCACCTGCCGTGCGAACCTGTCGATCACCGCCGTCTTGCCGTGCCAATGGCCGCAGACCTGCATGACTTCGACCGGCCCGGTGACGAGCCATTCCACCTCATCGTGCAGGCAGGCGCCGATCCGGTCCGGATCGCGCGACACATAGGCCTGATAGAAGGCCTCAACGATGCGGCGCGGTACTGAGTGGGTCATGATCGCGACCCTTCACACACGGATTAGTCAACGCCCCGCCGGTTGATATTTTCTTAGCGGTGCCGCGCCGGCCCCGGTTCCCGCGACGCTGGAAGTTCGTTAACGACGCCAAAGGGTTGGTAGCGTGAAGCGTTAAGGGCGACGGACGATCGAGGTCGAATCCGCGCGCCGCCCGTGCTAAAGGGCGCGCGGGCTGCCCCGCGGGACGCAACGACGAACGGGACATCATGGACGCGCGCACGAACAGCCTGGCGACAGGGGTCGATCCCCGGGCGGAAGCGCTCGTGGCGTCTTACGAGCGCGCCGGCTACACGCGCGTGAGGCCGGCCATCCTGCAACCGGCCGAGCCCTTTCTCGACCTCTCCGGCGAGGAGATCCGCAAGCGCATGTACCTGACCACCGCGCCCGGCGGCGGCGAATTCTGTCTGCGACCCGACCTCACGATTCCCGTCTCGCGCGACTATCTTGCCTCATCGCTCGCCGGCAAGCCGGCGGGATTCTGTTACCTCGGTCCGGTTTTCCGGTACCGCGGCAGCGAGCCGGCAGAGTTCGTGCAGGCCGGCATCGAATCCTTCGGCCGCACGGACAAGGCCGCGGCCGACGCAGAAATGCTGGCGCGCGGTCTCGAAGCGACGGTCCACTACGGCGTAGAAGCTCCGGACATCCGCGTCGGCGACGTGGCGCTGTTTACCGGCCTGATCGCCGGGCTCGATCTGCCACCCGCCTGGAAACGGCGGCTGGTCAAGGATTTCAACCGCAAGTCCAACTTGGCGCAGGATCTCGAGCGGCTGGTGCTCGGCGGCACCAACGCCCGGCCCGAATATCAAGGCGTGCTCGCGGCGCTCGCGGGCGCCGATCCAAAAGGCGCCCACGCGCTCGTCACCGACCTTTTATCGATCGCCGGCATCACCGCGGTGGGGGGCCGCTCCGTCGGCGAAATCGCGGACCGTTTCCTCGAACAGGCCGCGCTCGGCGCAAGCACCAGATTGCCGCGCGACGCGCGCGCGCTGATCGAGCGCTTCCTTGCCATCGCTGGCGATCCGGACCAGGCGGCGGCCGATCTGCGGGCGCTCGCCCGCGATGCCAATCTTTCAGCCGCGCTCGCCCCCGCCCTCGACCTCTTCGAGCATCGCACCGGATTCCTCGCCGCGCACGGCATCGACGTGAAACGCGTGCGTTTCTCGACCGCATTCTCGCGTGGTTTCGACTACTATACCGGCTTCATATTCGAGCTGACCGATCCGCAGCGCAGCGGCGATCCGCTGGTCGCCGGCGGCCGCTATGACGACTTGCTGTCGCGGCTCGGCAGCGCGCAGCCCGTTCCCGCGGTCGGATTTGCCGTTTGGATCGAACGATTGGCGGTCTATGGAGGCGGCCCGTGAGCGCGCCGCTGGTGATCGCGGTTCCCGCCAAGGGCCGGCTGCAGGACAATGCCGAAGCCTTCTTCGCGCGCGCCGGCCTCACGCTGATCAAGCCGCGCGGCGCGCGCGATTACCGCGGCGCCATCGCCGGGCTGGACGATGTCGAAGTCGCTTATCTCTCGGCGGCCGAGATCGCCTCGCAGCTTGCCGCCGGGGCCGTGCATCTCGGCGTCACGGGCGAAGACCTGGTGCGGGAGATGATTCCCGATGCCGACGATCAGGTGGTGCTGATCGACGGTCTCGGCTTCGGTTTCGCCAATGTGGTCGTCGCCGTGCCCCAGGCTTGGATCGACGTCCATACCATGGCGGACGTCGACGACGTCGCTACCGCTTTTCGGCAACATCACGGCCGCAAGATGCGGGTTGCGACCAAATACGTGAACCTCACTCGCGGATTCTTCTCGGCGCACGGCATTCATGATTATCGCATCGTCGAGAGTTCAGGTGCCACCGAGGGGGCGCCGGCGGCCGGCACGGCGGAGCTCATCGTCGACATTACGACGACCGGGGCCACCCTCGCCGCCAACGGGCTGAAAGTGGTGGAAGACGGGATCATCCTGCGTTCGCAGGCCAATCTCGTGGCCGCGCGCAGCGCGCAATGGGGTGCGGGCGAGCGCGAAGCCGCCCGCGTCATCCTCGACCGGGTCGCGGCGCAGGCGCGCGCGCGTGCCTTTCGCGAAGTGCGGGCGCGCATCACCACCGGTGACGCGGCACTCATCGAACGCGCAAGGCAGAGGTTCGGCGCGCAAACGCCGTTTGGCGGACCGACCTCTTCCGGCATGCTGACGTTGCATTGTCCGCCAAGCGAGGTTCACGCGCTCACGAGCTTCCTGCGCGAGCACGGAGCGGAGGCGGTGGCGGTGGCCGAACTCGGCTACGTGTTCTCGCGCGACAATCCGCTCTTTGCGAAGCTCGAGGCGGCGCTAAAGGAACCCCATCCCGGCCGCCAATGACTGCCGCAGGCGGGGCCGCCCGATCGCTGGGTGCGCTGCGTCGCGGCGCGTCAAATTTGTCGTGGCGGCTCGCGATCGCCGCGATCGTGCCGCGGGATCGCCGCTTTCTCGAGGAGCGGCAGCAGGCAGAAGGCGACGAGCGCGGCGAGAACGATCGCCATGACGAGCCCCACCTCCACCCCTGCGACGAAAATCGGCCAGACATTCAGCATGCCCATATCCCCTTGGAAAGGCTGCATGCGCTCCGATAACCGGCCGACGCGACGCGCGGTTCCCTCCCGGCTTGCGGACGCGGCATGCGATCGCGCGCGCCACGGGCGCGGTCCATTTTATCCTTGTTTCAGACCCCGTCCCTGCGGCGGGTCGCCCCGCGGGCTGGCGCGAAACACCACGAAGTGGGAGAGCGAAAAATTGACCGCAAAGCTCACGATGATAGCCGCGAGTTTGGCCGCCCAGGCCGGTGCGTGAATGAGCGCGACCAGACCCCAGACCGTTACGGTATTGGCGATAAAACCGGCAAACTGCGAAAGAACGAAGCCGATATAGCGGAGCAGGTCGAGTTTGCGGCCCGACTCGGCGGCGAAAGTGATGGTCGAATTCATCACATATGAGCCGGTCACCGCGACGATCCAGGCGAGCGTATTGGCAGCGATGATCGGCAGGCCGAAAAAATAGTAACACAGCGAGAAAACGCTGAAATCCACGGTCGAGTTGATCACGCCGACCAGTCCAAAGCTGATGGCCTTGAGGGCGAGCGCCCGCTCGTGCCAAGCTTTTACCAGACGCGCCGCGAGACTGCGCATTCTTGCCGGAATCATCGGGCGTTCCGATAGCATGTCCGGCGTCCCTCGCCCATATGGCATGCGGGCGCGACAGACCGCAACGCATGCGCTATAGATCGCGCGACGACCGCGCATTTGGAACCATGGTGGGAAGGACACGCATGACGTCGGCACCCCGGCCGCAGGCCGCAGGCCTGTCCATCGTCGTGCCGCTGTACAACGAGGCTGCCGGGCTTTCCGACCTGCATCGACGCATCACCACCGTCGCCGGGCGCATCAAGGCCGAACGTCGCATGGCGGTCGAAGTGGTCTATGTGGACGATGGCAGCCGGGACGGCACGGCGGAAGTTTTGCGCACCTTGGCCGCCGGTCCGCTCGACATGCAGCTTGTCACATTGTCGCGCAATTTCGGCAAGGAGGCGGCGCTGCTTGCCGGTCTCGATCATGCCCGCTTCGGTGCCGTGCTGTTCATGGACGGCGACGGCCAGCACCCGCCCGACCTCATGGAAACGCTGGTCTCGCGCTGGCTCGATGATGGCTACGACGTCGTCTACACCGCCAAGGCAAACCGCGAGCACGAGCCCTGGCTGCGTCGTACCGCGGTGCACTGGTTCTACGCGTTGATCAACTGGGGCCAGCGGCAGCCGATCCCGGAAGATGCCGGCGATTTTCGGTTGCTCTCGCCGCGGGCGGCTGCCGCGCTGCGGCAGATGCCGGAACGCAACCGCTTCTTCAAAGGACTGTCAAGCTGGATCGGCTTTCGCCAGGTGCGCGTCGATTATGAGCCGGCTCCGCGGACGCACGGCACCACCACATGGGATCTCTGGAGCCTCATCGGCCTCTCGATCGAAGGTTTGACGTCGTTCACGGTGGCCCCGCTCAGGGTGGCGAGCCTGCTCGGTCTGCTGCTCGCCGCGGTGGCGCTGCTGTTCGGGATCGAAATCCTGGTCGAGACTCTGATATTCGGCAAGGACGTGCCCGGCTACCCCTCGCTGGTCGTCGGCATGATGGTGATCGGGGGCGTGCAGCTCATGATGATCGGCGTGCTGGGCGAATATATCGGCAAGCTGTTGTCGGAAATCAAAGCCCGGCCGGTCTATTTCGTGGCCGAACACACGCTCACGCCGGCCGAGGACCACGTCGAGGCGACGTCCACAACGCGCGCCGAGCGCGTCGCCAAGTGAGCCGCAGATGGTCGGAGCGCCGCGGCGAATCTGGTTGTGCGCCGACGATTACGGCCTTGCGCCCGGCATCAATGAGGCGATTCGCGCACTGGTCGCACGCGGTCGCATCAACGCGGTTTCGGTCATGGTGGTGGGCCCGGCATTCAACCGGGAACAGGCCGACGCGCTGGCGGCGCTCAATGCGGGCGTTGCGCGCGCGGCGCTTGGCCTGCACGTGACCCTTACCGGGCCCTTCTCGCCCCTCAGTCCCGATTTTGCGCCGCGGCGCGGCCACCGCTTCCCTTCATTGCCGGAAATGGGATGGCATGCCGCATGGCGTCGCCTGTCGAGGACGCGGCTCCACGTCGAGATCGACCGCCAGCTCCGTCGCTTCATCGACCTCTTCGGTCGCCCGCCGGATTTTATCGACGGTCATCAACACGTGCAGCTCCTGCCCCAGGTCGGCGATGTGCTGCTTGAGATTGCGGCCGGTGCCGTGCCGTCGGCCTGGATACGACAATGCGGCCGCGCCCGCGGCGCGGGCCTCCCGCAGAACGTCAAAACGGCGCTCCTCGACCTCGCCAGCGTGGCTTTCCGGCGCAAGGCAAAACGCCTCAAACTCGCCACCAACAGCGCTTTTGCCGGCGCTTATGATTTCCGTGCGCGTACCGAATTCCCGGCGCTTTTTCCACGTTTTCTCCACGGCATGACCGAGGGAGGGCTGATCATGTGCCATCCCGGTTTCGTCGATGCCACCCTCGAAAGCCTGGATCCCCTGACGAGACAGCGCGAGCAGGAATTCAGGTATTTCGATTCCGATGCGTTTGCACGCGTCCTTGCCGAACACGGTTTCGCGCTCGCTCGCCCTGGCAAAGCCGCGGCGGCCCCTTAGATGCTTAGATGCAACGGAAGACCGGCGAAAGGAGACCGCCAATGACTCCCGAAGAACGTCAACGGGTGAACGAGTTGTTCGATCGGCTTGCGGGCTTGGAGGCGGCACCGCGCGACGCGGAAGCCGAACAGGCAATCGCCGAAGGTCTCAAGCGCGCCCCCCACGCGATCTACGCGCTGGTTCAGACGGTTCTGGTGCAGGACGAGGCGCTGCGACGCGCCGACGCGCGCATCCGGGAATTGACCGGCACGCAGGCGCCCGCACCGGCTCAGGGCGGCTTCCTCGACACTATGCGCGCGTTGCTGGGCGGGGGAGCGCGCGGGTCGGTGCCGAGCATTCGACCCGGATCCGCGGGCGGCGACCCCGCTTATCCGGGCGTCGCGCCCGGGACCGGAGGCTCGTTCCTCGGCACCGCGGCGGCGACGGCCGCGGGCGTCGTCGGCGGCGCTTTGCTGCTCAACACGATCGGTTCGATGTTCGGCCATCACGCCGGCGCCTTCGCCGCAGCACCTTGGGCTTCGGAGCCCGGCGTCAGCGGCGGCCAGGAGGCAGACGCGTTCGGCGCGCACGAGGCCGACGAGGATGCCGACAGTCCGGCGACGGATGCCGACTTCATCGACGATGTCGACGGCGGCGACTTCGGCGACGACGGCGGTATCGACGTATAGGCCTCTCCCGGACTCAAAACACCACGACCTTGGTCCCTACCTTGACGCGCGCATAGAGGTCGATCACGTCGGCGTTGCGCATGCGGATGCAGCCGGACGAGACGTTGCGTCCGATGGTCCACGGCTCGTTCGAGCCGTGAATGCGGTAGAGCGTGGAGCCGAGATAGAGGGCCCGCGCGCCGAGCGGATTGTGCGGACCGCCCGCCATGAAATGCGGCAAACCTGGCTGTCGCGCGAGCATGTCCTTGGGAGGCACCCAATCCGGCCATTCCTTCATGGCCGAAATTCTGTGCGTGCCGGACCAGGTGAAGCCGGGACGGCCCACGCCGACACCGTAACGAATGGCCTTGCCGTCGGGCTCGACCAGATAGAGAAAGTGGTTTGGCGTATCGATGACGATCGTTCCGGGCTGCTCTTTGCCCCGATAAGGGACCTCTTGGCGCAGAAATTTCGGATCGATATCGCCGCGCCAGGGCTGGTCGAGCACCGCATCTTCCGGCGTCAGGCTCGCCGAGTGTTCGCGGTGCCATGTCGCGGCAGGCTGCGACGGCGCTCGCTGCGTCGGCTGTGGCGCGCCGCCGAGCAGAAATTCGATGAACCCGCCGCCGAGATTTGCGCGCGACGTCGCCGCCGCAACCGTCATCGGCGAGGCGGCGTCGGTATCGAATCGATCGACCGAGCTTTGTGCGAGGGCGGCATCGGCACCGCAGAGGACCGCCAATGTGACGACAACCAGACGCGACATGGTGAACTCTTCGACAATGGGCTTACCGCGTCCACCTCAATGTCAAAAGCGCCAATGATTGGTGAACCATGTCGGGTTGATGCGGGACGGTCGCGGTCCTGCGGCCTCCGATCTCGTGCCAGCGTTTATTTTGAGTAAAAGCCGATGCGTCATGGTTAATGCGCCGTTGAGCGGGCTCGCTTGTGTTGCAACGCGGCGTTAATGACGCGCAGGGTAAGACCGCCGGCACGGGCAAGCGGGGGCGACTCTTGCAGCGTAAAATCTTCCGCATCGAACAGATGGCTCGGCACGGCCCGATGGCGCCGCCGAAGCCTGCGCCGGCGGAGGAAAGCTCACCGCCTTCTCCGGCAACCTCGGGGCACGCGATCGCGCAGACGCGATCGCGTCTGGCTGACGTGGCCCGTGATCTTGGCATGCTGCTTAATGACGGTCGGGAAAGCCGCATGGCGCGCACGGCCGGCGAACTCGGCGCGGCGGTCGAGTCGATGGAGAAGGCCACGGATCGGATCCTGCGGTCGGCCGAAATGATTGACGATTGTGCCAAGGCGCTTGCCGCCGCACGGCTGACCACCTACGAATGCGGTCTCACTCAAGAAATTCAGGAGCACGTGACCCGCCTTTATGAGGCCTGCAATTTCCAGGATCTTGCGGGCCAACGCATCGGCAAAGTCATCGACATGCTCGCCACGGTCGAGCGGGAGCTCAGGCGCGTCATTGCCGGCTGCACCGCCGAAAACCGGCTCCCGGTTGTCGACGAGCGGGCCAAGCCGGTCACGCTCGTCAACGGCCCCCGTCTCGATGGCGAGA
This sequence comes from Pseudolabrys sp., assembly GCA_019689975.1. GTDB lineage: Bacteria > Pseudomonadota > Alphaproteobacteria > Rhizobiales > Xanthobacteraceae > Pseudolabrys. The sequence goes on from JADGGK010000003.1 coordinate 91,973, forward strand.
GCGGTCATGCCACGCAGAAAGAGATCGACGCGATATTCGATTAGGCGCGACCGCGGCACGCGGATATCGGCGTCGGACAGGATCATGCGGCACGCGGCGTGAGGCAAGAGTGCTGTTCGATCCGACGCGCTCCCGCGTCAATCGGGCCGCCTGATCAGCGTGAAGCAGGCGAACGCTGCCGACGCGAAACCGGCCGCGAGCGCCAGCGCCGCCGCATCCGATGTCCGCTCGATCACGAAGGCCATGATGAGCGGCGCGGCCGACTGCATCACAAGGAACGGCCCGGCAAGGCGACCGATCAGTCGGCCGTAGCCGGAGGCCCCGAACAGCGCCAACGGCACCGCGCCGCGCGCGATCGTCACCAGCCCGTTGGCGCCGCCGAACATCAGGGCGAATGCGGCCGCGGTCGGCGACGAGATGCCCGCAAGCGCAAGCATCACGAATGCCGTCAACAGCAGCGCGAGCGCGAAACGTGCGACCCACAGCGGATGCACGTCGCGTCCCAGAGTGAACTCGACGAGCCGCGCGCAAACCTGCGCCGGCCCGAACAGCGCTCCGATCCACACCACCGTGCCGGCATCGATGCCGGCTCGCCCGAAAATGGCCAACAGATGCGCGGACAGTCCCGATGGCACGAAAGCATAGGCGGCAAAGGCCGCAGCGACCAGGACGAAGGGAAATCCCGAAGGCGGCAGGATCTTGTCCGCTGTCGGCGCCTGCGCGATCGCGCGCCCTGCATCCTGGTGACGTCCGCGCGGCAGAGCGAATGCATGCAAGGGCGCCGCAACGAACGCCAGCAGCAAGGCATAGACGAGATAGGTCCCGCGCCAACCCAGCGCGCTGACCAGACCGTGCGTGGCCGGCCAACTCACGGTCGAAGCGAATCCGCCGATCAGCGTGAGCGCGGTGATCGGCCGGCGGGCGGCGGCGCCGAATATCCGGCCGAGCGTCGCGAAGGCGGGATCGTAAAGATTCGCCGCCATGGCAACCCCCAGCACCATCCAGACCGCGAGATACGCAATCGCATTGGCGGCGTAGACGATGAGCGCAAGGCCGAGCGCACCGATCAGCGAACCGATCGCCATGACGACATGGCCGCCGTGGCGGTCGATGGCCTTTCCGACGAAGGGCGACGCCGTGCCGGCCGTCAACAGCCCGGCCGAAAAGCCTCCCATCGCGAACGCCATCGACCATCCGCGATCCGCGGCGATGAGGGGTACGATCAGCACCGGGGTATAGAAGATCGTACCCCAGGCCATGATCTGCGTCAGTCCCAGCACCGGCACCGCGCGCCAGGGGCCGTAGAGGAAATCGCGCGGCGCTTTCATTCGGCAACGAGGGGGTCAGGTCGACTTCGGTTTGGCCTGCGACCGCGGCTTGGCCTTCGGCCTCGCCTTTTTGGTGCCCTCCGGCCCGCAGCGCACATAGACCATGGTGCCGTAGCGACCTTGGACCTCGGGATCGACCCAGCGCAGGATGAGGATGCGGCCATCGAAGCTGACCACTTCGCGGTCCTGCATGCCGCCGGGCGGATCCTCGCCGGGACCGATATAAGTCTTGCCGCCGGGCGCGCCTTTCAGGCGCAGCTCGGTCGGCGTGGCCTGGTCGGCAAGATGCATCATCACGCCGCCCGTCGGACCGGGAGAGATCACGTAAGGATTGCTGCATTGCTGGGCGGCGGCAGCCTCGATGCGGGGGCGATCCTCCTCCTTGTGATAGGCCGCAAGACCCCAGCGTCCGATAATGTCCTGCGGCGGGAAGGCCGGCGGAAGGGTCGGCACGACGGTTGGCTGCGCCGGCGGCGGCGTCTCCTGTTGCGGCCCGAAGGGCGAGGTCGTGGAACAGGCATTGAGCGCCGACGCAACCAGGGCCAGAGCCAGGGCAGGCAGCGCAAAGGGACGATGGCGCATGGGGTCTCCTCGCGGCAGGAAACACGACTTAGCGGGGCGGCAGCGGTCAGCGCAAGCAAAGCTTTGCGACGTCGCGCCGCGGCATGCGACGACCGGCTCCTGCGCGTTCCGCCAGCATCGTTTGCTTGACACGTCTGCAGCCAGCCCATACACCCCACTGGTCGTTGGCACTCCGTCTAATCGAGTGCTAACGGCTTGTCGAAACGAAATTTTTTTATAGGAGCCGCGCAGCAAGCGCCGACGAGGAAGCCATGGCCAAGACCAAATTCCGCCCTTTGCACGACCGCGTGGTTGTGCGCCGCATCGACGCCCAGGAGAAGACCAAGGGCGGCATCATCATTCCCGACACCGCCAAGGAGAAGCCGCAGGAGGGCGAGGTGATCGCCGTGGGTCCGGGCGGTCGCGACGAAAACGGCAAGCTCATCCCCATGGGCGTCAAGGCCGGCGACCGTGTCCTGTTCGGTAAATGGTCCGGTACGGAGGTGAAGCTCGACGGCGAGGAGCTGTTGATCATGAAGGAATCCGACATCATGGGCGTCCTCGCCTGACAACCGCGACCGCTCCGGGGTGACATCAGATGGCTGCGAAAGACGTGAAATTCTCCGCCGACGCGCGCGAAAGACTGTTGCGCGGCGTCGACATTCTCGCCAATGCGGTCCGAGTGACACTCGGGCCCAAAGGACGCAACGTGGTGCTCGAGAAGACGTTCGGAGCGCCGCGCGTCACCAAGGACGGCGTCACGGTCGCCAAGGAAATCGAGCTTGAGGACAAGTTCGAGAACATGGGCGCGCAGATGCTGCGCGAAGTCGCCCAGAAGACCAATGATCTCGCCGGCGACGGCACGACGACCGCGACGGTTTTGGCGCAGGCCATCGTCAGGGAAGGCGCCAAGGCGGTGGCCGCGGGCATGAACCCAATGGACCTGAAGCGCGGCATCGACATCGCCGTCGCGGCGGTCGTCAAGGACATCGGCAGACGCGCCAAGACCGTGAACTCTTCCGCCGAAGTGGCGCAGGTCGGCACCATTTCCGCAAACGGCGACGCAACCATCGGCAGGATGATCGCGCAAGCCATGCAGAAGGTCGGCAACGAAGGGGTGATCACGGTCGAGGAAGCCAAAGCGCTCGAAACAGAGGTCGAGATTGTCGAAGGCATGCAGTTCGACCGCGGCTACATCTCCCCATATTTCATTACCAATGCGGAAAAGATGCTGGCCGAGCTCGAGGATGCGTACCTGCTGCTGCATGAAAAGAAACTTTCCGGCCTCCAGTCGATGCTGCCGGTTCTGGAGGCGGTGGTGCAATCGGGCAAACCGCTGGTCGTCATCGCCGAGGACGTCGAAGGCGAGGCGATCGCGACCCTCGTCGTCAACAAGCTGCGTGGCGGGTTGAAAGTCGCCGCCGTCAAGGCGCCCGGCTTCGGCGACCGCCGCAAGGCGATGCTGGAGGACATCGCCATCCTCACCGGCGGCCAGCTGATCTCCGAGGACCTCGGCATCAAGCTCGAGAACGTGACCTTGCAGATGCTCGGCCGCGCCAAAAAGGTGATCATCGAGAAGGAAAAGACCACCATCGTCAACGGTGCCGGCAAGAAGGCCGACATTGCCGCGCGCGTGGCCCAGATCAAGCAGCAGATCGAGGAAACCACCTCCGATTACGACCGCGAGAAGCTACAGGAACGTCTCGCCAAGCTGGCGGGCGGCGTGGCGGTCATCAAGGTCGGCGGGGCGACCGAAGTCGAGGTCAAGGAGAAGAAGGATCGCGTCGAGGACGCGCTCAACGCGACGCGTGCGGCGGTGGAGGAAGGGATCGTCCCCGGTGGCGGCGTCGCGCTGCTGCGCGCCAAGAAGGCGATCGGTCGCCTACGCGGCGACAATGCCGACATTCAGGCCGGCATCAATATCGTGCTCAAGGCCCTGGAGGCGCCGATCCGGCAGATCGCGGAGAACGCCGGCGTCGAAGGTTCGATCGTGGTCGGCAAGATCACGGACGAGAAATCGGAAACATTCGGCTTCGACGCGCAGGATGAGCGCTATGTCGACATGATCGAGGCCGGGATCGTCGATCCGGCCAAAGTCGTGCGCACCGCGCTGCAGGACGCGGGCTCGGTCGCGGGTCTTCTGGTGACGACCGAGGCCATGGTCGCCGAGCTGCCGAAGGATAAGGAGCCTGCGGCGACCGGAGGCGGCATGGCCGGCGGAATGGGATACTGACGCTCGCGCGCGATGGGCGAGGGGCGCGGCTTCGGTCGCGCCCTTCCTGCCCTGCACGGCGGCTGGTCGGAGGGAATAGCGGCCCCTGCGCGGATGTTGTCGCGGCATCGCTATCCTGGAGAACGGCCATGGACCAACGCGTCATCGATCTTTACGACCAGTTCACGCATGGCGGGATCAGCCGCCGCGAGTTCCTCGACCGCCTGACCGAGCTTGTGGGTTCGAGTGCCGCGGCTTCGGCGCTGCTGCCGCTGCTGCAGAACGATTACGCCCGCGCAGCGACGGTCGCTCCGGACGACGCGCGGCTGGCGATCGAGATGGCAGGCTATGATGCGCCCGGAGCCCGCATGTCCGGCTATCTTGCCCGGCCGGCGAGGAAGGCCAAACGCCCGGCGGTGATCGTGATCCACGAGAACCGCGGGCTCAATCCGCATATCCAGGACATTGCGCGGCGGCTCGCGCTCGAGGGCTTTCTCGCATTTGCCGTCGACATGCTTTCGCCATTCGGCGGAACGCCTCCCGACGAGGACAAGGGCCGCGACATGATCGCCGCACTCGACCCACAGGAGACCGATCGGCGCATTGCGGCGGCGGTGCCCTTCCTCGCGCACCATACGGAATCGACCGGCCGGGTCGGCGCCGTCGGCTTCTGCTGGGGCGGCGGCTTGGCAAACCGTCTCGCCGTGCTCTCGCCGGCACTGAACGCTGCCGTCGTCTATTACGGCGTTCAGCCGCCGGCGGAAGACGTGTCCAGGATTCGGGCGGCGCTACTCCTGCATTACGCAGGGCTCGACCAACGCATCAATGCCGGCATCGCGGCTTTTGAGGCGGCGCTCAAGGCCCATCACAAGCGCTACACCATCTATGTTTATCCGGGGGTCAACCACGCCTTCAACAACGACACCGGCAGCCGCTACGACAAGGCGGCCGCGGAACTCGCCTGGACCCGTACGCTCGCCTTTCTCAAACAGGAACTTGGCACGCCACCGGCGTGAGGTCACGCGCGCAAGCGGTGCGGAACTGAGTCCAGGGTGCCGGCCCGTCGCTTTGGTGCGCACGGGTCCTGCCGCAAACCGCCGCCCGCCTTTGGGCTCATGCGCCGGCGAGCTGCGCCACCACCGCGCGCGCCGTACGCATGAGCCGCGCGTCGTGGCGAAGGGCTCCGCAAAGCTGCACGCCGATGGGCAGTCCGTTCGCACCATCGATGAGAGGTAGATTGATCGACGGCACGCCGACGAGCGTCCAGAAGGTGCAGAACGAAGGATCGCCGGTCGTGCCGAGTCCCAGCGGGGCCGTGCCGGGTGCCGACAAGGTGATGATTGCGTCGATGCCGTCATCGAAAATGCGGCCAACGGCCTCCGCATGGCGCTGCGCGTCGCGCACCGCGGCAAGATAATGCGCGGCCGTTACCTTGGATCCCTCCGCGATCAGATCGCGGAAACGCTGGCTGACCTCGCCGCCCCGCTCGACAAACTTGCCGAGGTTGAAGGCCATTTCGGCAGCCATGATGGCCCGGTGTGCATCCCACGCGGCGCGGCAACTGTCGGGCAGATCGACCTCGCGCGCATGAAGTCTCTCGGCCACTGCCTCGAGCGCCGCGCGCGCCTCCGGGTCGGCCTTGTCCCACACCGGCGTCCGCACCAAGGCCAGGCGCGGCGCCGCCGAACGCGGCTCGCCTGCGCTGCGGCGGAAATCGCGCGCGGCGAAAGGTTCGGAGTCGGGATCGGCGGGGTCGCTGCCGACCACGACATCGAGGATCAGCGCAAGATCCTCGAGCGAGCGCGCGAAGGCCCCGACATGATCGAGCGTGCGCGAGAGCGGCAGCGCGCCGGCGCGCGAGATCAGGCCGCGGCTCGGCTTGATGCCGAAAACGCCGCAGAATGCGGCCGGACGGATGACCGAACCGTTGGTCTGCGAACCGATGGCCAGCGGCACCATCTGCGCGGCGACGGCGGCGGCGGAGCCGGATGACGAGCCGCCCGGCGTGTGGTCCCGATTGCGCGGATTGCGCGTCTTGCCCGGATGGTAATAGGCAAATTCGGTCGTCACCGTCTTGCCGATGATCACCGCACCGGCCTCGCGCAGCTTGCGAACGACGGTCGCGTCCGTGCCGGGGCGCCGCCCGGCAAGAATCGGCGAGCCGCATTCGGTCGGGTAATCGGCGGTGTCGAAAATGTCCTTGATGGCGACGGGAACGCCGTGCAGAGGACCGAGCGGTCGGCCTTGACGGCGCCATTCGTCGCGCGCGCGCGCCTGCGCGAGCGCATGGTCGGGGTCGAGATGCGCAAAGGCCCCGAGCTCACGGTCGAGCGCCTCGATGCGCTCGAGACAGGCGGCCGTGTAGGCTTCCGCGCTTAACGTTCCGTCGGCGATCCGCGCGCTCGCCTCGCAGGCCGTGAGCGCGAATGTCTGAGCCCCGCGCGGCATCGTTCTTCCCCTTTTCCCGCCTCAGTGCCCGGAATAAACGACACGGGGCAACCAGGTTATGATTTGCGGGAAAATTATGCACAGTCCGACGCCGATCCATTGCAGGGCGATGAAACTGACCGAAGAACGGAAAATCGTGGCCATGGTGATCTGCGGCGGCGCGACGCTCTTGAGGTAGAACAGCGAATAGCCGAAAGGCGGCGACAGAAACGCCATCTGCATGTTGACAATGAAGATGACGCCGTACCAGAGCGGCACGTCGTCGGGCTTAACGCCCGGGATACCGAGGATTCCGTTCCAGGTGAGGCTCTTCATGATCGGCAGAAAGATCGGCACGGTCAGCAGCAGAATGCCGACCCAGTCGAGAAACATGCCGAGCACGAACAGTATCACCATCATCAACATCAAAATGCCGTAGGGCGGCAGGCCGGTGCCCAGTATCGATTCGGCGACGAAGGTCTGGCCGCCTTTGACGATGAAGAAACCGACGAACATCGTCGCGCCGAAGAAGATCCACATGACCATCGCGGTCGCCTTCAGGGTGGCGATGGCCGCCTCCTGGATCGACGGCCAGTTCAAGCGACGGTGCAGCGCGGAAACGAACAGGGCGCCGAACGTGCCGATCCCGGCCGCTTCCACCGGGGTCGCGATGCCGACGAAGATAACGCCGAGCACCAGAAGGATGAGCAGGATCGGCGCGACGGTATTGCGCAGAAGGCGGAGCTTTTCTCGCCAATCGACGCGCTCTTCCGGCGGCAGGGCCGGCCCGAGCTTGGGATTGATGTAGCAGCGGATGGTGATGTAGGTGATATAAAGTCCCGACAGCAACAGGCCCGGGAAGATCGAACCGACCAACAATTCGCCCAGCGATTGCTGCGCCACGACGGCATAGACGATCGCCATCACCGAGGGCGGAATGAGAATGCCGAGCGTGCCGCCCGCGAGCAGCGAACCGCAGGCGAGTTTTTCGTCATAGCCGCGTTTGAGCATGGCCGGCAGCGCGATCATGCCCATGGTGACCTCGGTGGCGCCGACCACGCCGACCATCGCCGCAAGCGCGGTGCAGGCAAGCACCGTTGCCGATGCGAGCCCGCCCTTGACCGAACCGAGCCACTTGTAGACGGCGTCGAACAACTCCTCGATGATGCCGGCTTTCTCCAGCATTGCCGCCATGAAGATGAACAGCGGCACGGCCGACAGCTGATAGTCCGTCATGAACGGGAAGATGCGCGCCGGCATCATATTGAGGATTGCGGGGTTCCCGAAAATGAAAAGAAAGATCGTCGCGAGGCTGCCGGTGCAGAAGGCCATCGGCAAACCGAGCGCGAGCAGCAGACCAAGCGAGCCGAACAGCAGAACCGTCAGCCATGCGATATCGATGTCGAGTCCCATGGACTATCCTTCCCCGCGCAACACAAAAACAACGTCCTTGATGAGCTTCGCCACGCCCTGCAGCGCCATCAGCGCCGCGCCAATCGGGATCATCAGCTTGACGGGCCAATACTGCACCCCCCACTCGGTGAACGAGACCTCCATGTTGTTGATCGCATCGAGCGCGAACTTCGATCCGGTCCAAAGCATCGTGAGAATGAAGATGAAGAAAAACACCGAGGTGACGATGTCGGCGATCGCTTTGCCGCGAGGCGAGAACTTGGCGTAAAACACGTCGACACGTACGTGCTGGTCGCATTGATAGGCGAAAGCGCCCGAAAGCATGTACTGCATCCCGTACATCAGGAACATGCTCTCATGCACCCAATTGGTGGGAGAATTGAATGCGAACCGCGCGATGACTTCGTAATAATAGACGAACACCGAGATCAGCGCCCAGAACGCGACGAATTCGCCGACTTTGATGTTCACCCACTCGATGGCGTCGGTGACGCGCGTATGCAGCCCCAAGGTCGGATCCTCTTGCGTTCCGGCGGGCACCACGTCAGGCGACGGCGCCTCGGGTGGGGCTGACGCTCTTTGTTCTGCCTCGCGTCGCGCGGCGTTGCGCACGACGCCCGGCAGGAGAACCGCATCGACGATCAGCATCGCCGCCATCAGCAGGGCAAGCCAGCGCGAGACGCGATAGCGTTCGTCGAGCTCCTCCTGCATCGCGGCGAAATCGCGCTGCGCGCTCGCCTCGGCGGCTTTGGCTTGGTTGAGCCGCTCGAGTGCCGCCGGCGCGAGCGTCTCGCCGCGCTCCGGCGACAAGCGCATGACCTCATGATGTGCCGACTCCAGCGCGGCGCGCGTGCGCGAGACGTCTTCGCGGGCGTCGCGGATTTCACCGTTGACGTAGAGAATGGCGAGGAAGACGGGGATGAACACGAATCCCCAGGCGCTCTTCAGATAGAAGCGGTGGAGACCGACGAAACCGGCGGTGAGCCAGAACAGATAGGCGATGAAACGCGACGGTCCCCTGGGAACGCCGCGTTTGCGCTGGCGTTCGACCAGGTACCACGCGACAAATGGGAACAAGATCAGCGTGCCCCAGTAGAGCCAATGAGGCAGCACGAAGGGAAGACTTGGCATGATTTTCCTCAGCCCGCTCGTTCAACGCGCGGAGGAGATGCCAGGTCCGCATCTCCTCCGCCCCAGTGCGCAAAATTCGCGCCGGATAATCAGAGATCGAGCTTCAGGCCCTTATACATCGAGGGATCGACGTAACCGAAGGTCGGCGATTCCATCACCTCGAGCTGGGCCTTGAAGATGCGGGCCGCGTCCTTGTCCTTGTTGGCCCACTTGAACCAGATCGGCACCGCCAGGCGCTGGAATTTCTCCAGATCCTCGACCGGAAGACGGTTGATCTGCGTGCCCGCCTTCTCGAACTTCACCCACGCCTCCATGTCCGCCTTCTGTATCGCGGCGTGATGGATGCGCGAGTAGACCTCTATTTCGTCCTCGAGCCATTGCTGCATCTTGGGTGACAGCTTGTTCCAGTGGTTCATGCCGACGCAGAAATCCATGAGGTCGACCGGCTGGTAGATCGACTCCAGGCCGCGCGGACCCATCCAGATGTATTTGGTGACCTGCTGGAAGCCCAGATCCCAGTTAACCGCCGGTCCGGTATAGTCGGCCGCCTCGATCGTGCCTTTCTCCAGAGCGGAGAAGACCTCCCCGCCCGGCAACAGCGTCGTCTTGGCGCCGGCGGCGGCGAATCCTTCCGCGATCATACCGCCCGGCACGCGCAGTTTGAGATCCTTGAAATCCTCGATCGAACGGATCGGCTTCTTCGAGTGGATGATGTTCGGACCATGATGGATGCGACCGACATAATACAGGCCCTGCTTGGCAAAGACTTCGCGCGCGAGCTTGAGGCCGTCCTTGCTGTAGAAGAAGACATCCCATTCGTGCGGATAGCGCAAACCCATCAGGTACGACGACAGGAACGCGGTGGCGGGGATCTTGCCCGCCCAGTACAGGGTGAAGGAGTTCATGGCTTCCAACACCCCGTTCTTCACGCCATCGATTAGTTCGAAGTCGCCGACGATTTCCTTGGCCGCGAAAGGCTTGAATTCAAGCTCGCCACCGGTCTTTTCCTTGATGCTGTTGGCCCAGTTCTTGAAGGTCGTAAGACCGACGCCGGCCGGCCAGGAAGTCTGCACCTTCCAGGTGGTGGTCGTCGCCGCTTCCGCATTGCGGATATACGGCGCCGCCACCGCAGCAGCGGCAACGCCGCCGATCATTGTGCGGCGGCTCACTCTGCTTCGCCTGTTCGTCCGCTCAAATGTGTCGATCATGGCCGATCCTCCCTGTTCGTTGCTTGCGCAGCACGTTTTTTACGCGACCGGACCGGGTAGGCTGCCCCGGCCCGCACCGCTCACACCAACACACCGTGGGGAGGTCACTATTCCAAAATTTTTTTTGCGCCCCACGGAAGGGAGGTTAACACGATCCGGCCGCAGTCAAGTAGAGGCCTGCCATAGTCATATGGGAGCATTGACCGCCAATACGGCGCAAGCCGTCGGCGGGGCGTCAGCCCGGATTTCTGCTGGCGTCCTGGACTTTCGACCTATCGGGCCGGCGGCTCGCCCGCGGTCCTCGAAGACGCAGCCTTGCTGCCTGCGCCCGCAAGCTTGTTGACGAGTTCGGTGTCCTTGGCGAGTTCGGCCGCCTTGCCGGAATAGACCACCTTGCCGTCGTCCAGGATATAGGCCCGATCGGCGATCGAAAGCGACAACGGCGCATTCTGCTCGATCAGCAGGACCGCCAGGCCCTCCTCCCGCATCTGGCGCACCACCTGCATCACCTCGCGTACGATGAGCGGTGCAAGCCCCTGGCTCGGTTCGTCGAGCAGCATGAGTTTCGGGTTGAGCAGGAGCGGCCTCGCAATCGAAAGCATTTCCTGCTCCCCGCCGGAAAGCTGTCGTCCCGGCTGCGACCTGCGCTCGGCGAGCCGCGGGAAGAGCCTGAAGACACGTTCAACATCCCATGGTCCGGGCCGGGCTTGCGGCACCCTGAGATTTTCCAGCACCGTCAGCCCGCCGAAGATCTTGCGACCCTCGGGTACGTAGCCGACGCCAAGCCCGGCGATGCGATGTGGCGGCCAATGCGTGGTGTCGTGGCCGAGTATCTCGCAGCGCCCTCCCCGCGGAGGCGTCAGACCCATGAGGCTGCGCACGGTGGTCGTCTTGCCGGCACCGTTGCGCCCCAACACGGCGACAATCTCCCCCTCGTTCACCTCAAGCGAGACGCCGTGCAGAATATGGCTTTTGCCGTAGAAAGAATGGATGTCATGTGCGCGCAAAACCGCAGTCATTCGAGCGACCCCAGATAGGCGGCACGCACCCGGGGATCGGCGGAAATCGCGTCCGGCTCCCCTTCCGCCAGCACCCGACCTTGGTCAAGCACCGTGATGCGCTGCGCGATACCAAAAACGATATCCATGTCGTGTTCGATGAACAGGATGGTCATGCCCTGATCGCGGTGCAACCGGCGGATCAGATCGACCATGTGGTCCGTCTCGTGGTCCCCCATCCCGGCCGTCGGCTCGTCGAGCAGCAACAGTCGTGGGTTGGCGCTGAGCGCCACCGCGACCTCGACAACGCGTTGATCGCCATGGGCCAGCTCCCCGACGATGCGATTGGCCTTCCCGTCGAGATTGACGATGTCGATCAATTCAAAGACCCGGGAATTGATCGCGGCGCGCTCGCGGCGGCTTATCCACGGCCTAGCGTTGAGTCGCAGCGCGGTTTCGACGCCAATGCGGATATTCTCGAATACGCTCAGATCCGGGAGCACTTCGGTGATCTGGAACGTGCGAACGATGCCTTTGGCCACGCGCTCGACGATAGTCTGCCCGGTAATGTCTTCGCCTTCAAAAATCACCTTACCGCCGGTCGGCGGCAAGAGACCGCTGATCAGGTTGAAGAATGTGGTTTTTCCGGCCCCATTGGGCCCGATCACGGCGCGCAGTTCTCCCGCATGCATCTCGAAGGTGACGCCGTCGACCGCTTTCAGCGTGCCGAAATGACGCGATACGTTGTCCATGCGCAGCAGCGGCCCGGTCTTTCCCGCAGGCGGACGGCCGTCTTGCCCGGTCCTTTCCATGGTTGCGGCGGTCATCGCACCTCCACCCGACGCGCCAGAATGCCGAGGACACCTCGCGGAAACAGCAATACGATCAGCACGAAGATCATGCCGATGAACGTCATCCAATTGCCCGTGATGCTGGAAAGGTAATCTTGCGCCACCACGAAGATGATCACGCCGATCAGCGGGCCGAAAAAGCTGCGCATCCCTCCGAGCACGATCATGATCACAAAATTTCCAGAGAGGATCCAGTGCAGATCCTGGGGCGAGGTAAAATTGAACAGGAGCGCGTTGAGCGTGCCGGCAAAGGCGGTAATGAATCCCGCGATGGCGAATGCGGCCCAGATATAGCGCTCGACCCTCACGCCGAGGAATTCTATGCGACGGCGATTCTCACGAATCGCAACGAAGGTATGACCGAGCGGGGATTGCAGAACCATCCACATGACGGCAACTGCAACCGTGAAACCGAGCAGGACAAGATAGTAGAAATTCGTTTCGTCAAGCCTGTAAAGCCACGGGCCGAAATGAATGTCCTGTCGACTGAAGCCGGCGAGCCCGTCTTCGCCGCCGGTCACCTCGTTCCAACGCACCATGATGAAATAGAACAGTTGGCCGATGGCGATAGTGATCATTGCAAAATAAATGCCGCGCCGGCGCATGACCAATGGCCCGAGCAACGTCGCTGCCGCGCCGCCGACAAGCGTGCCGATAAGGATCGCCAGCGGCGTGGAGGGTGCAAGATATTTCAGTGTCATGCCGGCGCCGTAAGCGCCGAGCCCGAAATAGGCCGCCTGCCCAAACGAAAGGCCACCGGTAAATCCAAGCAGGACGTTCAGGCCCATGGTGGCGATTGCGTAAATCAGCACTTTCGAGCCGAGCGCGGTATAGCCGCCGATCAGGGGGAGCCACCATGGCAGCGCCACAAGCGCCACCCAGATCGCGGCGATCGCAATGATGCGATTCATTCGAACAAACCTTCCTCGCCGAAAAGGCCGCGCGGCCGCACTACCAGCACGATCAGCATCATCAGATAGATCACCGCCTCGCTTGCGGCAGGGTAATAGGTCGTCGTAATGCCTGCGGCGAGGCCGATGATCAACCCGCCCACGACTGCACCGAACAGGCTTCCCACACCGCCGATGATGATGGCAACGAAGCTCGGCATGATCAGGCTGTTGCCCATCGGCGGCGTGAGGCCGAGCACGCCGGCCGCCAGCACGCCGGAAAGTCCCGCGAACAGGCAGCCAAAGCCGAAGTTGAGCGCGCGCAAACGGTAGATGTTCACGCCGAGAGCCGCGGTCGTTTCAAGATCGTTGATGCCGGCGCGAATGCGTATCCCGAGCAACGTGTAACGGAGCAGCAGGTATAGCCCGACCACCGCCGCAGTCGTAATGACGATGACGAACAGCCGGTAACCGGTGACGAAAAAATAGACCTCACTCACCGGTGAATTGATCACGTCGGGAATCTCGAGCGGCAGACCCTGTGGTCCCCATATGGTGCGCGTCATGTCCTCAACGATGAGCGCAAGCCCGAATGTGAGGAGCAGGCTGTAGAGCGGATCAGTGCGTTTGTAGATCGGACGGATCAGGAGCCGTTCAACGGCAAGTCCAATGGCGGCGGCGAGAATCGGCCCGGCGACCAACGCACCCCAGAATCCGAGATAAGGACTCAAGGCATAAGCAAGATAGGCGCCGATGACGAGAAATCCGCCATGCGCCATGTTGATCACGGAATTCAGGCTCAGGATAAGCGCCAGGCCGAGGGCCATGAGCGCGTAGAACACGCCCTGAATCAGCCCGTTGAAGGCATTGAATAGCAGCAGTTGCATTGTCGGCTCGATCACCTGTCGTGGGACGTGCGGGCCTCACGTTACACCGCGCCGCCCGCAAGCAGTGGCGGCGCGGTGTAGGCAAACCCGCAAGAGCGAGCACGGGAGCGTCACGATTTGTAATCGAGCTTGCAGCCGGTTTCCGCCACGGGCAATGCGACCTTCTCACCCGACACGATTTCCGCAACTTTAAACAGATTCGGATAAGTGCCGTCCTGAATCACTTCGCCGGGGAATTCGCTGGACATCAGCTGATGGTCGCCGGGCCGGAAATAGACCTTGTTGGGTTGCAGTTTGATTTCCGGCGGCAGTTCCAGTCCCTCCAGGGCCCTGGCGATTTTGACCGCATCGAGCGATTTCGCCTTGGCAACGCCCATTGCCAGCGAATGCAGGCCGGCATAGCCGAACCACGTCCGCGCGCTCGGATAGGTTCCGTCCGTGTAAATCTTCTGATAGGCGGCAACCCACTCCTTGACATGCGGCGTATTCGGCTGATTCCAGTACCATTCGAGCGTCCACCAACCAAGCTTGGCTTCCCGCGGCAACGCCCGCAGCACCTCCAATTCGCTGAGACCGCCACCAATGGCGAATTTCTTCGTCAGACCGAACTGCGCGGCCTGCTTCATGGAGTTCACGAGGTCCTGCCCATCGGTAAGATTGATCAGCACGTCGGGCTTTGATTGCTCGGCCTTGATGAGATAAGAGGAAAAATCGGTCGTCCCGAGCGGAGCAAGCGAGTTGCCGAGAACCGTGCCGCCCATTTTTTTCAGCAGCTTGGCATAGGACTCCTGAAGCGTATGGCCGAACGCGTAATCGGGCGTAATGAAATACCACTTGCCACCGAACTTCTTGTAGAGCGTCTCGGCCAGACCTGCCGCCAACATGTACGTCGTGGTGCAGATGCGGAAGGTGGTCCAGTGGCACTGCGCGCCGGTCACAGGATCGGTATGGCCGCCCGTCACCATGTAGATCATGCCCTTTTCGTGCGCGACTTGATTGACCGAAAGCGCTGTTGCCGAGGATACGGCGCCCATCAGCAGCGAGACCTTGTCCTGCTCGATCAGCTTGTGCGCTTTTTGCGCGGCAAGCCCTGCATTGGCGGCATCGTCCTCGGTAACCAATTCTATCTTACGACCGAGCATGCCGCCTTTTGCGTTGATCTCGGCAAGCGCCATCAACGCGCCGCGCTTCTCGCTCTCGCCTTCGGCGGCATAGGTCCCAGTGAAGGGGTCGTGCATCCCGATCTTGATCGGTGTCTCCCCCTGCGCATAGGTGAGAATCGCCGGCGAAAACACCGCCGAAGCGCCGAGCGCCGCGCCGGCCTTGACGATCGTCCGACGGCTCACCGATGGAAGCTTGTTGGTCATATGGCCCTCCCTGCGGGACGTTCTGTTAATTAAAACATTAAGAGCGACGTCGGGCACGTCGGTCGCCTTGCAACCTGAACGCGCCACGCTGTCGCCCTGTTGCGGATGTTAGTGTGACGTGCCGATCTCCTGCAAGTCTTTGTTCGGAATCAGTCCATTTGAGACAGCGGGGTTTCCTGGCTCGCAAGGGTGAGATACTCGGCCGAGGTTCTGCCGCCAAGGGCGCCGGGCGACCTGTCGTGGTTGTAGAGATGGGCGAAGGCGTCGATGCGCTCATTGAGGTGATCGAGCGAGGTGATCGAGCCGATGCGGGAGATCGTGGCAGGCATAGAACTCGTATCGCCGGGTGCCGCTGCAACGCTCCGCGGTGCCATTGCAGTGCGGGCGCTTGGCATGGCGCGTGCGCGCGAGCATGCGGAGTCGCCGCGCAGCCGGCCTCCCGCGCAGCGCCGGCATCGGCCTCACCACGCCACGATCGGCGTGATGGCACGGAATGCGGCCGACGGTGGAGACGGCAAGGCCCGCGCGACCCCCGAGCCGGCCAAGCTTGTGCTTGCCCCACATCGGCTTATCGGCCCCAAGCTCCCCCACCGCCTTGACCTGGGCCGACGACCAGGCGGGCTTGCGCAGCCGATGCGGGCGGCGGCTCTCCGGCTCGGGCGCCTCCTGCCAGCGGTAAAACGTGGGGCGCGGCGCGCCCACCGCTTCCGCGGCTTCCTGCCCTGTCAGGCCGCTTGTCATGGCGCGCCGCCAGCGGGTGAGTGTGTCGCGTCCGATCGCCGCTGCGGGATTGAGGGTCTTTGCCGCGATCGGCCGCAACGCACGCCGGCCGTTGCGGATAAAATGGCCGGGCGGGCCGAAAATCCGCATCGTGGGGCCTCCTTCAAGCGAAAGTCCCGGCATCTTCAGCTTCGGAGACCCCGAGCCTTTCTCAAGCCTCCGCGTCTTACATCTGATTGGACCCGGTCGCTAAAATGATCGTCATGCCGGCTACGAATCGCGTCGCCCACGTCGTGCCGCCCCGCCTGATGGCGGGTCACCCACCGCCCTCCGCATTGATCCGCATGATGGTGATTTCTAGCACACCCGCGCCGCAGCCATGACGACATCGCGATCCACCGGCGAAGCGCTCGCTCGTCGCGCAGCGAACCTGCAGCCAAGCACAACAGGAGATCGCCCGTGAAAGGCCTTCTTTCCACCCTCGCCCTCGTGTGGCGAATCGCCAGCCCCTATTTCCTCAGCTCGCGCGATCGCT
>JADGGK010000060.1 GCA_019689975.1 Pseudolabrys sp.
TCCCCGTCATTGCGAGCCCGAGCGTCAGCGAGGGCGAAGCAATCCAGAACCGGCGGTGCCACTGTTGAATGCGTTGTGCTTGCGGCACGACGAGGACTGGATTGCTTCGTCGCCGCTTGCGCGGCTCCTCGCAATGACGGGTCGCATTCCCCGTCATGGCGCGCCCGCGCGCATTCTCCGCCGTCATTGCGAGCCCGAGCGCATTCTCCCCCGTCATTGCGAGCCCGAGCGTCAGCGAGGGCGAAGCAATCCAGAACCGGCAGTGCCACTGTTGAATGCGTTGTGCTTGCGGCACGACGAGGACTGGATTGCTTCGTCGCCGCTTGCGCGGCTCCTCGCAATGACGGCGGAAATGCCGTGCCGCAATGCCCACGCGCCGTGGCTGTGGCACGGGTAGTACCTGGATTGCTTCGGCGGCCCGCGCCGCCTCGCAACGCGCCGCCTCGCAATGACGGCGGAAATGCCGTGCCGCAATGCCCACGCGCCGTGGCTGCGGCACGCGCCGTGACTGGATTGCTTCGTCGCCCCTTCGGGGCTCCTCGCAATGACGGTGGCGGGCGGCGTCGCCCCTTCGGGACTCCTCGCAACCCCGGCATTGGGTCAATCCACTCGGAACCGGGTCCAGCAGGACTTGCCAAGCACGAGGCGACGCGCAAAGGAAGGGGCGGGGAGAACGGGATGACGAGCGCTCAGGGCTGGTCCGCGACCTGGACCTTTTGCGACGGCGCCTGGCACGAGGGCAACGCGCCGCTGTGGGGTGCGCGAACGCACGCGATCTGGCTCGGTTCCTCGGTGTTCGACGGCGCCCGGGTCTTCGAGGGGGTCGCGCCCGACCTCGACCTGCATTGCGCGCGCGTCAACGCCTCGGCCCAGGCGATGTCGCTGCGGCCGCGCCTGTCGGTCGAGGAATGGGTCGGCCTCGTCGGCGAGGGCAGGAAGCGGTTCGCGGCAAACGCCACGCTCTATGTCCGCCCGATGTATTGGGCCGAGCGCGCCGGGCCCATGGCGCTGCCGCCCGACCCGGACTCGACGCGCTTCGCGCTCACGCTCTACGAGGCGCCGATGCGCAAGCCCGACGGGTTTTCGATCACGCTGTCGCCGTTTCGCCGTCCCACCGCCGAGACGGCGCCGGTCGAGGCCAAGGCAGGCTGCCTCTATCCGAACAATGCGCGCGCGATGCTGGAAGCGCAATCGCGCGGCTTCGACAACTGCATCATGTGCGACGCGGCCGGCAACGTCGCCGAGCTCGCCAATTCCAACATCTTCATGGCCCGCGACGGGGCGGTATTCACGCCGATCCCGAACGGCACCTTCCTTGCCGGCATCACCCGCCGGCGCGTGATCGCGCTCCTGCGCGAGGCGGGTGTGGAGGTTGTCGAGACGGTGCTGCGCTACCAAGACTTCGAGAACGCCGACGAGATCTTCTCGACCGGCAATGCCTCCAAGGTCCTGCCGGTGACCCGCATCGGCGAGCGCGCGCTGCAGCCCGGCCCCTTCTACCGCAAGGCGCGCGCGCTCTACTGGGATTTCGCGCACGCCAAAGGCTGACCCGGCGCGCGGCGGGCGCCGCCGCCGCGGTTCGAGCCTCGCGCCGCGGGCGGCGCGACGGGGCTGATCAGGCGGCTGATCAGGCCTTGCCGGCGCCGAACAGCGATCGCATGAACTCGAGCGGCACGGGAAACACGATCGTCGAGGCCTTGTCGCCGGCGATGTCCTGCAGGGTCGAGAGGTAGCGCAGCTGCATCGCCTCCGACTGTCGCGCCAGCATTTCCCCGGCCTGCACGAGCTTTTCGGCCGCCTGCTGCTCGGCTTCCGCGCTGATGATGCGGGCGCGGCGGTAGCGTTCGGCCTCGGCCTGCCGCGCGATGGCACGGATCATGCTCTCGTTGATGTCGACATGCTTGATCTCGACATTGGCGACCTTGATGCCCCAGGCGTCGGTCTGCGCGTCGAGGATCTGCTGGATGTCGTGGTTGAGCTTGTCGCGTTCGGCCAGCATCTCGTCAAGCTCGTGCTTGCCGAGCACGGAACGCAGCGTCGTCTGCGCGAGCTGGCTCGTGGCGGCGAAGAAATTTTCGACCTGGATCACCGCCTTGTCGGGGTCGACGACGCGGAAATAGACCACCGCATTGACCTTGACCGAGACATTGTCGCGCGAGATCACGTCCTGGCTCGGCACGTCGTGCACGATGGTGCGCAGGTCCACGCGCACCATCTGCTGGACGATCGGAATCATCAGGATGAGGCCGGGCCCGCGCACGCCCGAGAAGCGGCCGAGCGTGAACATCACGGCGCGCTCGTATTCGCGCAGGATGCGGATGCCGGAATAGAGAAAAACGACGATGATCGCGGCAATGACCAGGTAGAAGACGGCGTTGCCGAGGACGCTCAACATGATCCACTCCTCATGCTTGGGGTGACGCGTTCGATTCCGGCGCGATCTCGAGGGTGAGATCGCGGCGGGCGACGACGCGCACGCGTTGGCCGGGCGCAAGCGGCGTCGCGGAGATCGCGCGCCAGCGTTCGCCCCGGACCTGCACCTCGCCCTCGGTGTCGCGCCAGCGTACGACTTCGCCGGCGCTGCCGACCAATGCGGCATCGCCGATGACCACCGCGCGCCGGCGCGAGCGCCAGATCGCGGCAAACGCCAATAGGAGGATCGCGGCGCTGCAGAGCGTGGCTGCCGCCACGACCGCGCCGGAAAGCGAAAAGCCGGGCACCGGGCCCGGGAACAGGAACAGCGAGCCGACGGCGAACGCGATGATGCCGCCGACGGCGAGCGCGCCCGAGGGCGCGAAGGCCTCGCCCACCATCATCGCGATGCCGAGCAGCAGCAGCCCCGCACCGGCATAGTTGATCGGCAGCAGGTTGAGTGCATAGGCGGCGATCAGCAGCGCGATGCCGCCGATCACCCCGGGCAGCACGGCACCCGGATTGAAGAATTCGAACAGGATGCCGTAGACGCCCGCGAGCAGCAGCAGATAGGCGATGTTCGGGTCGGTGATGGTGGCGATGAACCGGTTGCGCCAATCCGGTTCGAGGATCGCCGGCACGAGCCCGCGCGTGGCGAGCCTCGCTTCGCTCCGGCCGAGCTTCACGCTGCGGCCGTCCGCCTGTCGCAGCAGATCGGTGAGATCGGTCGCGGAAATGTCGATGACGTCGAGCGCCTGCGCTTCGCTGTCGGTCAACGTCGCCGCCTCGCGCACGGCCTTTTCCGCCCACTCGGCATTGCGCCCGCGCAGTTGCGCCAGGCTGCGGATATAGGCGACGGCATCGTTGACCGCCTTTGCCTCTTCCGCCGTCGCCGGGGTTTTGAAGTCCTTCTTGTCCTCCTTCGGCGCGCCGCCGAACAAGCCGCCGCCGAGCGGCACCGGCGTCGCGGCGCCGAGATGCGTGCTCGGCGCCATGGCGGCGAGGTGACTGGCATAGAGGATATAGGTGCCGGCGCTTGCCGCGCGCGCGCCGCTCGGCGTGACATAGGCGATCACCGGCACGGACGATTCGAGAATGTCGCCGATGATCTCGCGCATCGACGAGGAAAGACCGCCCGGCGTGTCGATCCGCAGCACCACCGCGCGCGCGCCGCGTTGGCGCGCCGCCGCGAGGCCGTCGTGGATATATTCGGCGGTGGCGGGTCCGATGGCGCCGCGAATGTCGAGCACGATGGCGAGACCCGCGGCCTGCGGGGCATCCGGTGCGGCCAGCAGGGCGGACGCGCTCAAGAGCAGCGCCGTCGCCAGAACGCCGGATAAAAGCCGGGCCATCGTGGATTGCTCCGCCGGCAGGCAAGGGATTCTGCCATAGCCGTCAAGCAGATGGAACCCGAACCGGGCGCCGGCTCACGACGCCGGATGCCCGTCATTTGGCTGCAACAGAACCATGTGCGAAGTTCATCCCGCGGCACCATCCGCTTAAGGGGAGATCGACCGATGTGCAGGACCCTCTCGGGCCTCGCCGCCGTCCTGTTGGCGGCGATCGTGACCGCGGCGCCGGCCCGCGGCGCCGACGTGATTTGCTACAATTGTCCGCCCCAATGGGCCGATTGGGCCTCGATGCTCAAGGCGATCAAGGCCGACCTCGGCTATGACATTCCCTTCGACAACAAGAATTCCGGGCAGACGCTGTCGCAACTGCTCGCCGAGAGGAACAATCCGGTTGCCGATATTGCCTATATGGGCGTCGACGTCGGTTACAAGGCCAAGGCCGCGGGGGTGCTCGAGCCCTACAAGCCCAGGGGATTCGACGAGATTCCCGTCGGCCTCAAGGATCCCGATGGCTACTGGTATGCGCTCCACTACGGCACGCTGGGGCTGTTCGTGAACAGGGACGCGCTCGGCGGCCGGGCGGTTCCGGCTTGCTGGAAGGATCTGCTCAAGCCCGAATACAAGGGCATGGTGGGCTATCTCGATCCTTCCTCCGCGTCGGTCGGTTTCGTCGGCGCGGTGGCGGTCAATCAGGCGCTCGGCGGCAATGAAAAGAACTTCGCGCCGGCGATCACCTACTTCAAGGCGCTCGGACGGAACGATGCCATCGTGCCGAAGCAGACGTCCTATGCGCGCGTGGTCTCGGGCGAGATCCCCATTCTGTTCGATTTCGATTTCAACGCCTATCGCGGCAAATATACGGAAAAGGGCAATTTCGAATTCGTCATTCCCTGCGAGGGAAGCGTGACCTTTCCCTATGTCGAGGGCCTGGTGAAGAACGCGCCGGACAAGGAGAAGGCCAAGAAGGTCCTCGACTACCTGCTGTCCGACAAGGGGCAGGCCATCTGGACCAATGCCTACCTGCATCCCGCCCGCAATGTGCCGCTGCCCGAGGCCGTGCAAAGGCGCTTCCTACCGGCAAGCGACTATGCGCGCGCCCGCAGCGTCGACTGGGGCGAGCTCGCGGCGACGCAGAAGAGCTTCGTCGAGCGCTACCTCGCCGAGGTGCGATGAGGGCGCCGCTCGGACGGCGTGGCGGGGTGTCGCGCGATGCGGCATCCTCGGCCGCAGGCGCCGAGAGCCGGCCGCCGGTCCGGGACCCGCCGGCCGCGGCTTCGAACTGATCGATCGGATCCGATGCAAAGCCGCATCTTCCGACCAGCCATGTCGTTGAAGACATTTCTGCGCCTGTGCCTTGCGCCGCTCGTAGCGGTCGTGGTGGCCTTCTTCCTGCTGCCGATGGTGCGGCTGATCCTCGTCGGGGCGACCGGTCCGCTCGGCCTTTCGGCCTATGCCGCCATTCTCCTTGAGCCGCGTTACCGCGCGACGCTGTTCAACACCGTCGTGCTCGCCGCGGCCGTGACGGCCGCCACGATCGCGATCGCGACGGTGGCCGGGCTGTTCCTGCAACGCCATCGCTTTCCCGGACGCGCGCTGCTCGTCGCCCTGCTGACCTTTCCGCTCGCGTTCCCGGGAGTGGTGGTCGGCTTCATGATCATCCTGCTCGCGGGGCGGCAGGGGCTCATCGGCAGCGTCACGGCGGCGCTGGGCGGCGAAAGGCTGGTCTTCGCCTATTCGATCGAGGGACTGTTTCTCGGCTACCTCTATTTTTCCATCCCGCGCGTGATCCTGACCATCATGGCGGCGGTCGAAAAGCTCGATCCGTCGCTGGAGGAGGCGGCGCGCGCGCTCGGCGCGGGACCGTGGGCGGTGCACCGGGATGTGATTCTGCCGGCGCTCAAGCCGGCATTTCTCGCCTCGGGGGCCGTCGCCTTTGCGACCGCGATGGGCGCCTTCGGCACCGCCTTCACGCTGGCGACCAACATCGACGTGCTGCCGATGCTGATCTACACCGAGTTCACCTTGTCGGCGAATATCGCGACGGCGGCCGCTCTTTCCGTCGGCCTCGGTCTCGTCGCCTGGGCCGCGCTCGCGACCGCGCGCAGCGTCGCCGGCAGGACCGTCGCCGCGGCGGGCTGACGTCATGAGGCGGGAAAAGGCGCACCGCGCGGCGCGGGCAAGCGGGTCCCTTGCGAGCCTGCGCCGCCGCCTTGTTTTCGCGGGCCAGCTCCTCTTCACCCTCGCGGTGGCCTCATTCCTGGTCGTGCCGGCGTTCCTGTCGATCCTCGCCGGGGTGACCGCCAATTACTTCGTGGGCATCCGTTCCGGCGTGACGCTGCAATGGGTCGTCCAGGTATTGACTCTCTACGGCGACACCATCATGCGCTCGTTGGTGATCGCGCTCGCGACGCTCGCCGCAACCCTCCTCGTCGGCGTGCCGGCTGCCTATGCGCTTTACCGGCGCGGCGGGCGATTGTCGCGCCTGATCGAGGAGGTCATCACGCTGCCGCTCGCCATCCCCGGGCTGGCGATCGCGCTGGCGCTGCTTCTGACCTATGGCGGTATTCCCGAATTCCGCCGCTCCTGGCTGTTCATTCTCGTCGGCCACGTGGTATTCACGCTGCCCTTCATGGTGCGCTCGGTCATCGCCGTCCTCGCCGCGATCGACGTCAAGCTGCTGGACGAAAGCGCCGCCTCGCTCGGCGCGTCCGCCTGGCGGCGCTTCCGTGACGTGATCGTGCCCAACGCGCAGCCGGGCATTCTCGCCGGCGCGCTGATGGTGGTGACGCTCTCGCTGGGCGAATTCAATCTCACCTGGATGCTGCATACGCCGCTCACGAAGACCTTGCCCGTCGGCCTCGCCGACAGCTACGCGTCGATGCGGCTGGAGATCGCCTCGGCCTACACGCTGGTGTTCTTCGTGATGATCGTGCCGCTGCTGGTGGCGATGCAGTGGATCGCGGGCCGCGGCCGGCCGAACGGGGAGCGGCGATGAACGCGACCCACGGCGTTGCGGTGAGCGTGGCGGCCTGCGCCAAGACTTTCGCCGACGGCACGCGCGCGCTGCAATCGATCACGCTCGAGATCGCGCGCGGGGAGACGGTGGTGCTGCTCGGCCCCTCCGGCTGCGGCAAGACGACGCTGCTGCGCATCATCGCCGGACTCGAGCAGCCGGACCGCGGCGGCCGCGTCTTGTTCGACGGCGAGGACGTCACGGCGGTGCCGATCGAACGACGCATGGTCGGCATGGTGTTCCAGAACTACGCCCTGTTTCCCAATATGGATGTGGCCGACAACATCGCCTATGGCCTCAAGATCCGCGGCATGCCGCGCAAGGAGCGGCAGGCGCGCGTCGCCGAACTGGTGAAGCTGACGGGCATCGAGGGACTGGAGCATCGCCGCGTCGATCAGCTTTCGGGCGGGCAGCGCCAGCGCGTTGCCCTGGCGCGCGCGGTGGCCCCGCGGCCGCGCGTGCTGCTGCTCGACGAGCCGCTCGCGGCACTCGACGCGGCGCTGCGCGAGCGGCTACGCGGGGAGCTCAACCGCTTGCTCCGCATGCTCGGCATCACCGCCGTCTACGTCACCCACGACCAGACCGAGGCCATGGTTCTCGGCGACCGCGTGGTCGTGATGCGCAAGGGCGCGATCGCGCAGGTGGGCACGCCGCGCGAGATCTATTTTTCGCCGGCGAACCAATTCGTGGCCGCGTTCGTCGGCGCGGCCAACATCCTGGAAGGACACGCCGCGCACGAGGCGCTCGTCCTGCCGGGCGGCCGCCTGCCGCTCCCCGCGGGCGGCAGGAACGGGCCGCTCGTCGTCATGATCAGGCCGGAAGCCATCCGCCTCGTTGCCGCCGCGGGCGCGGCGCTCGCCGGCGAGGTCGAGAGCGTCAGCTTCGTCGGCGACCGGTTGCGCGTGACGGTTCAGGGCGTCGCCGCGCGCGCGGTCGTCGTCGAGGCGCCGAACGCGGCGACCGTCAAGCCGGGCGACCGGGTCGGCCTTGCGGTGGACCCCGCCTGCGTGCGCATCCTCGCGGACGGCTCCCCGTGACGGCGCGCCCGCTGCTGATCGCGCAGATCTCCGATCTGCATATCAAGCGGCCCGGCCTGCTCGCCTACCGCAAGGTCGACACGGCGGCCGCGCTCGCCCGCTGCGTCGAGACGCTCAATCGCTTCCTGCCGCGGCCGGATCTGGTGGTGATCTCCGGCGATCTCGTCGATACGCCGGATGCCGGGGAATACGAGCACCTCAGGCGGCTCTTGGCACCGCTCGCGATCCCCTTCGCGGCGATCCCCGGCAACCACGACGACCGCGCGCTCATGCGCGACGCGCTGCCGCAGGCCGGCGCGCCGGCGCGCGGGCCGCTCAACCTTGTGCGTCGCCTCGGGCCGCTCGACGTGGTGCTCGTCGATTCGACGGTGCCCGCCGCGCCGCACGGGGAGCTCGGCGCGCAGACGCTTGCCTGGCTTGCCGGCGTCTTGGCCGCCGCGCCGGAGCGGCCGGCGCTGCTGTTCATGCATCATCCGCCCTTTGTCACCGGCATCGGCCACATGGACGTGCAGAATCTGCGCGACGCGGAGGCGCTCGCCGCCCTGCTGCGCCGCGCGCCGCGGGTGCGCCTGGTGGCCGCGGGCCACGTGCACCGCGCCGTGCTGGCCACGCTCGCCGGCGTGCCGACGACCATCTGTCCGGCGCCCAATCACGCCGTCGCCCTGGATTTGGAGGCGCGATGGCCGCCCTCGCTGCAGGTCGAGCCGCCGGCGTTCCATCTCCATGCCTGGTTTGCGGACGGGGCTTTCGGCCGCGTGGTGACACACCACGTGCCGATCGGAGATTTCGCCGGACCCTACCCGTTCTTCGACCCCGAGGGACGGCTGCTTTAGGGCGCAACCGGCGCCGGCGCGCCGCCGCCTCAAGGCGGCGGCTGCGTGAGCAGCTCCGGCGTCGGCTGCCCGCGCAGGTCGTAGACGCGCGCATAACTCACGCCCTCGCGCGTGATGTCGACGATGACGGGCGCCCTGAGGTGCCGGCAGTAGAATGTGCCGAGCATCAGCGCGAAGTCGGCGCGTTTCTGGTCGAATACGGTCTCGAATGCCGGACCGAGTTCGACCTGGGCTGCGGCCTGCGGGCCGCAAACCGCCACCACCCAGCGGCGGCCGGCCGGCGGCGAGAGGTGCCGCGCGGCGATCCAATCGTGCAGGGCGTCGGCCGCCTGCTTGAAGGCGAGGCCCCAATAATCGAGCATGTATTCGTCTTCGGCCTTGCCGACGCCGCCCGCAAGCAGGTTGAAATAAGTGTATTCGTAGGGATGCAGCCGCGCCATGCCGACCGTCGGCGCGGCGATGCCGACGAGGCCGAGCGCGGCGAGCGCAAGGCAGGCAAGGCGGCCGCGCGCACGGGCGCGCGCGAACAGTTGCGCGGCCGCAAGCCCGCCGAGAACGGCGAATGGCGGCAGGACGAAAATGAAATGCCGCAGCCCGTTGTAGAGCGCGGGCCGCGTGATCATCGCCACGACGATCGGCAGGAAGGCGGCGAGCCCCAGGGTGAGCAGGCCGGCGCGCCGGGCCGGCGCTCGCCGCAGATCGAAGAGCGCGATCGCGACGCCGATGCCGCCGAGCACGCCGAGCCCGAGCATCAATTCCGGCAGCTTGAGCGCGAATAGATGCGGCAGATAGCTCGCCGGCATTTTGGGCACCGCGATCGGCCGGCCTTCGTACAATTCCTGCCACGGCTTCTCGAAGAAACGGTCGAAATATTCGGCGGCGCGGATGGGATTGAGCGGCGCGAGCACGGACCAGGGCCACAAAAGGCCCATGATCAGGTAGCCGAGCGCCAGGCCGGGCAGCAAGGCCCGCAGCCAGCCGAGCGTCCGCAGGGCGGCCGCGCGCATGCCGCGCGCGCGCGCCTCCGCGCACGCGAGCAGGGCAAGCCCGGCGCCGATTTCCGGCGCGCCGATGCCGGCGAGCACGCGCGAGCCGAAAGCGGCGCCGAGGGAGATGCCGAACAGGGCCACGGTGCGCGCCTGCGGTCGCGGATATTCGTCGAAGGCCCGCACGGCGGCGAGCATCAGCGCGGCCATGGCCGCGGCGAGCGGCACGTCCTTCGGGTTGATGAACATGTGGCCGACATAGAGCGGACAGGCGGCGAGCAGCGCGAGCGCCGCGAGGCCGGCGACCGGCCCGCCGATGCGTCGACCGATACGCCAGGTCGCGGCCAGGCCGACGAGGCCGACCGCGGCGCCGACCAGGCGGCGCGTCTCGAACAGGTCGAACGGGAGGATCCTGGCGGCGAGCGCCGCCGCCATGTCGAAGCCGCCCCCGTATTTGTAGAGATTGACGAAGGAGAGGGCGCGCGTGTCGGCGAAGCCCGTGCCGTAAAGCCTGAGCAGAAGCTCGCCGTATTGCGAATGCGTGTAGTCGTCCCAGCCCAGGCCGTAGTCGCGAAACGTCGCGGCGGCGGTGAGGGCCACCGCCGCCAGGATGCCGATTGCGATGCGGTCCGCGAAGGAGTTCGCCGGCGGCGTATCGCTTTGCGGCGGGACGCGCGCGCTATTTCGTCGCTGCGTCAAAGAGCTCCTCGACGTACTCCCAGTTCACCAGGTGGTCGACGAAGGCCTTGAGATAGTCCGGCCGCCGGTTGCGGTAATCGATGTAATACGAATGCTCCCAGACGTCGCAGCCGAGAATGGGAACCGCGCCGTGCACCAGCGGGTTCTCGCCGTTGGGCGTCTTGGTGATGGTCAGCTTGCCGTCCTTGACCGCGACCCAGCACCAGCCCGAGCCGAACTGGGTCACGCCGGCCTGCACGAAATCCTCCTTCATCTTGGCAAGGCCGCCGAGATCGCTGTCGATCCTGGCTTTGAGCTTAGCGGGAATCTTGTCGCCGCCGCCGTTCGGCTTCATCCATTTCCAGAAATGGATGTGGTTGTAGTGCTGACCGGCATTGTTGAAGAGACCCGGATTCTTTCCGAATGAGCCCTTGACCACATCCTCGAGCGATCTGCCTTCGAGCCCGCTGCCCGCGAGCAGCTTGTTGCCGTTGTCGACATAGGCCTTGTGGTGCTTGTCGTGATGATATTCGAGCGTTTCCCGCGACATATAGGGCGCAAGCGCGTCGTAGCTGTAAGGCAGGTCGGGCAGTTGGAACGACATTTTTCGTCCTCCTCGCATACAATCGATCAACACACAGAATGGGCCCGCCCGGGAAGTGAAACCGGGAAGGTCGCGGGCGAGTTCCTTTAAGGGAGTAATTAGGCCCTGGCGGCAGCAGGAGCAACCGCCGCCTGTGCGGCCGGAATCGAGACGGTTGCCGTCGGCGCCGAGACGGGCGAGAATTCGTCGCGGACTGAGACGCTTAGCCGGCCGCGAGTCGAGAAGCCGGACGCATGCGGCGCCGCTGCGAGGGTCGGAAGGCGGATGTCGAGTATCGTGCTTTATATCATCGGCGTGCTGACATTGGTGGCCGGCGTCGGCACCATTGCCTTTGGCATCCCGATCAACGAATTCAGTTTCGGCAACACGCTGATCAGCGCCGGCGCCTCGGTGGCGATGGGCGGGCTGGTGGTGATTGCGCTCGGCGCGGTGATCGCCGAGCTCAAGCGGCTCGGCGAGGCGATGAATGCCCGCGCGCCGGCGGCGCGCGACGTCGTGGACGCGTCCCTTGCCGGCGCGGCCGTGCCGGCGCCCGAGGCCGGGGTCGCGCCGGCCGCAGCTGCAGGGATGGGCGGCGCTTTCGTCCGGCCGCTGCGCCCGATGGCGGGTGCGGCGGACGCGCCGTCCGCGAGCGCGAGCGGCGAGCTTCCGCCCGATCGGCGGGAGGAGGTGCGGCCGACGCTGCGCAATCCCGACCTGCCGCCGCCTTCAGGGGAGGCGGCATGGCCTCCCGCGCCCGGACCGGGGACCGCGAGCGCCGCGCCGCGCGGGCCGGCCGGGGCGCCGCCGACCGATACCCGAGGCCGGCAGGCCGAACCGCGTTTCTCCGCGGGCGCCGGCCAGCCGACCCGCGCCGCCGAGGCCGAGGCGCCGCGCATTGCCTCCGAGCCGCGGCCCGATTTACGGCCGCCGCCGTCCGCGCCGAGCGACGCCGAGGCCGGTCCGCAACGGGCGCCGAAGGTGCTCAAGAAGGGCGTGGTCGACGGGATGGCCTATACGCTCTATGTCGACGGCTCGATCGAGGCCGAACTGCCGCAGGGCACCTTGCGTTTCGCCTCGATCCACGAATTGCGCCGCTATCTCGAAAGCAACGCATGAGCAACGGGCCGCGGGCCAATCATGGCAGCGGCAGGGGCAAAAAGAACCCTAGTCTAACCGGCTCTTCGGTTGCGGTTTTTCTTGTCGCGACCAGGATTCGTGAGTAGAGTTCGCCGCAACACGCGCCGAGTTGCGTTGTTTTTGCGTCGAGCGGCTGCAGGCGACGCGCCGCGGTCTTTCCGCGGACCGCGGCGGGACAGGACGGCACGATGGACGACGGCAAGGCCCGCGACGATCGCATCCGACTGACGGCCGAGATCGTGTCGGCCTATGTGAGCAACAACAGCGTGCCCGCGGGCGAAATCCCCGCCCTCATCGACCGGGTGCACGCCGCGCTGACGCGCGTGGCGGGCGGCGACGGCCAGACGCCGGCGGAGCCGCCGAAGCCCGCGGTCGCGATCAAGAAATCGGTGACGCCGGAATACATCGTCTGTCTCGAAGACGGCAAGAAGTTCAAGTCGCTGAAACGGCATCTGCGCACGCAATACAACATGACGCCGGAGCAGTATCGCGACAAATGGAACCTGCCGCCCGACTACCCGATGGTGGCGCCCAACTACGCGGCCGCCCGTTCGCGGCTCGCCAAACAGATGGGGCTCGGCCAGCAGCGCGGCCGCCGGGCGAAATAGCCCCGGCCCGGGCCGGCGGCGCCGCGCGCGGCCGTCTCTAAGATGGGTTTCCTTGCATTTAGGCTGCCAATCCTGTAGGTAGAACCTCCTACAGGAGGAAAGCCATGCGGCATGCAAGCGACGCACTCAAGGACGGCACGGCGGTTTCGGGGCGGGCGCGATATCGGGAGGCCGGGCCATGAAAGAGCCTCGGCGCAGCAAAAGCCGGCGCCCGCCCGCCTTCGACGGCGCGACGGCCGCGACATTCCGCAACTCCCACCTCGCGCTGGCCCGGCGCAAGATCATGACCGATCTCGGCCCGGCGGAGGTGACCGTGGATCGGGCGGAAAGCCCGCTCGCCTGGCTCGCCTGCCGGCGCGGCCGCGACGGGCGGCCGCTGATCGCCGCGCATCAATTCATCGCCGGGGAACGGCTGCGGGCCGATTTCACCGTCGCCCAGCTCATGCCGCGCATGACGACCGACTGGTCGCTCGCGGTCGACGGGACCGCCGCCTCGGGCGCGGAGACAAACGCGACCGAGGCGATGATCGCGGCGCGGCAACGCGTGCATCAGGCGCTCGAAGCGGCCGGTCCCGAATTCGCGGGGCTGTTGTTCGACGTGTGCTGTTTCCTCAAGGGTCTCGAGGACGTGGAGCGCGAACGCGCCTGGCCGCACGGCTCGGCCAAGATCGTGCTCCGATTGGCGCTCGAGCGTCTTGCGCGCCACTACGGTTATGCGGGCGAGGCCCGCGGGCCCGCGCGCGCGGCGTTGCGGCGCTGGTCGGCCGCCGATGACGGACCTGCCGACCAGGCGGCGCGTTCGGACTGAGCGCGTCAGGCCGCCGCGGCGAGCGCGGCCTTGGCTTCGCTGCGGATGCGCTCGACCATCGCCCGCAGCCCGTTGGAGCGCTGCGGCGTCAAGTTGGCGCGCAGGCCGATGCGGTCGAACATGTCGAGCGCGTCGATCGCGAGGATCTCGCGCGCGGTCTTGCCGGAATAAAGCGCAAAGAGAATGGCGATCAGGCCGCGCACGATATGCGCGTCGCTGTCGCCCTCGAAGGTGAGGATGGGCCCGTCGGCGCCGTTCGGCCGCGCATGCGTGACGAGCCAGACCTGGCTCGCGCAGCCGCGCACCTTGTTGGCCTCGGTATGGGCGCTTTCCGGCAGGCCCGGCAGGGTGCGGCCGAGCTCGATGATGTAGCGGTAGCGGTCGTCCCACTCCTCGAGCAAGGCGAAGTTCTCGATGATTTCGTCGATCGTGGCCATGGTCCCGCGCCGATCCGCTGCCTCCGTCGGTTCCGCAAGGTCGCGGCGCAGCTCAAGGGATATATAAGCCCAACGACGCGCGGGGCAAAAAATCCGCAAAGCCGCTCCCGGCCGTCGGATCGTGCCGCGGCCCGCGGCGCCGGAGCAACGGGCGCCGCCTATGCGGAGGGCTTGCCCGGCCGCGGATCGCGGCGAGGCGGCAGCGGGACGGATGCGCGCCAGGGCGCCTCCCTGTCGGAGGCCGACAGCGTTCCGTGATCGGCCGCCCGCACGACCTGGGCGGGCGCGGCGGCCGGCGCGTCGCGGGTGGCGGCAAGGCGGCCGACGAGGAACTCGTAGATCATGCGCGCGCCGGCCTCGGCCTTGCGGCCGAGCGCGCTCGCAACCTTGCCGCCGGCGACGCAGGCATCGGGCCGCCGGTCGCAGAAGCCGCGCGCATCGCTGACCGCGGCGCTCGCGAAGGTGACCGCTTCCGCCGCATCGAACTGCGCATCGGGCGCAGCCGGCTGACCGCGTCCGCTCGCCAGCAGCACGCAGACCACGGCGAGCCAGAATGCCACCCGCAGCAGAAAGAACATGATCCTATCCGTCCCGATGATCCCCGGCGGGCTTGCTGCGCCGCCTGGCGGCAATGCTTAGCATCGAGGCTTGAAGCGGCGGTTGGCGAGGCGGCGCGCTTTTTGCGCAAAGTCGAGGCGAGTTCGGCGCGAATTTTCGTCAAATTTGAACCGCCGACGCGGCCGGCCGCGCCGGCGAAGGGGTCGAGCGCGGAGCGCGCCGCCGATAGCCCGCCGTCGCCGCCATGCGCCGCCGCCCGCACCGGATGATCGCGGCAACCGAACATTCACCATAGGCGCGGAACAGGCGCGGCAATGCCGTGCGTGTCGCGATCCTCGTGGCGCGGGGACGCGCCGCGGCGCGCCTCCTTAGCGTTCGCTTAAGCGGGCATCCCTAGACTCGGCGCAACGAAGCAGGGGACGCGTCTGTCAGGTCCGGACATGCGACAGCGATCGTGAGCGATCTCGCGCCGGTGAAGAACTATGTCGATGCCCTGGTGCATCCGACGGCCAGAGACGACGCGCTGACCGAAACGCGGCATCGTGCGTTCATCGCGCCGCGTCTGGTCGGAGGTCTCATCGCGCTCGCGGGTTTCCCGGTCTATCTCGCGCTGCGCGGCATTCCGAGCGCGCTCGACCTCGGCGTCTTCGCCTGGCTGGTGGCGCAGCTCCTCATCGCCTATGTCTTGTCCCATACCGGCCGTTACGCCGCCGCATCCCTGCTCTCGGTCGCGTCGCTGTTCGGTCTTGCCGCGGCGACCGCCTGGCATGCGGGGTCTTTCGACCCGCTCGCCGCCGTCTGGCTGATCATGATGCCCTTCGAGGCGGCCTTGTCCGGTTCGCGGCGCCTCATCGCCTGGGCCTGCGCGCTGGCGTCGGCCGGCGCCGCCGTCATGGCGGTTTTCGGCGCGTTCCATGTGCCGCATGTCGCCGCTGCCGATGCGGTCGTCGCGAGCTCCGCGCTCGCCGTCGGCGCGGCCTTCGCCCATGCCGCGGCGCTCGGCCTTGCGGCGCAGGCGCTCGTCCGTGCCGGCAGTCGGTTGCTGGCGGCGGAGGAAGATCGCCGTCGGCTGCTTGCGTGCAACGCGACCGAGGTGGTCACCCGCCACGGCGGCAACGGCGTCGTGCTGTTCGTCTCGCCTGCGGCCGAACGGATGCTCGGCCTGCGCGCGGACGCCTTGACCGGCCACGGACTCTTCGACCGCGTCCATGTCGCCGACCGCCCCGCCTATCTCAAGGCGCTCGCGGATGCCGCGAATGGGACGCCCGGCATCGTCGAGTTTCGCCTGCGCCGCGATGACGACGACGGTCGCGGGCGTTTTGTCTGGATCGAAATGCGCTGCCGCCCGCTCGATCAGGGCCGCGCCGGGCCGCCCGCAGGGCGCCGCGAACCGGGCGAGGCGGTGGCGGTACTGCGCGACATCAGCGAACGCAAGCGTCTGGAGGAAGCGCTCGCGCAGGCGCGCGCCGAGTGCGAACGCGCAAGCCTGGCAAAGACCCACTTCCTTGCGACCATGAGCCACGAATTGCGCACGCCGCTGAACGCGATCATCGGCTTCTCGGACATGCTGCTCGCTCGCGACCGGGAGATCGAGCCCGCCGGCAGGATCGAATATGCGCGCTTGATCAACGAGGCGGGCCGGCATCTGCTCGCGGTGGTCAATGACATCCTCGACATGTCGAAACTGGAAACCGGCAATTTCGAGATCTCGCCGGATTGCTTCGCGCCGGCCGATGCGATCATTGGCTGTTGCAACCTGTTCATGCTGAAGGCGCAGCGTGCGGGCGTCGCCCTTGAGGTGCGCATCGCGGAGCTGCCGGAGATCGTTGCCGACCGCCGCGCTTTCACCCAAATTCTCATCAATCTGATCGCCAATGCGGTCAAGTTCACGCCCGCCGGCGGCCGCGTGACGGTATCGGCCGCATGCGAGGGCGCCAAGCTCGTGATGTCGATCGAGGACAATGGCGTGGGAATCGCGCAGGACGATCTGCCCCGGCTCGGCGAGGCCTTCTTCCAGGCGCGCGCCTCCTATGATCGCCGCCACGACGGCACCGGCCTTGGATTGTCGATCGTGAAGGGCCTGCTGCGCCTGCATGGCGGCGACATGCGGATCGAGAGCAGGCTCGGGGAAGGCACGCGCGTGCGCGTAACGCTGCCGATTGATTGCCGGAAAGTCGCGGTTTCGGAACCGGCCGCGGTGCCGGCCTCGCGCGCCGCCGCGTCCGAGCGGATCCCTTCGCCGCGGGTGAAGCAACGTGCCTAGGCGCGGCCGCACCGGACGCGAGACGGAGCGCGGCACGCTGGCGATGAGCGCCTTGCGCCATCGACGCGAGATCGTGGCCGGCGCGCTCGCCGTCGCCGCCGTGCTGACGATTTTCGTCAACGCCCTGTTTCTGCAGCACGGCCCGCATCCGGCGCCGATCTTCCCCGTGCGCCAGCAGGCCGGAGCGGACCACGCCGCGCCCCTCGCCGCGCCGCGCCGCGGCGCGGATGCCGAGCCGGCGACCCGCGCCAAGCTCATCGCCGACATCCAGCGCGCGCTGGCCAGCCGCGGATTCTATGACGGTCCGGCCGACGGCATCTGGGGCGCCAGGACCGACGGCGCCGCGCGCGATTTCGCGCAGGCCGCAGGCGTGAAGACGGCGGTCGAAGCGAGCGATGCATTCCTCAATGCCGTGACGGCATCCAAAGTCCGCCCGCCCGCCCGTCCGGCGGCGGAGCAGCCCGCGCGTGAGGATCCGATCGCCAAGCTGCTCGCGCCGTCGACGCGCATCCAGGCGGTGCAGCGCGCGCTCGCGGATTTCGGCTACGGCCAGGTCAAGCCGACCGGCATCTACGACGCCGCGACACGGTCGGCGATCGAGCGTTTCCAGCGCGAGCGCCGGCTGCCGGCGAATGGCGAGTTGACCGATGCGGTCGTGCGCGAGCTCGCCGCCGTCACCGGCCGTCCGCTCGAGTGAATGGCCCGGTGCGCCGCATCGTGCCGGAGCAGGCTGCGATCGGACCGATTTGGCGCCCTCAATGCAAGGAGCCCGTCGCGCGCCGCCGCGACCCGCCGCCGTCATTGCGAGGAGCCCCGAAGGGGCGAGGCGACCCGCCGCCGTCATGACGGGGAGCGCGCGAGAGGCGAGGCTCGCCCGACGCCGTCATTGCGAGGCGCCGCGAAGGGGCGACGCGACCCGACGCCGTCATTGCGAGGCGGCGCAAGCCGCCGAAGCAATCCAGGCCTTACCGTGCCGCAAGCACAATGCCTGCAATAGTGGCACGGCCGGTTCTGGATTGCTTCGCCCTCGCTTCGCTCGGGCTCGCAATGACGGGGAAGGGCGCGCGGGCGTGCAATGACAATGCCGTCATTGCGAGGAGCCGCGCAAGCGGCGACGAAGCAATCCAGGCCTTGTCGTGCCACAGGCACGGCATGCGGTCATTGTGGCACGGCATCTCCGCCGTCATTGCGAGGCGGCGCAAGCCGCCGAAGCAATCCAGGCCTTGTCGTGCGCGATGCGCGATGCGCGACGTGCCGTTATTGT
>JADGGK010000166.1 GCA_019689975.1 Pseudolabrys sp.
CGCAATGACGATGCCGTCATTGCGAGGAGCCGCGCAAGCGGCGACGAAGCAATCCAGTCTCTGTCTTGCCACAGACCCGATGCCTGCATTCGTGGCACGGCCCTTTTCTGGATTGCTTCGCCCTCGCTGCGCTCGGGCTCGCAATGACGGGGAGGGCGACGCTCGGGCTCGCAATGACTGGGACAAGGGCATGGTCTCGCAATGCCGGGAAATAAAGTGCGCGGGCGCGCAATGATGGGTCTGCGGTGCGCGCACCGGGAGGGGTCGATGCGGCGTCCGCAAGGACCGGGCGACAGCCGGCAACCGCGCTAGGCTTTGGTCTTCCGGCGCGGTGTCGGCTTCATTGCCGGGTCGAGGCCGACGATCACGTGCCGACCGATGTCGGCGATGCGGTTGACGCCGGTGAGCGCCATGGTGACGTCGAGTTCCTTCTTCAGGATCTCGATCGCCTTGGCGACGCCGGCCTCGCCGCCGGCGCCGAGTCCGTAGACATAGGCGCGGCCGATCAGGCAGGCGCGGGCGCCGAGCGCGAGCGCCCGCATGATGTCGGCACCGGTGCGGATGCCGCCGTCGAACAGCACCTCGACGTCGGCTCCCACCGCGTCCGCCACCTGCGGCAGCATGGATATCGAGGACGGCGCGCCGTCGAGCTGACGTCCGCCATGGTTCGACACGACGATGGCGTCGGCGCCGAGCTTGACCGCGGTCCTGGCGTCGTCGACGTCGAGAATGCCCTTGATCACGAGCTTGCCGGGCCAGATGCCCTTGATCCACTCGACGTCCTTCCAGGACAGTGCCGGGTCGAACTGCTGCGCGATCCAGGCGGCGAGCGAATTGACGTTCTCCATGCCCTTCACGTGGCCGGCGAGATTGCCGAACGTCTTGCGGCGGCCGCGCAGGATGCTCCAGGCCCAGGGCAGCTTCGTCGCCATGTCGAGAAGATTGCCGAGCCGCAGCTCGGGCGGCACGGTCATGCCGTTCTTGATGTCGCGATGGCGCTGACCGAGCACCTGCAGGTCGACGGTAAGCACCAGCGTGTTGCATCCGGCCTTGCGCGCACGCTCGAGCAGCGCCTTGGAGAAACCGCGGTCCTTGATGACGTAGAGCTGGAACCAGAACGGCCTGCCGGTCGCCTCGGCGACGTCCTCGATCGAGCAGATCGACATGGTCGAGAGCGTGAACGGGATGCCCGCCGCATTGGCCGCCTTCGCCGCCAGGATCTCGCCGTCGCCGCGCTGCATGCCGCACAGACCGATCGGCGCCAGCACGAGCGGCGCGGCAAGCTCCTGACCCATGACGACGGTCGACTGGCCGCGCGCGGAGACGTCCACCAGGACCTTTTGTCGCAGCTTGAGCCGCTCGAGGTCGGCGCGGTTGGCGCGCAGCGTTTCCTCGCTGTAGGAGCCGCTGTCGGCGTAGTCGAAAAATGCGCGCGGCACCCGGCGGCGGGCGAGCGCGCGAAGATCCTCGATGCAGGTGACGTATCGCATGGCTCCATCCGCTTGCGTCCATCGGGTAGCATGACGCGGCACGCCTGCGAAACCGGACATTTCCGGCCGCATTCGGTCGGGAACCCGCGGCCCGTTACCGCGTCGGTAACGATTCCACACAATTTTTGAAGGCTTTCCTCGCCGCGGCGGATATTATTATAAGTCCGCGGGCGGTCGGCCGTCGGGCCTGCCTTGCGCCGGGGGCAAGACCGGGAACGCGGACGTCGCCTGATCGGCCGGAGGGGCGCCGAGGGGCTTTCACCATGGAACGTCGTTACTTTGGCACCGACGGCATTCGCGGCCGCGCTAATCGCGTGATCACGCCCGAGCTCGCGCTCAAGGTCGGGCAGGCCGCGGGGCTCACCTTCCGCAACGGCGATCACCGGCACCGCGTGCTGATCGGCAAGGACACCCGCCTTTCCGGCTATATGATCGAGAACGCGCTGGTCGCCGGCTTCACCTCGGTCGGCATGGATGTGCTGCTGACCGGCCCCATTCCCACGCCGGCGGTCGGCGTGCTCGCGCGCTCGATGCGCGCCGATCTCGGGGTGATGATCTCCGCGTCGCACAATCCGTACGACGACAACGGCATCAAGCTGTTCGGCCCGGACGGCTACAAGCTCAGCGACGAGGTCGAGCTCGAGATCGAGGCCCTGCTCGACGCCGATCTCACCAAACGTCTCGCCAAGAGCAGCGATCTCGGCCGCGCCCGCCGCATCGACGGCGTGCAGGACCGCTACATCGAATTCGCCAAGCTCACGCTGCCGCGCGCCATTAGTTTCGAGGGTCTGCGCGTCGTGATCGACTGCGCCAACGGCGCCGCCTACAAGGTGGCACCGGGCGCCCTGTGGGAGATGGGCGCCGACGTCATCGCCATCGGCGTCGAGCCAAACGGCTTCAACATCAACAAGGACTGCGGCTCGACCGATCTTGCCGCGCTGCGCAACAAAGTGCGCGAAATGCGTGCCGATATCGGCATCGCGCTCGACGGCGACGCCGACCGGGTCATGATCGTCGACGAACGCGGGCAGGTCGTGGACGGCGACCAGGTCCTGGCGGTGATCGCCGAAAGCTGGAAGGAGGACGCGCGCCTGCAGCGTCCCGGCGTGGTGGCGACCGTGATGTCCAATCTCGGACTCGAACGCCACCTCAAGACGCTCGGCCTCGACTTGGTGCGCACGCCCGTCGGCGATCGTTACGTGCTCGAGCGCATGCGCAGCGACGGCTACAATGTGGGCGGGGAATCCTCCGGTCACATCATCCTCTCCGATTACACCACGACCGGCGACGGCTTCGTCGCCGCGCTGCAAGTCCTGTCCGTGGTCAAGCGCGCCGGCAAGCCGGCCTCGGAGATCTGCCGCCGGTTCGAACCGTTGCCGCAGGTGCTCAAGAACGTGCGCTGCAAGAACGGCGCGCCGCTGGAGAATGCGGCGGTGCGCTCGGCGATCGCCAGCGCCGAACGCAGGCTCGGCCGCGCCGGCCGCCTCATCGTGCGCCCCTCGGGTACCGAGCCGGTGATTCGCGTCATGGGCGAGGGCGACGACCCGACGCTGGTCGAGACGGTGGTCGACGACGTGGTCGAGGCCCTCTCCGCGGCGGTCTGACGCCTCCTGCACGCCGATCACTCCGACCGCGCCCGGCGGC
>JADGGK010000061.1 GCA_019689975.1 Pseudolabrys sp.
CTGCAGCCTGGTCTGGGATATGTTGCATCGACCTTTTCCCCTCGAGCCGCTCCACAGCCAATTAGGCGCCAACATGCGGCGTCACCCTCTTTCTCCGAGCATCGAGGTCTCGTGGGGTGTTTTATGAGTACTGTGGCGGGCGGTCGATCTCCGGCGGATCGCAAGGTTTAGGATCGGCACACAATGGATCTACGCCGATTTGGACGCATTTCGGGAAACGGGTTTGCCGGTTTCGAGCGCCGGGTCGACGGTCGCGGCAATGGCCGCCAGGACATGGCAGCGCTCAAGATGCGCTTGCGCGCGAGGAGGTCTACCGACGGCTCGGGACCGAGTATCCCTTCGGCACGTGCCAAGACGAGCAAAGGATATGTGCGAGGCCGACCGCTCGTCCTGCCGCATGATCAGCCTGCCGCCTTCGCCCTTTTGGGAAAAAGCTGCGGCCTGAGCTTCGGATGGCAGGCCATCAGTTTCGGAGCGTAAGGGGTTTCCGCGTCCAGTTCCTCGGCCGCGTGCCACGCCCAACGCGGATCCCATAACGCGGCGCGCGCCAGGCAGACCATATCAGCCTTGCCCGATGCAACGATGTCCTCGGCCTGCCGGTAGCCGGCAATGAGGCCGACGGTCATAGTCGTAATTCCGCTTTCTTTCTTGACTCTTTCGGCGAAGGGGACCTGATAGCCTGGAGCCAACGGGATCGTCTGGCGCGGGTCAAGGCCGCCGCTGGAAACGTCCATGTAGTCCATGCCGCGCCGCTTCAATTCCTTGGCGAGCACGACCGTTTCCTCCAGCGTCCAGCCTCCCTCCACCCAATCGGTGGCGGAGACGCGCATGCCGATTGGCTTGTGCTCGGGCCACACGGCGCGCACGGCCTCAAAGACCTCAATCGGAAAGCGAATGCGGTTTTCCAGCGAGCCGCCATATTCGTCCGCGCGCCGGTTGGAGAGCGGCGACATGAATTGGTGCAGCAGATAGCCGTGGCCGCCGTGCAGCTCGATGACGTCATAACCGATACGGTCGACACGTCTGGCGGCTTCCGCGAATTCGCGTAATACGCGCTTGATGTCGTCCTTGGTCATCGCTTTCGGTACCGGCCAATCCTTATCGTAGGGGATGGCCGAGGGCGCCTCCGGCGTCCAGGCGTCCGGTCCCTCAAGAATCGGTTTGCCGCCGGCCGCCGGCGGCGTGATCGGTCCCTTGCGGCCGGCATGGGCGAGCTGGACGCCGAGCTTAGCCACCCCGTATTGCCGGCAAAAATCATGCACGCGTTTGAGCGCTCTTTCGTTGTCGTCCGACCACATCCCGGCGCAACGCGGCGAGATACGGCCCTGCGGGCATACATTGGTCATCTCCGTCATCACCAGGCCGGCCGCACCCAGTGACATGCTTCCGAGATGCATCAGGTGCCAGTCGTTCGCAGAGCCATTGTCGGAATTGTACTGGCACATCGGAGAAACCACCACGCGGTTGGATAGCGTGAGGCCGCGCAGGGTGATGGGAGAGAACAGAACGCTTGCCATTGTAAGATCGTCCCTTCGAATTTCTCTTTTTTGATCCTCAAAGCCGGTGTGTCCTATCGATGTTTTCTCTGCCGAATCAGCTCGCCATCACACGGACGCCGCGGCGGGTAAACCCGCATGGCCGTATACGGCTAGTCGACAACGAGCCGGATGAAAGCCGGTCGCCCATGCAGCGTCAGTGCCAAGCATGCATGGCAACAACAAGACAGCAGATTGCCCAGAACACGCAATATTCGATGCCCCCTATCACCCAGATCCAGCTCTTCGTCACCTTGTAGGTGGCGGCGGCGGCAACCAGCAGGTGGATGAAAGCGACCAAGGCGACGTAACGCGTGTAGACGTCAAAAAACAATCCGATTGCAAGCACGGTTTCGATCGCACCTGCAATATACATCCAGGTTGCGGGCGGCTTGAAGCCTGCTTTAACAAAGAATTCCAGCGTGGCGGGCACGGTGATCTTGCCGACGATGTGCGGCACGAAAAATAGCGCGCAGATGACTCGCAAGATGTTGTATTCATTTAGGAGGTTGAATTTATCGGCCAGTGACATCGTTCACCCCCGCGACCCTTGCGCTTGACGATAGGAAAATCCCATTTGCTGGTGATGCAGCCAAGCCCTGGCGTCTTGTCAGACGCCGCTTATTACCGTGCTTGCGCGCCGCACCTCGCTGTTTCAGCAATGTTTCAACGCCGGGTAGTTGCGTGAGAATACCGGTTGCGCGAGAAAAGCCTTGGGATCCATGGTCCAAAACTGACTGACCTTGTGGTAGGTCTTGATGGTCCTGTTGACCATCTTCCCGCCTTGTTTTTCCGCCTTTCGCACGTACACGTCGATCACCACGTTGCCGTAATCGTCGAAGCTGATGGGACCGCGGGGAGTTTCTGCCAGTGCTACCGATCGGATCGCTTTGACGAAAGCATCGGGATCATCGGCTTTGCCGCCGGTTTTGGCGAGCGCGGCTTCGATTACGAGGCCGTCGACATAGAAGCAGGCGGCGTAGTGGCCGATGCGGACGTCCACACCATAATATCGGCGCATCGCCGTGATGAAGCGCTTGTTGGCTTCCGACTCGATATCGAGCGAATAGGGGTTGGTATTGATAAGGCCTTCGACCTCCTCCCCGTATGCGCCAATGATGGTATCGTCTGCGGTGGTTGAGCCTCCCACCAGCTGTTGTTTGAGGCCGAGCGCCTTGGCCTGCTTGATGAATTTAATGGGGTTTGAGCCGGCAAGGCCCACGCATACGGCGTCGCAAGCGGGAATTTGCGCGATGTAAGGCGCATAATCCGGCGTATTGAGGGGGGAC
Organism: Pseudolabrys sp.; assembly: GCA_019689975.1. Classification (GTDB taxonomy): domain Bacteria; phylum Pseudomonadota; class Alphaproteobacteria; order Rhizobiales; family Xanthobacteraceae; genus Pseudolabrys. The sequence goes on from JADGGK010000061.1 coordinate 2,825, forward strand.
CATAGCTTGCTTGTGACGCATCCGCCGTCTTCCTCCAGCACGCGCTGAAAACCGCCGATCTGTTCATACCCAAAGGCAAAGTCGTCAGCGATGGTGGCGGCCGTCTTAAGCTTCATGTCCTTGGCGACGAAATCGCCGAGCGGGTAGAGGCACTGCGCCGAAGTGTAAGATGTGCGGATCAGATAGGGGTTGCGCTTGCGTTGGGTGACATCCTCCGCACCGGCAAAAGCAAGCGTCGGCATCCTGGCTTGCGCCAGATAGTCGAGCGTCGCAAGCAGTTCGAATGCGGCAAATGGTCCAAGAACGATCTGCACCTTATCCCGCTCGACCAGTTCCTGCGCTTTGGTCTTGGCGCCCACCGGACTTCCCCCGGTGTCGGCGACCAGCAGCTCAATCTTGCGGCCTGAAAGCTCAAAGTTTTTGTCGCGAAGGAATGCGGTGATGCCTTCCTCGGCATGCACGCCGCCGGCAGCGAGAGGCCCCGTCTTCACCGTAAGCAGGCCGACTTTCACGGGTGGATTCTGCGCGATCGACGGCATAGGAACGGCCAGCGCACCGGCTGCCGCCGCGGATCCGGCGAGAAACGTCCGGCGATGAAGACGACGTGCCATTGTATCCTCCCAGCGAAATTATTGTTTGCCGCCGCGAGTGTGCGTCAGAGTGATGGCCGCGCGCAACCGCCAAGCACCGATATGGCCCACTCTGCCCAACGGCGTGATCCCCCTAAAGCCTCCTGCCTTGCAACCATGCGTCGCCTTGCGCGTAGAGTGCGGCGAGCGCGGGTCCGTCGAGGCCGGGCAATTCGTCCTTGATCGCGTAGCCGATTTTGTGCTGCAGGTAGGCCAGATGGCGATAGCCCGCGGGAAAAGTTGCCAGTAAATTCTGGTCGAGCTGCGGTGCCGCACCCGGCACGACCGGATCAAGGCGATCTTTTTCATAAGCAAGCCGGCGCAGCACGAGGCCCCACCTGCCGTTGCGTTTCTCGAGGAAGTCATAGAACTTGCCCCAACATGTCACGTCGCAAAGCGCGCCTTCGACCATGGCGCGCTGCTGGATCGCCATTCGGGTCTGCGCGATTGCTCGCCTGCCATTGATGTCGATGGAAGTGCCTCCGAGCGTGTGCATGATGCGTACCCCGCGGTCGTAACCTTCTTGGCTAACGCGGATGAAGTCCTCATAGTGGCCCTGAAACCAGGTGGCCCACATGCGGCCATCCTCGTGCCAGAGCGTGCGGAATCGGTCCCACATTCGACCGTCGCGCCACAGCACCCAGTTCTCGATCAGTTCGCGGATAGCAAGACGGTCTGCGATGCGAGCGGTCATGGCTTTCTCCCGAATGACATTCCCGTGCAGGGATCTCCCCGATCCTTCGGCCGGCATCTTCTGTGATAGACTGGCGCTTGACAATTCTCTTGGGTTCGAAAAACACCTTGCCCGCGCGTTCTCGTCGCGGTGACGTGACGACGCGGATATGCGGCGATCACGTGTGATAAGGTTCGGAGGAATCTGATGCCGAGACTTGCGGGAAAGGTTGCGATCGTCACGGGCGGCGCCAGGGGCATCGGACGACACTACTCGCTGGCATTGGCCGCGGAGGGCGCGCGCGTGATGATCGCCGATATCGAGGACGGTGCCGATGTGACAGACGAGATCACGAGGCGCCATGGTGAAAATTCGGCGACAAGCGCCGTGTTCGACGTAAGCGAGGAGCGTTCCGTCATGCGCGTGGTCGGGCAGACGATTGATCGCTTCGGGCAGATCGATGTGCTTGTCAACAACGCCGCGCTTTATTCCAAGCTAGTTCCGCGTAATTTCGATGAATGGGATTGCGCCACATGGGACCGTGTCATGGCGGTCAATGTACGCGGACCTTGGCTGATGGTGAGGCACGTTGCGCCGCATATGATCCGGAGACGCAGCGGCAAGATCATCAACATCGCTTCGGGCGCGGCCTACAAAGGGGTGCCGCGCATGTTGCCCTATGTCACGTCGAAGGGTGCGATCCTCGCCTTCACGCGAGCCTTGTCGCGCGAGCTGGGTCAATATGGAATCGCGGTCAATTCGTTGTCGCCTGGCTACATTCTGAGCGAGACCGGCTTGACGAATGCCCAACACGTCGAGGAGGAGCGCGTTCCGGTACGCAACTCTCGCGCCTTCAAGCGCGACGCCTATCCCGAAGATCTCCTCGGTGCGCTTATTTTCCTTGCGTCGAGCGACAGCGACTTTGTGACCGGCCAGTCATTGGTGGTGGACGGAGGCTCGGTCAATAATTAACTGATTCATGGGTGCGCGGTCGGCCCGCCGCGTCTATTCCGGGCGTCGCTGGTCTGCGCTATAACGCCGCAACGTCAACCAAGATCATGCCAAGGAGTATCCCGATGGCGGTTGCAACCCAGTCGGCCGACAGCAAGCACAATATTCAGGCGGCGCGGCAGGCCTATTACGACAAGGCCGCCAAGTTCAACATGGCGCCGTTGTGGGAAGTGCTCAAGGACCTGGTGACGCCCGAACCGAAGACGCTGTGCGTGCCGGCCATTTGGAAGTTTGCCGATGTCAAGCGGCTCATGCTGGAAGCGGGCGACGTCATCACCGCCGAGGAGGCGGAGCGGCGCGTCCTCGTGCTGGAAAATCCGGGCGCGAAGGGTCGGTCACGGATCACCAATTCATTGTTTGCGGGGATCCAGCTCATCATGCCGGGCGAGATTGCCGATGTGCATCGGCATGTCGCTTCCGCCATCCGTTTTGTGCTCGAAGGTGAGGGCGCCTATACCGCAGTCGAAGGCGAGAAGACGATGATGAAACACGGCGATTTCATCATCACCGCGAATTGGGCGCCTCACGATCACGGCAACCCTGGCACCGAGCCGGTCATGTGGCTCGATGTGCTCGACATGCCCACCATCAATCATTTCGAGACGTCCTTTGCCGAGCATTTTGAAGAGAAAATGCAGAAGACGAATTATGAAGATGGAGACTCATTTTCACGTTACGCGATGGGCGTGCTGCCGGATGGTCTGCCGGCGGCGAGGAACAGGTCCCCTGTGATCAACTATCCCTACGCCAAGATGCGGCCGATCCTTGAGCGGCTGAAGAGGACGGGCGATATCGATGTGCGCCATGGAGTGCGCGTACGCTACGCCAATCCGATCAATGGCGGACCAGTCTTGCCGACCATGGGCGCCTATCTTTCGCTCATGCCCCGTGGCTTCAAGGGCGAGTCCTACCGTTCGACCGATGGCACGATCTTTGCGGTCGCCGAGGGCGCGGGTACCACGGTGATCGACGGCAAGCCCTTCGAATGGGGCGTCAACGATGTCTTCGTGGTACCGCCTTGGAAGCGCTACCAGCACCTAATCGGGGACGACGACGCGGTATTGTTCTCGATTTCCGACCGGCCAGCTCAGGAGGCGCTCGGCATCTGGCGGGAAGGGACTTGATCGGGTGGGACCCCGTTCAGCTCCCCGCCACCTGCGTCGCTGCCGACCGCTTGTCGTTGCGGGTTTGCAGATAGTTTGCCGAAAGCAACGCGATCGCGCCGGCAAGACCTAGCCAGGCGAGCGCCTCGGCGCCGGTGAAGGCGTGCGGAGGAATGAGGATTGCCAGCGCGGCAGCCCCGAATAGGAGTCGCATCGGCAGCGGCAGAGGCCCGAAGCCATAGCCGACGACGGCGGCCGTGCCGATGAAGATGCCCAGCATGTTGCGCGCGACGTCCCAGACGATCGCGTCCCAGGTACCACTCATGAGCAGCGTCGGTTCGGTCACGAAGAGAAAAGGAATAAAAAACGTGCTCCATCCGACGACCACCGCGGTCCAGCCGGTACTCCATCCCGACACTCGCGCAATATTGGCCGCGGCATAGGCTGCGATCGCGACCGGAGGTGTGATCATGGACAGCATGCCGAAATACATCACATACATATGCGCGGCCATTGGCGTGACACCAAGCTTGATGATCGCGGGCGCGAGCAGCGAAGCCGTAAGCACGTAGACGCTCACGGTCGGCATGCCCATGCCGAGGATGATGCTGATGACGGCGGTCAGCAGTAACAGCACGAACAGACTACCTCCGCTGAGGGCGATGAGCTGCAGCGTAAGGCCGAAGGAAATGCCCGAAACGTTGAGAGACCCGACCACGAGGCCGGCTGCGGCGCCGATCAAAAGAATGTCGAGAGAGGCACGGCCCGTGTCGAGAACGGCACGCAACATTTGTCTCGGGCTCACGCGATGGCCCCGGTAGCCGAATGTCATGCTCAGGACTATCAGGATGAACGTCGCGTAGATCGCCGAACGCTCGATCGGAATCTGGAAGATTTCTGGATAAGCGATCGTGATGATGAGAAATGCGATCGGAATGGGAAAGTGCCAGCCTGATCTGAGCACGTCGAGGAAACGCGGCACCTCGGCGACCTGTGCCGCGCCGATCCGCCGTTTCGCCGCTTCCAGGTCGACATGCATGAACAGTGCCGCGTAATAGAGGATTGCCGGGATGGTGGCGGCAATGCAGACGGAGCCGTATGAGACCTGCAGGAATTCGGCCATGATGAAGGCGGCGGCCCCCATTACCGGAGGCATCAGTTGACCGCCGGTCGAACCGACGGACTCGATGGCGGCCGCGCGCGTGGGCGTAAACCCCGACCGCGCCATCAGCGGAATGGTTACGATCCCCACTGCCATGACATTGCTCACCGCGGCTCCCGAGATCATGCCGAACAGCGCCGAGCCGAAGACGGCAATTTTGGCCGCTCCGCCGCGAAAGCGGCCCATCGCCGACATGGCAAGATCGGCGAAATAGGTTGAACCGCCGGTGCGACCGAGCACCTGGCCCAGGAGCGTGAAGGGAATGACGATTAGGACGGCGACGGACAAAATGACGCCGATCATTCCATTCGTGTCGAGCCCGAGATAAGTGATGAGTCGGGCCGGCGACACTGGCCGCGTTGCAAAACTGCCGGGCAGATGCGGGCCCACGAACACATAGATCGCCAGTACTAAAATAATGGCGACCAGCACCCCGCCCGACGAGCGTCGCGTCGCCTCAAGCACGAGCAAGAGAAGAATCGCGCTGCCGATGATCCCGTCGCTCGGCAAGAGCGCAATCTCGTAAGTCAGCGCTTCATAACGCCAAGCAAGATAGGCGCAAAGCGCCAACGATATGATTGCAGCGGCAAGGTCAATCCAGCGCATCGCCCATGGCCGCCCACCGACGGCGGCCCAGGCAAGTGCCGGCCCGAGGCAGATGAACAGCGCGACCGAAATCTGTCCGAAGGATGCATATTGCCAAATGATGTAGCCAATGAGTCCGGCCGCGGCGAGCACGCCCGCCGGATCGAATCCCGTCGGCTTGCGCGAGCCACTGCCAAGGTAGCTGAGCGCGAGGCCGAGGCCGAGACAGATGGAGAGCAGCTGCTCGGTATAAAAGGCAAGGCCGAAAAAGCGGCGCGGCAAGTCCAATACCCAGGCCACGACGCAAAGAATCAGCGCGCCCTGGAGAACATCGGTCGCGAGGACGGTGCGTGCGAAGGTGGCCGGCTCGCGGTCGGCCGACTCCTCGATCGACGCTCGCTCGTTCACTGCAGTGCCTGCGGCGCGATGTTATGTTCCCTGAAATATTTCAGCGCGCCAGGATGATATGGGACGTCATATTTCTTGTAGGCGAACTGGGCGGAAAACTCGCGCAGCACCGGCTGGAGCTGCACGAGATCGTCCTTATTGTCCAACAATCCGTCCAGCACTTTGTAGACGAACTCGTCGGGGGTCTTTGCATTCGTGAACAGCAGATTATCGAATGAATAGACATACATCGGGTGTTCGACGCCGACGAATGCCGGACCCGGCGAGACCCTGGACAGATAGCCCCATTTCTCGATCTTACGTGCGGCATCCATCCCCGCCGGATCGATCTCGACCATGCGGATGCCGCCGGTGGTGGCGTCAACTTCGCGCACCTTCGGTGCGCCGAAGGCGAAGTAGAAACAATCCGCCGCACCGGAGGCGAAGTCGTCCGCGCTGCGCACCACGTTCGGCACCAATACCGGCTTGATGTCTTTCTCGGTCAGACCTGCCGTCGCGAGAATCGCCCGCACCGTCGGCTCAAGCGCGCGCATGGCGGAGAACCCCGTCGGCACGCGTTTGTTCCGGAGATCGGCGACTTTGGTCATGCCGGAATCCTTGCGTACGAAAAAGCCGACACGAAGCGCATGCGCAGCACCGATGATGCGCAGATCCTTGAACCCCTCCTTCTCGTATCCGTCGTGCACTTCCATGGCATTGCTGATGCCGATCTCGACTTCGCCACGGCCGACCATGGGCACGATCACCTGGTCGCCGGCGGTCGGCTGCACCAGCACGTTGAGACCACCCTTGTCCTTGAGCACCTTGGCGACGGCGGATGCGGTATTGTAGTTGAGCGTGCCGGGCGGCAGCGTCGCGAAGCCGTAAGGTTTCTGGGCGGCAGCGGCAACCGCGGTCAGAGCAAGCGCTACCGCGCCGGCCGCGAGCGTCGCCGTAGCCTGAACCAGTCTCGAGCGCATCGTGATAAGCATTCGAAAGCCCTCCCTGGTCGGTAAAGCCCGCGCTCTTGCGGCGCGGTGCGGAATCCCCGTATCAAGGACGCCGGTGGGCAATTGCCCGCTCCCACGTCAGGGGTCCCGATCGCGATATTTGCATAGCCGGTCACCCAAAGCGAGGGCCGAGCGCATCGCATAGCCGCGCGGCGGGATCGGGGTTTTGCGGAGGTCGATGTACATGGACTTCGAGCAGCTTTCTGCCGGCCGAGGCACGCTCACGGCGGTGCGCGTCGGCCGCGGACCGGACCTGGTGGTGTTGCATTCGCTGCTCGCCGACCGGCATGCCTTCGACCCGGTGATCGACGCGCTCGCAGCGAGCCGCCGCGTCACGCTCATCAATCTGCCGGGATTTCACGGCTCCGAGCCGCCGATGCTTGCGCTGATGGACGCTTACGTGGCCTGCATCGAAGACGGTTTCGACGAATTCGGTATCGGCAAGGATGCGGTGCTGATCGGCAACGGTTTCGGGGGCACGATCGCGCTCGCTTTTGCGATCGCGCACCCCGACAGAATTTCCAAGCTCGTGATCGCGGACGCAGCCGCCGGTTTCCCGCCGCAGGGCCGCGAAGCTTTTGCCGCCATGGCGCAGCGGGTCACCGACGACGGGCTCGTCGCGGTGGCTGAGGTCGCCGCCAAGCGCGTGTTCTCGCCGCGCTATCTTGCTGCCCATCCCGACGCGGTGGAAAGGTGCAAGCAGGTTTTGCTCGGCATCCAGCCCAAGGCCTTTCTGGCGGCGTGCAAAGTTCTGCAGGAGATCGATCTTACGCCGCTGCTGCACCATTTGCGGGTACCGACACTTGTTGTTTGCGGCGATTTTGACCAGGCAACGCCGCCTGCTCTGAACAAGATCGTGGCGGAAAAGGTCGCGGGCGCACGCTATGTCGAGCTCGCCGGTTGCGGCCATTGTCCTCCCCTGGAGCAGCCGGAGGCTTTCCTCGACGCGATCGAGGGGTTCATCGGCCGGTTAAGGCCATTGTCAGTCTGACCGGTCTCCTCCCTCCTCGGCAGGGCAAGCGCGCCGGCGCGTAGCCGAAACGCGCCACGTGAAGCCAAAAGGGGTCAAGCTCTCGCGAGAAAGATGAGCAAGAAGGACGATGCGGCGCCTCGCGCCTCTTCGTCCCGCACATATGCTCGTGGCGCTTCGCCAGCCGCGGCGCGCAGGGATGAGATGATGGGCGGGAAGCGATCAGGTCACGCCGGGGCAACCGTGCGTGCCAGCGTGCCGGCACGCAGCATCGTCATGGCATTGCCAGCGCCCGCAGAATGGCCCTCGCGATTGCGGCGGTCCCATCCGAGCCACCCAACTCCATCGGTCTTACGCCGCTCGCGTAGGCCTTGTCGACCGCTCGCGCGATGCGCTGCGCGGCTTCGCGCGCCGGCGAGTGGTCGTACCGTTCGCCGAGCCAGTCGAGCATCATCGCGGCCGACAGGATCATTGCCGTCGGGTTGGCCTTTCCCTGCCCCATGATGTCGGGCGCGGTGCCGTGGCAAGGCTGAAACACTGCATGCTTGTCGCCGATATCGGCTGACGGCGCCAGTCCGAGGCCGCCGATCAATCCGGCGGCCAGATCCGACAGGATATCGCCGAACATATTTTCCATCACCATTACGTCAAAGTCCCAAGGGCGGCGCACGAGCGCGGCGGCGCAGGCGTCGACGTAGACATGGTCGGTCGCCACGCCGGGGAATTTCATTGCTCGTTCGTCGAAAATCGCGCGGAACCATGCATAAGCCTTGAATGCATTGGCTTTGTCGACGCATGTCAGACGGCCTTTGCCGCCGCGTCTCTTGCGCAACGCGGTCAGCCGCAACGAGAAGTCGACCAGTCTTTCCGTCGTCTTGCGCGTGAGTATGAGGGTTTCGCGCGCCTCGTCGGGGCCGACGACGCCCTTGCCCATGGAAGCGAACAGGCCTTCGGTCGACTCGCGGATCAGCACGAAGTCGATACCGTGTTCATGGGCGCCGACGATCGGGCTCGGCACGCCAGGGATCAGCCGCGCGGGACGTACCCCGGCGTAGAGGTCGAAAATGAAGCGCAGCTCGACCTGAGGCATGATTTCGGTGTTGTCGGGATAGCGCACGCTCGGCAAGCCGCACGCGCCGAGCAGAATCGCGTCTGCGCCCTCGCACAGCCGAAGCGTCGATTCCGGCATCGAAGTGCCGGTCTCACGGTAGTGGCCGGCTCCGGCCGCTCCTTCCGTGAAACGGAAGGCCAGGCCCCGCGTCGTTGCTGCGACCTCGTGCAGCACCGCGAGCGCGGGTTCCATTACTTCGGGTCCTATGCCGTCGCCCGGAAGCACGGCAATGTGGAAAGCATCATTAGCGGACATGGGCTCATCCCGGCTGGCGCCGCGCGGCGCGGATCGGTTATGGAGTTGGTCATGGAGTTAATGACGCTTCCATGCCGCTATGCAAGTGAGGGTGCCATGCCACGCTTTGCCGCCAATCTCGGCTATCTGTTCACGGAACGGCCGCTCCTCGCGCGAGTCGACGCCGCAGCGGCGTGCGGTTTCAAGGCGATCGAGCTGCAATTTCCTTATGACGTGCCGGCAAGCCAGATGAAAACGGCGATCGCGCGCAACCGTCTCGTCGTATTGGGTATCAACACGCCGCCCGGCCGCGAAGGAGAATTCGGTCTTGCCGCCGTACCGGGCCGCGAACGAGACTTTGACGTCCAATTCGAGCGCGCGCTCGAATACATCACGGCAATCGGCGGAAGCGCGGTGCATTGTCTTGCCGGAATGGTCCCAATGGAACAGCGGCCGACGGCGGAACGCGTCTATATCAACAACTTGCGGCACGCCGCCGATCGTGCCGCCGAACGCGATATTGTGCTCCTGATCGAACCGATCAATCCGCGCGACCGGCCGAACTATTTCCTGAATCACGTCGAGCACGCCGCCGATATCATCGCCAGAATCGGCAGATCCAACGTCAGAATGCAGTTTGATTTTTACCATGCGCAGATCGTCGGCGGCGACCTCATCCGCCGTTTCGAAAAATTCCAACCGGTGATCGGCCATCTGCAATGCAGCGCCGTGCCCTCGCGGCATGAGCCGGACGAGGGGGAGATCAACTATCGCGAGGTTTTTGCCGCGGTGGACCGGTTGGGCTATGCGGGATGGGTCGGCGCCGAGTATCGTCCGCGCGGACGCACCGAAGACGGACTCGCCTGGGCCCGACCTTACGGCGTGGTTCCACGTTAACCGTTCCCGCCCTGGAAAAGCCGTGTTTGCCGGCTTTGCCGCCATTCGCCTGCTTGATAAAGTTAATACATGTTCGGTCGGAAAAAACCTGGTCCGGCGGAGGAAAAGCCCTCGCCGCCGCCGTCGCTGAAGGAGGCAGTGCGCGAGGCCCGCATCGAGGCGGCTGAGCGTTCGGCCGTCATTGTCGATCTGCGCGACGCCGAAATGGCGCGCCTTGAACTGCTCAGCGAAGCGCTCGATCCGGTCTTTGCCGAGGTCCCCAGAGACGTCGATCTGTTCGATCGCGGCATCAGCCATGGCGACGTGCCGCGACTGTGGATAGACGCCATCGCCCATGTCGAAATGGGTCGCGACAAGCGGCAATACCGGTTCGTGCAGGATACGCGCTACGGCCGTGCCGTATTGGCCGAAAGCTATGAAGTGGCCGACATGGTACAGGCGATCACGCGTTATGTGGCGCGTCGGCTGATTGAACGCGAACGTGCGCTCGCAGATGACGTCCCCTTTGGGCAGGCAAGCGCCATGAAAGCCCTGCAACACGAGCGCAGGCGCGGTCGGCTGCGGGCACTGCGCGCTTTTGTCTACGGCATCCTTGTTGGTGTCGCCGGCTTGGTCGCGCTTGCGTTGCTGCAGCAACCGCAACCATGACGGCTGGCAGGTTTCGATCGGATTGATCCGGTCGCGTCGTAGCGACGAGTCCCGCATTGATTGATTGGACAGTTTGCCGTCATTGTGCGGAGCTGCGCAAGCGGCGACGAAGCAGTCCAAGGCGCGGCCTATTCAATTCTGGATCGTGCGGCCTCGCGGTGCTCGGGCCCGCAATGGCGGACCAATCCTGTGTTTCAAATTCGCGGGTCCATTTGATAATTCGGGCACATTCCTCGCCCAATAATCAGCGTCCCAAAATCGTTCCGGCCATCGCCCTCGGATCACGCGTCGGCCAGGCGCCGATGTCCGCGGCTTGGAAAAGATCCGACAAGTGCATGTTGAACAAGGCCGGCTCTTCGAGGTTGATGGTGTGGCCTGAGTTTCTCATGACGACGAGCCCGGCGGTCGGAATGTGCTTCTTCATGAGGATTGCCGGCTCAAGGCAGGGCCAGTCTTCGTCACCGGTCATGATCAGTGTCGGCACGGTGATTGTTTTCATCTGGTCGACGAGGTCAAACAGGGACGGCCGGCGTTTCTGCACGCCGCGCATCGTCAACGCGGCCCCTTCCGTCGAATGTTCGGCAAGCTGATCCGCAAACTCGCGCCAGCCACGCGGATCCTTGTTCTGGTGCTGCACGCGCGTTGGTCCGAGGGCGTAACCCTCGGCTGCTTTCATCATCGTTAGCTGCTCGAAGCGCCTGGCGGAGGCCTCCGCCTCTTCCGCAAACTTCGCTCGCTCGCCCGGCGCCGCGCCGTAGCCGCAGCCTGCAACGACGATCGAACGGCAACGCGCACCGTATGTGAAGCCGAAGTGAAGTGCGGCAAATCCTCCCATCGAAAGCCCGACAATATGCGCTTTGTCGATTTTCAGCGCGTCGAGTACGGAGCGAATATCGTCGCGCGCGCGATCCTGCGAATAACTGTCGGGATCCTTCGGCACGTCGGAGGGAGGATAGCCGCGGGCATTGAACGTAATACAGCGGTAGTATTTCGAGAAATAACGGACCTGCGGCTCCCAGGACCGGTAGTCGCCCGCAAATTCGTGAACAAAAACGATGGGTATGCCTTTGCCGGTCTCTTCATAGTAGAGCTTTACCCCATCGTCGGTCGTCAGGTGTGGCATGCGGTCTCCATTCAAAACGCGTGTGCGCGCGCGGATAGCCCGCCGTCGATCGTGACAACGGAGCCGCTTGTATAGCCGGAATGATCGGACGCGATGAAGGCGATCGCCGCTGCGATCTCCTCTGGGGTAGCGCCGCGGCCAAAGGGCAACGGTTTCAAGAGGTCGCTCCAGCTATCCGCGCTGCCGGTACGGTCAAGTGCCTTCTTTTTCATCAGGCCGACCAGACGTTCGGTGACGACCGGTCCCGGGTTGACGGCCACGACGCGGATGCCGTCCTTCGCGCTTACGCTGCCGAGAGATTGCGTGAAGGCGGCGAGCGCGGCATTACCAGCGACACCGCAGATGTATTCGGGATCGTGCGTGTCGGCGGCGTTGCCGACCACGTTGACGATCACCCCGCGTTTGCGCTTCTGCATCAGCGCATAGAAGGCACGGCACATATTGATGTAACCAAACACCTTGAGATCCCAGGCCTTGCGCCATGTCGCCTCATCTATATCGAGCAACGTACCGCCGGGAATAGCGCCAGCGTTGTTCACCAAAATGTCGATGTCGGGATAAGCGCGCGCGAGACGATCGACACTGGCACTGTCGGACAGGTCGGCCGCCACGGTATCGACACGCACGTTGGCCTTGCGCGCGATCGCCGATTTAGTCTCGGCGAGCGCCTCACCGTTTCGCGAAACGATGACGACGTTGCAGCCTTCGCCGGCGACGAGTTCGGCCGTTGCACGGCCGATACCCTTGGAACCGCCGGTGATCAAAGCCGTCTTGCCAGCAAGTTTCAGATCCATATCAACCCCCCGCGTGAACTCAGGCAGGCGACTATGACGACCAAGCGTGCGACGAGCAACCCGCTTTTCTACCGTGTCGCCGCGACCAAACGACGAATTCCCTCACGATGATCGACTTGTGCGCGAAACCCGAAATCGTGGGCTGCCGGGTCGGTATCGAGCGGCCCACGCGCCGCTCGCGGCATGCGTTCGTCCATTTCGATGCGTACCGGTTTGCCGGCGGCAGCAACGGCAGCCGCGATGTCCTTGGGCGTGACTCTCTCGGGGTGGGCGATGAAATAGCTGAGTCGTGTTCGCGTCTGCGAATAACAAGCCAGCACGGCGGCGCGCGCCGCATCCTCGATGTATATGTACGGCCAATCGGTCATCGGCGGTATGCGTGCGATCTCACCGGCAAGTGCGGCCTCCACGATTTCCTCGACGATGAATTTCGTTTCCCGGCCCGGCCCGTAGATTACGGTGAAGCGCAGTGAGCATAGGTCTAAAGGAATCTTACGCCACAAGCCCTTGAGCACCATCTCCATCGCGGCCTTCGAGGCGCTGTAGGTATTGTTCGGACGCAGCGGGTAATCCTCACCGATCGGATCGTCCTCGTAAAAATTACCGTGCGCCGCGGCCGACGAGCAGTAGACAAAGGTCCTGACACCCGCGTCGATGGAGGCGTAAAGCAGATTGAGGCTACCAAGCACGTTGATCCTGATTACGTCGAGTGGCCTGTCCGACAGCACCATCGGGCCCGAAACGCCGCCTGCATGAATGACATGGGTGACTTTTTCGGCCGCAAGCAGCTTTCTGAGCCTTGCACAGTCCGAGAGATCGTCTGTCACCTGCGTCGTACACGATGGACGTGGGTCAAGGCCGATGGTTATCCGTGAATTCTCTATGAGATGCGAGACGATGGCCTTACCCAGGAAGCCGCTCGCACCCGTTACCAATGTCACTTCGGAGGCCATGTTACCCGCCCAGGACGATTTGGCCCACGCGGGGCGGGCTCGCATACGCCCGCGCAAGGTCGGGCAGGGGCCAATTTGCCATGGCCGTCGAACGCTTCGTCATCATGCCAACCGTCCCTTATATGACGATATCACCTGTTCGCGCACGGCCGTAGGGATACGAGCGTGCCAGTCGCTCCGCTTTTGCAGCGCGGCCGCCAAGGCGATCAACGCATGATCGGATCCCGGTCGACCGACGACCTGCATCGCAACCGGCATGGCACGATCGTCGAATCCGACCGGGATCGAGATCGCGGGAAGTCCGAGAAAATTGACGAAGCGGGTCCACCGGCTAATTTCGTAGAGTGTTTTCGGCCGGAAGGCCGCCGCGTGCGGGTCGCATTCCGCGGCACGCGGCGTCCGTATTGTCAACACCGGCAGGACGACGGCGCAGCAATCGCGAAACACTGCGGCGATGAATTCGGTCGTGAGCCGTGTGCGTGCTGCAAGGCTCGCGGCGAACGCCTCGTCGTCTATTTCGAGGCCTTTACGCAGACGTTTGGCCAACGTGGCATCAAGCTTCCCTGAATTGATGAGCGGGCGATGCACTTGCGCAGCTTCCCTTTGCATGATCGTGAAGACATGACGATCGAGTGCCTCGATGGCTGCTCGGCCTGCGGTGCGATGGATACGTACGTCGCAGGCAGCCATGGCCTCCACACCGCTGCGGCAGGCCGCTGCAACCGACGTTTCAGCTAAATCGAGTACGTCGGCGATGACGGCGATATCGTTGACGGGCTCGACCGCATCCGCGGTGCACAGGACGCGAGCCGGGGCGTGCAAATCGGAAGCGCTACGCGCGAGCAGGCCGACCGTATCCAGGCTCGGAGAAAGAGGCATCGCGCCAGAAAGCGCGACCGCGCCGTAGGTCGGCTTCCAGGCGGTTATGCCGCAGCAGTGGGCGGGGATGCGCAGGGAGCCGGCCGTGTCGGACCCCAGGGCAAAGGCGACGGAGCCGCTTGCGACCGCCGCCGCTGATCCGGATGAGGATCCGCCGGTGATGAAGTCAAAATTCCACGGGTTCCTAACCGGGCCACGAACCGCATTGTAGCCGGATGGCTCATATGCAAGCTCCGTCATCGCCGTGTAGCCGATGCGCCGGGCGCCCGCACGGTCGAGAAGGTCGAGGACCGCGGCGGGCCGTGTGATGTTCATTGTCAGAGGCTCTGCCAGCCCGCCGTGTGGGATCCGGGTGGAGGAGGAAAACATGTCTTTAGCCGCATAGGGCATTCCGGCGAGAGGGCCGGAGATGGTCGTCATTGGTGACGACTCGAACGCGACGAAAGCACCCAACTGTGCCTCAAGCGCGCGGGCGAAAGCCGCCGCATGTGTTGCAACGCTGGCTCGCTCCCGAGGGTCAAGGTCGGCCCAGTCCGGAAATCGCACGGTCATCGGGCGTCAGACCGAAAAATCGCGGACCGACCGGCTTTGCGCTCATTGACGCCGAGATGTAGGAGCGATGGCCCGCATGTCGGTCTGCGCCAATGACACCCGAACCGGGTTCCAAGATCGACCGTGGTCCCCTTCCGCATGGTTGTCTTTGATCCTACGCTTATGTCGCACGGGCAAGGCCTTTTGAGAAATTTCGGCCCCGCGCGGGCCGGACGAAGCATGCTGGATTGACCGAGCGGGTTCCCCGGCAGGTCCATGATGATGCTATGGGCTGCCGGCG
>JADGGK010000015.1 GCA_019689975.1 Pseudolabrys sp.
CCCTCATCTCCCGCGGCCCGCGCACGCCGTGGCCGCCCGCGCCCGCCGCGCGCGCCGGCGCGCGCGCGGCCCCGTGCACGGTGTTCGCGGGTCTTTTCGGCCGCAAACCCAAAGCCGGGCTATAACCGGCCATGAGGGCGCGGACATGACGGCGACGGAGGATGTCAGAAGAGTACTGCAAATCCGCCTGCGCGCCCTCGGCGACCCGGCGCAGCTATTGGCGCTGATCCGCAGCGCGGCGCCGTTCTACCGCGCCATGGGCGGCACCGGCTTCCGCCTCCTGCAGAACGTCGACGAACCGGCGCAGCTTCTGATCGAGATCGACTACGAGGCCAACGCCGCGCTCGAGCTCAGCCGGCAGAAGCTCGCTGCGGATCCCATGGTGCGGACTTTCCTGCAAGGCTGGCGCGCCATCCTGCAGGGCAGTGCCGATATGGAGGTGTTCGAGGATGTGACCAAGGAAACGCGTTGACCGGGTGACCTGGCGCACAATTTGACAAGCCGATCGCCGATGGGTTCAACAAGGCTCGGCAAGCTCACAACCATGTCCCGCCCCGCAATCGACCGAGGTGTCATGGCCGCGATCGCGAACAAGCAACCGAGGAAAGTCGTGCTCGCTTATTCGGGGGGGCTCGACACCTCGATCATTCTCAAATGGCTGCAGACCACTTACGGCTGCGAGGTCGTCACCTTCACAGCCGATCTCGGCCAGGGCGAGGAGCTCGAGCCGGCGCGGCAGAAGGCGCTGCTGCTCGGAATCAAGCCGCACAACATCTTCATCGAGGATCTGCGCGAGGAATTCGTGCGCGATTACGTGTTTCCGATGTTCCGGGCGAACGCGCTCTACGAAGGCCAATACCTGCTCGGCACTTCGATCGCCAGGCCGCTGATCGCCAGCAGACAGATCGAGATCGCGGAAAAGGTGGGGGCCGACGCGGTCGCGCACGGCGCGACCGGCAAGGGCAACGATCAGGTGCGATTCGAATTGACCTATTATGCGCTCAAGCCGGACATCACCGTGATCGCGCCCTGGCGCGAGTGGGACCTCGTCTCGCGCACCAAGCTTCTCGAATTCGCGGAAAAACACCAGATCCCGATCGCCAAGGACAAGCGTGGCGAAGCGCCGTTCTCGGTCGACGCCAATCTCCTGCATTCGTCGTCGGAAGGCAAGGTGCTGGAAGATCCGGCACGGGAAGCACCGGATTATGTCTATTCGCGCACGGTTTCCCCCGAACAGGCGCCCGACAAGGCGACCGTCATCACGCTCGATTTCGAGCGCGGCGACCCCGTGGCGCTGAACGGCAAGAAGATGTCGCCGGCGAGCCTGCTCAAGGCGCTCAACGATCTCGGGCGCGACAACGGGATCGGCCGGCTCGACCTGGTCGAAAATCGCTTCGTCGGTATGAAATCGCGCGGCATTTACGAAACTCCGGGAGGAACCATTCTCCATGTCGCCCACCGGGGGATCGAGCAGATCACGCTGGATCGGGGTGCCGCGCACCTGAAGGACGAGCTGATGCCGAAATACGCCGAGCTCGTCTATTACGGTTTCTGGTTTTCGCCGGAGCGGGAAATGCTCCAGGCGGCGATCGATCGGTCGCAGACCCATGTCACCGGACGCGTCAGGCTGAAGCTCTACAAGGGAAACGTCACGGTCGTCGGTCGAGAGAGCGCCTATTCGCTCTACGATCAGGATCTCGTGACCTTCGAAGAGGGCGCCGTCGCCTATGATCATCGCGACGCGGAGGGTTTCATCAAGCTTAACGCGCTGCGGCTGCGTATTTTGGGTCGGCGGCGGCGCAAGCTCGGGCTTGATTGAGTTGCGACCGCAATGACGCCGGGATCCACAGCCCGCCGAGTTTTGTCATTGGCCTTTTGCCTTGCCGTTGCCGCCTGCTCGTCAACGCCGGAATGGCTTGGCGGCGCCAAGCAGGAAGCCCCGGTCGATCCCAACCTGTTTCCCTCGGATTATCGCAAGGAAATTCTCGACACCATGCAGGCGCTGCTCGCCGACCCCTCGGGAATACGCGACGCGGGAATCACGGATCCCGAATTACGCGTCGCCGGCACCGCGCAGCGCTACGCGGTTTGCGTGCGCGCGAATACCCGCGATGCGAGTGGGCGTTATTTGGGACCGAAGGATCGCATCGCCTTCTTCTATGGCGGGCACCTCAATCAGCTGGTCGATGCGACGCCGGAGCAGTGCGGCAAGGCGGCCTACAAGCCTTTCCCTGAGCTCGAGCGTCTTTGCGCCGGCAAGAGTTGCGAAAACCGGCGTTGATGGTCAATACGACGAGGCCTCCGACGGCGCGGGCTTAACCGCGTTGGATTTGAACTCGGGTTCCAGCGGCAGGCCGCGGCGCATTTTGTCCGTGATCTCGGCGACGGTTTTTTGCATTTGCACGAAACGGGCCGGCGTCGCCGGATGCGTGTCGTTGACGCGCATCTCGGCGGGATTTTCCAGAGCGAGAACTCGCCAGATGCGCGCGACGCCGGAAATATCGTAGCCGGCGCGCGCGGCAAAATAGGCGCCGATATAGTCCGCCTCGCGCTCGAAGTCGACGCTGTAGGCAAGCGCGCCGGCCCGTTCGAAATGCTTCTCGAACGCGCCGTGAGTCTGGATTTGCGCGATCATCAGCCCCCGATCGATGAGCATGCCGCCGAGCTTGCCGAGCAGGGCATTCTGCCGCCTCTTGCCGAGATGGCCCAGGGTCAGATGCGCGAGTTCGTGACCGACGATCACCGCAAGCTCGGCGTCGGTTTTTGTCAGCCGCAGAATGCCCGATTGAATCACGATGCGCTCGTCCTCGGCGAAGGCATTCGGCAGCGGATCCACGGCAAGCTCGATCGGCGTGGCGCAACCCATCAGAGGATGAAGCGTATGCTGCGTCTCGCCGTCGTCGCGCCGGATCACGAGCGTGACGGGGGCTTGGCCGCGGGCCGCGAGCCGATCGTCGATCCACCGCGCCGTGTACCGGGCCGGTACGACGTCATTGTCGAGCGTCAGGATCTCGTCGCCGCGGCGGATGTCCGCAAGCGCCGCGGGCGAATTCTCCACCACGGAAAGCACGGTGGGATGGTTCCCGCCAGTCCCGAGGACGGCGCCGGCAAATTCACGGAACCGGCGCGGCAGGCCGTGCGCGCTTGCGGCGCGGATGCCGAGTTGCGGAGCGACCTTCTTGCAATATGGACGATTGGCAAGACGCAGGCGGAATGCGACGGCGTCGAGCCGCGCCAGGGCGCGGAAATAATCGCGCACCTGCGCTGTCTCCTCGAGGCGGCGCTCGGCGGCAATCTCTTTGTCTGGAAGCTCGGGAAGCTTGACGTTCGGTCCGGCGCAGCCGGCGCACAACCCGACCGCTGCGAGCACCGCGGACCAGCGACGCACACTCACGGAAGCCCCCGTCCCCGCCTCAATCCTGGCTCGGCAGCGCGGCGGAATCAAGCAAAAGTTGTTAACGATTAAAATACAATTTAGATATGTGTCAGCCCCGGCCCCGCCGCGGCCGGCGCCGGTTCCTCAACCGGGCCATCCGCGAGACGGATGTGCGGTTCCCGCCCGACCATATGCGCGCGCCGCCGGCAGGCCGCCTCCGATCGGTGCGGGCGATGCGGCGGCAAAATAATTACGAGCGAGAGCCAAGCGAGCCGCGCCGGAAACGGGGCTGAGCAGGCGGAGGCGCGGCAGCGGACGGGATCCGCGATAAGCAGCCGCAGTCCCGCGTGGTGCGGGTATGCGGCTACAGCTGGCGCTCCACCATGGCTTTCTTCAGCGCCGCGATCTCCTTTGCCGGATTGAGCCCCTTCGGACAGGCTTTCGAGCAGTTCAGGATCGTATGGCAGCGATAGAGGCGGAAGGCATCTTCGAGCTTGTCCAACCGTTCGCCGGTTGCCTCGTCACGGCTGTCCTGTACCCAGCGGTTGGCATGCAAAAGCGCGGCGGGACCGAGGTACCGGTCGGAATTCCACCAATAGCTCGGACATGAGGTCGAGCAGCAGGCGCAAAGAATGCATTCATATAGGCCGTCGAGCTTGGCGCGGTCTTCGTGGCTTTGCTTCCATTCCTTCTCCGGCGTGGGCGAGACGGTATGCAGCCACGGCTCGATCGACGCGTATTGCGCATAGAAATTCGTGAGGTCGGGCACAAGGTCCTTGATCACGGGCTGATGCGGCAAAGGGTAGACCCGCACCGGTGCCTTGACGTCATCGATCGCTTTGGTGCACGCGAGCGTGTTGACGCCGTCTATGTTCATGGCACAGGAACCGCACACGCCTTCCCGGCAGGAGCGGCGGAACGTCAAGGTTGGGTCGACCTTGTTCTTGATCCAGATCAGCGCATCGAGGACCATCGGGCCGCAGTCCTCGCGGTCGACGTAATAGGTATCGATGCGCGGATTTCCGCCCTCGTCCGGATTCCAGCGGTAGACGCGAAATTCCGTTTCCACATTGGCCTTGGACGAGCCCGGCCAGGTCTTGCCCGGCACGATCTTGGAATTTCTCGGCAGCGCAAATTCGACCATTGTGACTTTCCATGCGATATCAATAGACGCGCGCCATGGGTTCGATATAGGCGACGTCGTTGGTCAGCGTGTAGGTGTGCACCGGGCGGTAGTCGATAGTGACCTCGCCGGCGTCGTTCATCCACGCCAGCGTGTGCTTCATCCAGTTCTTGTCGTCGCGTTCGGGAAAATCCTCGCGCGCATGGGCGCCGCGGCTTTCGGTGCGGTTGAGCGCCGAATCCATGGTTACCACCGCCTGCGCGATCAGGTTGTCGAGCTCCAGCGTCTCGATGAGATCGGAATTCCAGATCAATGAGCGGTCGGTAACGCGGATATCGCTCATGCCGGCGTAAACCTCATGGATAAGCTTGTGACCTTCTTCGAGCACTTCGCCGGTGCGGAAAACCGCGCAATTGTTCTGCATGATCTTCTGCATCTTCAGCCGCAGCTCGGCGGTCGGTGTGCTCCCGGAAGCATGGCGGAACCTGTCGAGGCGGGCGAGTGCATAATCGGCCGAATCCCTGGGCAATTCCGGCTGCTTCTCGCCGGGCGTGAGCAGTTCGGCGCAGCGGTGCGCCGCGGCGCGGCCGAAGACGACGAGGTCGATCAGCGAATTGGAGCCGAGCCTGTTGGCCCCGTGCACGGATACGCAGGCCGCTTCGCCGAGCGCCATGAGGCCCGGGATCACGGTGTCCGGATCGCCGTTCTTCTTGGTCAGTGCCTCGCCGTGATAATTGGTGGCGATGCCGCCCATGTTGTAGTGCACGGTGGGCAGCACTGGAATCGGTTCGCGCGTCACGTCGACACCGGCGAAGATGCGCGCCGACTCGGAAATGCCGGGCAGCCGCTCGCGGATCACCTTGGGATCGAGATGATCCATATGCAGATAGATGTGGTCCTTCTCCTTGCCTACGCCGCGTCCCTCGCGAATCTCGATGGTCATGGCGCGCGATACGACGTCGCGCGAGGCGAGATCCTTGGCCGAGGGCGCATAGCGCTCCATGAAACGCTCGCCCTCGGAATTGACCAGATAGCCGCCTTCGCCGCGGACCCCCTCGGTGATTAGACAGCCGGCCCCGTAGATACCGGTGGGATGAAACTGGACGAATTCCATGTCCTGCAACGGCAGGCCGGCGCGCAGCACCATGGCGTTGCCGTCGCCCGTCTGGGTATGCGCACCCGTGCAGGTGAAATAGGCACGACCATAACCGCCGGTGGCAATGATGGTCATGTTGGCACGGAAGCGATGAACCGAACCGTCCTCCATGTTGAGCGCGATCACGCCGCGGCAGCGCTCTTCGTCCATGATCAGATCGATGGCGAAATACTCGATATAGAATTCCGCCGAATGCCGCAGCGCCTGCCCGTAAAGCGTGTGCAGCATGGCGTGCCCGGTGCGGTCGGCGGCCGCGCAGGTCCGTTGCGCGGTTCCCTTGCCGTAATGCGTCGTCATGCCGCCGAAGGGCCGCTGATAGATTTTTCCGTCTTCCTCGCGGCGCGAGAACGGCATGCCCCAATGCTCGAGCTCATAGACGGCATCGGGCGCGTTGCGGCACAGATATTCGATGGCGTCCTGGTCGCCCAGCCAGTCGGCGCCCTTGACCGTGTCATACATGTGCCAGCGCCAGTCATCCTCGCCCATGTTGCCCAGCGCGGCGGCAATGCCGCCCTGGGCGGCCACGGTGTGCGAGCGCGTCGGAAAGACTTTCGTAATGCAGGCGGTGCGCAGCCCGGCTTGACTGCAGCCGACCACGGCGCGCAGCCCTGATCCGCCGGCGCCGACCACCACGACGTCGTAAGTGTGGTCTTCAATCGGGTAGGCGCGGCCCGTGATCGCCGGCGCGCCGTTGCCTTTTCCATTCTCCGCCATGCCTAGACTCCGAAGGAAAGCTTGAGAACGGCAAACGCCGACGCGAATGCCACGGCAAAGACGAAAAACGTGTTGGCCATCAGGCTCGGCAGCTTGAGTCTGTCGTCATGAACGTAGTCGAGGATGATCTCCTGCATGCCGATCCACATGTGATAGGCGGTGTTGACGATGAATAGCAGCATGACCACGGCCACGAGCGGGGAGCCGAGAATCTGCGCCACCGCGGCGTGACCACGGCCCATCAGCGCGATCACGATAATCATGAACGCAATGGTGAGCGGAATGCCAGCCACGGCCGTCACGCGCTGGTGCCAGAAGTCGCGCGTGCCGGACCGCGCGGCGCCCAGGCCGCGAACGCGGCGCATCGGCGTGACGATGCGGTGCGGCGTGTTCATCGCGAACCTCCCATGACGAGATAGCCGATGCCCCAGATGACGATCGTGAGCCCGATCGAACCGACCAGCGTCGCCGCCGCCAGCCTCTCTCGCTCGACCGGTTCCAAACCGTGCAGCGTGTCCCAGATCAGGTGGCGGATGCCGCCGAGCAGATGATGCAGCAGAGCCCAAGTATAGCCGAACAGAATGAGGCGGCCGAACAGGCTCCCCATGAACCAGGCGAGGCCGGCATAGGCATTGGGACCGGCGGCGACGGCGATGAGCCACCACGCGACAAGCACCATGCCGAAATAGAGCGCCGCCCCGGTGAGGCGATGCGCGATCGACATGGCCATGGTCAGCGTCAGCCGGTAAATCTGCAGGTGCGGCGACAACGGGCGCGACGCGCCGTCGACCGTGGGCGCCTCCGGGTCAGCCATCTGCCATCCTCCTCGATGCCGTCATGCGGACGCCCGCCGGGGCGCCCCAATCGTTCAGCCTTACTTCTACTTCTTCAAATACGAAAGTTGAAGCTGTATATTGCTCGCATTGATCTGCATTTTACGTAGCCAAGCTTCGTCAAATAAGAAGGCAGATAGGGATGCGGTTCGACTTCACCGATCTCAATCTGTTTCGCCATGTGGTTGAGGCGGGCAGCATCACGCGCGGCGCCGAGCGCTCCAATCTCGCCTTGGCGGCGGCCTCGACCCGCATTCGCAAGCTGGAACTCGCCTTCGGCGCCGCGCTGCTGGTGCGTGGGCGACAGGGCGTGACCCCTACGCCGGCGGGGCGGACGCTGCTGCAGCACGCCCGCGCCATTCTCGCGCAGACGGAGCGGCTCAACGAGGATCTCACGCCTTACGCACGCGGGCTCGCCGGGCAGGTGCGCGTTCTGTCCAACACCAATGCGCTCACCGAATTTCTGCCCGAGACGCTGAGCTCTTTCCTGGCCGCCTATCCCGATATTAGTATCGATCTCGAGGAGCGTCTTTCCGACGAGATCGTCGGACTCATCGCCGACGGAACGGGCGACATCGGCATCGTGGCCGGCACGGTCGAATTCGGTCGGCTGCAGACCTTTCCCTTCCGCAGCGACCGTTTCGTCCTGGTGGTGGCCAAAGGGCATCCGCTCGCCAGCCGTCCGCATATCGGCTTTGCCGAGGTGCTCGACTATGATCTGGTGGGGCTCGATCGCGCGAGCGCCATCCAGCGCTTTCTCGCCGCCAAGGCAAGCCGCATCGGTCGACCGCTGCGGCTGAGGGTGCAGCTGCGCAGCTTCGACGCCATCTGTCGGCTGGTCGAGTGCAATGTCGGCGTCGGTATCGTTCCCGAGACGACGGTGCGCCGCACCGCGCGCACCATGGCGATCGCCGCCGTGCGGCTCACGGATCCCTGGGCCCTGCGCGAGCTAACCATATGCGTGCGCGACGCACAGTCGCTTCCGCCCTATGCGCGGCAGCTGGTCGATCATCTGCGCGCGAGCGCGTGAGCGGCCCGAGACCGCTAACGCGGCACCACTACCCAATAATCGAGGTCGAGGATTACCGCCGGATCATATTTCTCGCCGCTGCGGAAGGGAAAATCCGCGCACGGCCGATCCTTCGTCGCCACCGTGCGGAGGCGCAGCGCGCCGATATCATTGCGGCCGGGGATGTCCGCGACGTCGAGCACCTGTGACCAGGCGAAAACCGTGTCACCCGCAAACAGCGGCGCAACATGGCGCCCGCCGTTGATCGCCGCGATATGAAAGGCATTGCCGAGGCCGTTGAACGACAACGCGCGTGCCAGCGATATTGCGTGCCCGCCATAGACCAGGCGTCTGCCGAAACGCCCCGAGCGCTCGCTGAATTGATCGAAGTGAATGCGGGCGTTGTTCTGATAGAGCCGCGTCGCGATCATGTGTTCCGCCTCCTCGACCGTGACGCCAGCGACGTGATCGATTTGTTCGCCCACCCGGTAGTCGCGGAAGCGCCGAGTGCTGCCGGCAAGCGCCGTATCGTAGGCCGCAACGTCGATCTCGGGACAGGCGGTGCCGAGTTGGGCGGGCGCGACCACATGGGGAAGCTCGGGAACGCTCGCCGCCGATGCCGCCGCGGCGCGGCCGCGTTTGCGCACCATGACCCAGCGCACATAGTCGAGCACAACGGCGCCGTTCTCATCCAAACCGCGCGACCGCACATAGACAATGCCGGTTTTGCCGTCGGAATTCTCCTTAAGCCCGATCACCGTCGACTCGGCGCTGAGCGTGGCGCCCGGATATACCGGCTTGAGAAAGCGGCAATCGGCGTAACCGAGATTGGCGACCGCATTCAACGAGATGTCGGGCACCGTCTTCCCGAACACGATGTGAAACACGAGCAGGTCGTCGACCGGCGCGCGTGGATAACCGATCGCCCGTGCGAAAGCCTCGGACGACTGCACGGCAAAGCGCGGCCCGAACAGGCCGTTATACAAGGCGATGTCGCCCACCGTGACGGTGCGCGGGGTGGCGTGGCGAATGTGCTCGCCAAGCCGGAAATCCTCAAAGAAACGGCCTGAGCCGGTGTCGATCGAATGCGTGGCGGCTTTCTCGACCATCTTGTCCCCTTTCCCGACGTCCGCGTTCGTCGACGGTCCCCACCAAGGCAAAAGCAAGACGCCGGCCAGCATTGCCGAGACCCGATCCACGGCACAAGGCAAGGCTCGCGACGAGTTCCGGCCCAAGGCGCGCTGCGCCATTGCGGCAAAACGCGGCGGTCACGGCTTCCCCGATCCGGGCGGCGGATCCGCCGCAGCGTCGGTAATAAGCCGCGCGCCGCGTTGGAAAGTGATGTAATCCCACAGCCAGATGAAGGCGACGATGAAGCGATGGCGCAGGCCGATCAAGAAATAGATGTGCGCCATGCTCCAGAACAGCCAGCCGAGGAAGCCGGTCAGTTCCAGCCACCCTAGCTTCACGACGGCCGCGCGCCGACCGATCGTCGCCAGGTCGCCGAGATGCCGGTAACGGAACGGCGCCTGCCTAGGCCGTCCTGTTGCGCGCGCGATGATCGAGCGCGCAACGTAGCGTCCCATTTGCTTGGCCGGCTGCGCCGTCGGCGGCACGGGCCGGCCGCGGTGATCGACGACCGCGGCGGTGTCGCCGATGACGAAAATGTCGGGATGATGCGGTACCGAGAGGTCGGCTGCAACCTTCACCCGCCCGGCGCCGTCGGCTTGCGCGCCGAGCCAACGTGCGGCATGCGAGGCCGTCACGCCGGCGGCCCAGATGACCGTTCCCGCATCGATACGGCCGTTGTCGGTGTCGACGCCGCGCGCGTCGCAATTGGTCACACGGGTGCCGATTATCACCTCCACACCTGCACGCCGCAACGCGGCCTCGGCGTAACGGGAAAGTCTGGGCGGGAAGGTCGGAAGCAGTCTCGGTCCAGCTTCGATCAGAATGATGCGTGCCGACCGCGGGTCGATCCGGCGGAAGTCGGCCGCCAAGGTTTGCCGCGCCACTTCGGCAATGGCGCCGGCCATCTCCACGCCGGTTGCGCCGCCGCCGATGACGACAAAGGAGAGCAGGCGTTCCCGCTCCGCCGGATCGGTCGTTCCCTCCGCCCGTTCGAAGGCGATCAGGATGTTGCGGCGGATGCGGGTGGCGTCCTCGATGCGCTTGAGGCCGGGTGCCCAGGCCTCCCAGCCGTCGCGTCCGAAATACGAATGCCGGGCCCCGGTCGCGAGTATGAGGTAGTCATAACCGATGTCGCCGAGCGACGTGTGCACCTGCTTGGCTTGGGTATTGACGCCGTTTACCTCCGCCATCAGCACCGTCACGTTATCCTGCGTGCGCAGGATGTAGCGGATCGGCCAGGCGATGTCGGCAGGCGAGAGTGCCGCGGTCGCCACCTGATAGAGCAGCGGCTGGAAGCAGTGGAAATTCTGTCGATCAATCAGCGTCACCTCGAGCGGCGCGCGCCGAAGCGTCTTGGCGGCTTCCAGTCCGCCGAAGCCAGCCCCCACGATCACGACCTTGGCAAGGCGTTCAGGCACCGCGTTCCCTTTTTCCGCATGATCATTCCGCATAATCATAAGGAAGATTCAGTTTCGGCCCATGTTCGCCGGTTGCCAAGTGTGCGGTGAAGCTCTAGCAATCCGCTTGTTCGCCAGGCCGGGCGCCGCGCCCGGCTTGGCGCCACCCCCAACATGAGGCGTTCATGGCAATCCACAAGCTTCTGCTGCTTCCCGGCGACGGCATCGGCCCCGAGGTGATGGCGCAGGCAAAGCGGATCATCGATTTCTTCAACAAACGGGGCGCGGACAAGTTCGTCACGGAAGAGGCGCTGGTCGGCGGCTCCTGCTACGACGCGCACGGGGTTGCGGTCACCGAGGCCACCATGGACAAGGCGAAGGCGGCCGATGCGGTGCTGTTCGGCGCGGTGGGTGGACCGAAATGGGACAAGGTTCCCTATGACGCGCGACCCGAGGCCGGGCTGCTGCGGCTGCGCAAGGAACTTGACCTTTACGCCAATGTACGACCGGCGATCGTCTATCCCGCGCTCGCGGATTCCTCGTCTCTCAAACGCGAGGTGGTGGAAGGGCTCGATATCGTCATCCTGCGTGAACTGACGGGCGGGGTATATTTCGGCGAGCCGAAAACCATTACCGACCTCGGCAACGGACAGAAACGCGCGGTCGATACACAGGTCTACGACACCTACGAGATCGAGCGCATCGGCCGCGTCGCCTTCGAACTCGCGCGCAAGCGGCGCAACAAGGTCACCTCGATGGAAAAGCGCAACGTCATGAAGACGGGCGTGCTCTGGAACGAGGTCATCACCGCGTTGCATGCGCGGGAATTCCAGGACGTGCAACTTGAACACATGCTCGCCGACGCGGGCGGGATGCAACTGGTACGTTGGCCCAAGCAATTCGACGTCATCGTCACGGACAATCTGTTCGGTGACGTTCTTTCGGATATTGCGGCGACGCTGACCGGCTCGCTCGGAATGCTGCCCTCGGCCTCTCTCGGCGAGATGGATCCGAAGACGCGCAGGCGCAAGGCGCTCTACGAGCCTGTCCACGGCTCGGCGCCGGATATTGCCGGCAAGGGCATCGCCAACCCCATCGCCATGATCGCATCATTCGGGATGGCACTGCGTTACTCGTTCGGTCTTATCCGCGAGGCTGATTGGGTCGAGCAGGCCATTGCCGCGGCCCTGGCCAAGGGCTTCCGTACCGCCGACCTCAAATCGGAGGGCACGAAGGTCGTTTCTACCGAGGACATGGGCTCGGCGATACTCGCCGAACTCGAGCGGCTGTCAGCCTGACGCGGGCCGCGATCCGCTCCGTCGTTAGCACGGATCGGCTTGGATCGGTTCGCCGAGTTCTACTCGGAGAGCCACGGATTGTTGCGGGTCGGCAGCGTGAAAAGGCGCGGCAGCGCCGTCATGTTGTCGCCGAACGTCGTGTTGTCGAGTACGCTGGTGGCGTGATGCGTCGGCAGCATGGCGTATTCGTGGACGCTGCGCTCGCCCGGAAAGCTTTCCGTACCGGGATCGAGAAATGACCGCTTCTGGATGATGATGCGCGTACGGGTCCGTCCGTTCTCGTCGCGACTGACGAAGACCGTGTGCTGCCGGTTGGAGACGGTCACGCGTTTCTTCTGCGGCGCCGCCTCGGCCGTTGCGGTCAACAGGACAAACACTCCCGCGGCGACCAGCGCGGCAGCGGCTTTCGGGCGCATGGGTTCCTCACAATCGTTCTGGCAATGCAGTGTAGCGGGGTTCTGTTCGCCGCGATAGGGCCAGATCACGTCGAATTGTTCAATCAAAACCTTAACAAAAAGGCCTCGCCGGCGAGCGGCGAGGCCGATCCTGTCGCTTTCATGCAACGGTGTCAGCCGCCGTAATGGGCCGCAAGGTAGGCCTTGATGGCCTGAGCGTCGGCGTCGTCGATCGGGGCGCCATAGGCCTTGATCATCTTGGTGACCTCGGCGTCCCAACCCGCGGCATTGAGGAAGGGCGAGTTCATCGGAATATAGGCAAGCGTATGACAGGCTTGGCAATTTGCTTCCACCTTGTCGAGACCGGGGCCGGGCTTGAGCTTGATCGCTTGCTCGTCGGCGCGCGCCGCATTGGCCGCGAGCGTCGCGGCAATGACGGCCAGCACGATGGCACGCATGGCATCCTCCTCACGCCGTCAGCGTGATGCTCTGCATCACGTTGTTATGATAGCCGGCCGGATTGAAGATCAGCTCGGAGGTCTGGGTCTGGCCGATCTTGTTGGTGGCGTTGACGGTCAGCGTATTCCTGCCGCGCCTGGCCGTAAATTCGAAGTGCCAGGGCCGGAAGGCGAAGCGGCCGAGATCGGGGCCGAGAATCGCCGCGGTCCAACTCCTGCCGCCGTCGGTCGACACGTCTACCGAGCGGATGCCGTAGCCGCCGTCCCACGCAAGCCCGCTCACGACAACCTTGCCCACCTTGACCTTGTCGCCGTCGCGGTGGCTGGTGATCAAAGAATTGACCACCATTTCGGTGATCGGCGTTGACGTCGCGTTCTCCTGCGTGATGAAGCGGTCGCGGATCGGGAATTTGCCGACGGGAATGCGGTAGGCGGGGTTCATCCAGAAGCCGCCCTGCGGCCGGGTCAGCGCGTTGATGGAGATGACATGTTTCATCCAGTAGGTGCCGGTCCATCCGGGCACGATGACGCGCGCCGGGAATCCGTTGAAGTGCGGCAGCGGCTCGCCGTTCATTTCGTAGGCGACGATGGTATTCTCGTCCATCGCCTTCCATACCGGGATCGACTTGATGAAGTCGGGAGTCTTATCCACCGCTGGGCCGTCGGCGCCGTTGAAGGCGATTTCGATCGCCTCCTTCTTCAGTCCGACCTTGTCGAGGATGTCTTTGAGCCGTGCGCCCTTCCAGCGCGCACAGCCCATCGCGCCGTAGCCCCATTCAACGCCGGCGACGTGCGGTTTGGACAGGCCGCGCCGATTGCCCGAGCATTGGTTGACCGCCACCACTTCCACCGCCGGCATCTTTTTGAGATCCTCGAGGCTCAGTTCGAGAGCGCTGTTGGCGCCCTCGCCGCCCACCGCGAGTCGATAGGTCTCGGCTTTGACTTCCGGGATGTCGGACAAATGGTAACGCACGAAGAACGCGTCATTGGGCGTGATCGGCGTGCGCAGATATTCGATCGGCGTCTCGTAATTGGGCGGTCGGTCGGCCAGTTGGATCAGCGGTCTCTTTCCGGGCAGACGGCCCATTTGCACGTAGCTCGCAACTCCCGCCGGTACGCCGGGCGTCAGCCGACTCGCGGCTGACTCCGCCCGCGCGACCGTCGCAAATCGCATGCCGGTCGCCGCCGCGGCGGCGCCCGCCCCCGCGGCCTCCAGCAGGTGACGTCGTGTGATCATCGCTCTCTCCTCCCCGGCAAGCCGTCCGTGCCGCAAATGCCGGCGTCGCGGAACAGATAGCCTTATTGGAATATGATCGGCCGGATCCGCTCGCCGGTCAATGGATTTGGCGCGGCTTGGCGCGATCCGCGCGACGTTTGCCGATCAACGGGGCGCGTGGCGCGGCGGCGGCCGCTGGGCGAGGGCCTTCCACAGCGCCGTATATTTCGGGGTGGGGGCGATGATCGGGTCGCGCTGGCCGCAGAAACGGCGCCTCAACTCGGCTTGGGCGAATATCTCGCCGATCTTGGGGTCGCTGCCGGCGGCAAGGAGCGTCAGCCGATCGAGGGCACAGGCAAGCGTCGCCCGGTCGATGCCGTCGCCGCCGCGGCAGAACCAGCCCGACAATTGCAGCCTCGCCTCCTCGTAGAGGCGCACGAAGCCGAGGCACTTGCGCGGCACGCCGATCGCGGTGCTGAACGCCACGACCGCGAGCGGGCCGAACTTGCTCTCCAACGCATTCTCGACGCGAAGCCCGGTGGGGCCGAGCGCCCGGGCGTCCTCGGCGATCGCCGCGGCCGGTTCGGTGAAACCGTCGATCTCGCGGCCCGGCCGATAGATATGGACTTCGAGATAAGGCGCCGCCGTTTCGGGGTCGCCGAGCGCAAGAATATCCTTGCGCCCACCGCCTGCGGCATGGCGAAGGACCACGTAGCGGAAGGGCGCCTCGCCGGCCTCCGGAATCGCGAGCGCGAAGGCGGGGAAGGGCCGCTCGATTTCCGTCCAGGCGTCGAACCGCGGCGGCGGCAACGCGGTCGTCTGCGCCACCCGGAAGGGCCAGGTGATCAGGCCCGCTGCCACCGAGGCCGCCCCGGCATAGGCGAGCCACCGTACCGCGATCAGCGAGAAAACGTCGCGCCCGGGGCGAAGCAGCGAGCGCATGCTGCCTCCTGCGGCTTGCGATTGTCTTGCGCCTTCAACTGGCTTAGAAGCCCCTGCCGGCCGGTTGCCGTGGGCCGCGCGCTGCGGTCAAATTTTTGGAGCGTTAACAATGGGTTACAAGGTCGCCGTGGTGGGAGCCACGGGCAATGTCGGGCGCGAGATGCTGGCCATCCTGGCGGAACGGGAATTCCCCGCCGACGAGGTGGTGGCGCTTGCCTCACGCAAAAGCCAGGGCGTCGAATGCTCGTACGGCGACAAGACTCTGCGGGCGAAGGCGCTCGACCACTATGATTTCGCCGACGTCGACATCTGCCTGATGTCGGCGGGCAGCGCGGTGTCCAAGGAGTGGTCGCCCCGGATCGCGGCCGCGGGCGCCGTGGTGATCGACAACTCGTCTGCCTGGCGCATGGACCCCGACGTGCCGCTGATCGTGCCGGAGGTGAACGCCGATGCGGCGGCGGGATTTTCCAAGAAGAACATCATTGCCAATCCGAACTGTTCGACGGCACAGCTCGTGGTTGCGCTCAAGCCGCTGCACGACAAGGCGACGATCAAGCGCGTCGTCGTGGCCACCTACCAATCGGTATCGGGTGCGGGCAAGCAGGCGATGGACGAATTGTTCTCGCAGACCAAGGCCGTCTTCACGCTCGACGAGGTGAAGACGAAAAACTTTACCAAGCGCATCGCGTTCAACGTCATCCCGCATATCGACGTGTTCATGGACGACGGCGCGACGCGCGAAGAATGGAAAATGGTGGTCGAGACAAAGAAAATTCTCGACCCCAAGATAAGACTCGTTGCGACCTGCGTGCGTGTGCCCGTATTCGTCGGCCATTCGGAAGCGGTCAATATCGAGTTCGAACATCCCCTCTCGGCCGACGAAGCACGGGAGATTCTGCGCAATGCGCCCGGTTGCATCGTGATCGACAAGCGCGAGGACGGAGGCTACGTGACGCCCTACGAGGCGGTCGGCGAGGACGCAACCTATATTAGCCGCATCCGCGAGGATGCGACGGTTGAGAACGGTCTGTGCTTGTGGGTGGTGTCCGACAATCTGCGCAAGGGCGCCGCCTTGAACGCCGTGCAGATCGCCGAAGTACTGATCAACCGCAAGCTGATCCGTGCGAAAAGGAAGGCAGCGTAGGCTCAACCCGACGATCGCATTCCTCGAGCGGATTTTGCAAATATTGATCCGTCATGCGGGGTCCCGTGAGCCAATTCCGCCCGGCCGGCGATGCCGCGCGCGAGCAAGGCGCGGACGAAGCAATCCGGATCTGACGGACTGATGCCCTGCTCGCTTCGTCGCCCCCTTGGGGTCCCCCGCAAGGACGGCGGCGAGTCATCCCGATCAAGGCCTGGACTAGGCTGCGCCGGCCACGCCTTGTCCGCCACCGTCACGCAAGCGGATTTTCTGGGCGAGCTGCTGGAAATCAGAAAACGCCGCGTATCGTTCGTTATAAAAGCGGACGAGGCGTTGGGCTGTTCTTGTCTGCAGCCGCTCGAAATTTCCGCGTGCCGTCTCCATGAGCTGGGGAGAGTAGCGGATTGCCTTGCGACGCAGGATGCAGACCTGTTTGGCGGCCGGCCATGACAGTCCGGCCGCCTTGGTCAAGATCAGCACCAGGTCGCTTTCGGGACGCGCATCGTTCATGACGTTTTCGACCAGCTTGATCGGCAGCCGGCAGAGTGCGGCCAGCGCCGCGACCGTCTCCTCAAATCGGCCGTTTTCCGCAAACTCGCGGACGATGTCGTCCACGGGTCTGCCCGAGCGCCGGGCGACATCGAACTGCGCTGCCGCATTCCGATAATCGCGGCCGATCGCACGCGTCCCGGCATGCCGGCCGGTAATGTCGATCAAGACGTGATGCAGTTCGTAGAGCGCCTCCGGATTGCTGGCGGCAAGTCGTTCAAACACCACCTCCGACGCCTTCGTGATAAGGGTTTCGAAATGCTCGCGCGGGATGTCCTTGCGCATCGACACGCAGACCGCCAGCACCTCGTCGTCGATCGACCGTTCGACCAGCTTGCCGTAGCCGGAATCGGAAAAACGCGCTCCCTCGTTGCGCGTGACCGACAGGACGACGTCGCGGTTTCCGTGCGCCACCAGGACGTCGCTGACGCGTTCGCTAACGGTCTCGCGTTTTGAGATCGCGAGCATTCGCTCCTGGTTTCGGCTGCTGGCGATCTCGAGCAGATCGTCGTCGGTCAATTTCTTCGAGAACTGCAGCATCGGCGCGGCGACCTCGATGGCGGAATCGCGTGCCAGCTTGCCGACGGCGCCCGAGGGCGCGTTTTCGACCTGCGCCAGTCGTCGAGATAGTTCTGCACGCGCTCTGACTTCGATCCGCTCGGCGAGGCTCGCAATCACCCCGTCGAACAGGTCTATCTGTTCGTCGCTATATTTATCGGCGTTGGCCAGAAACAGGTCAGTGACGCGGCGGACGATTTCCGACTGCTTTTCAGCGGATCCGGACGCGAATGCGCGCTCAATTTCTTCGATGATCGACCGGTCCTGCATCGAAAAGCGTCAAATCCTTCCCGACGACGGCAAGCGCATATAAGCGCAGGACATTACCACGGGGTTAGGCACAAACGATGCATTGTCCGGACGCGTCGTCGACCCGTGCCGGGCGGCGTGCGCGCAAGGCGCCGCGGTTAATAGCGGGTAAATCGGACGAGTCGAGACGATCAGGAATGCGGTGCGGCGACCAATCGCGCGTGATCGTCGGCCGCGACCTGCACGAACGCGTCGGTCATCGGATCGTGCACCAAAAGCTGCCCGGTCGCGACACCGAAATAGGCGCCGTGAAGCGTCGTCTCGCCACGTCCGACTTTCGCGGCAATGACCGGGAAAGTCATCAGATTCGCAAGACTATTGATCACATTGGCCTGCTCGAGACGCCGAAGATAGTCGGCCGGCGATTGCGCGGCGCGTTCGCCTGCTCTTGCGGCGGCAGGCGCCATCAGCCGCATCCATCGGCCGATGAAATCCCCCGGCGCGAGCGGGGCGGCTTCCTCGGCAAAAGCCTTGATACCGCCGCATTGGGCATGACCGAGCACGACGATATGCCGCACGTTCAATGCGCAGACGGCATATTCGAGCGCGGCGGAAACGCCCTGTGCGGGACCGCCCGGGGCGTAGGGCGGAACGATGTTGGCGATGTTGCGAACGACGAAAAGCTCGCCGGGCCGCGCGTCGAAGATGACCTCCGGCGACACCCGCGAGTCGCAGCAGCCGATCACCATGATCTGCGGCGATTGTCCCTTTTCCGCGAGCGCGCGGTAGCGGTCCTGCTCGTAACGCAGTCGGCTTAGGAGAAACGCGCGGTAGCCGTCGATCAGCTGCGGCGGGAAGTGCATCTTTCGTCGGAATCCGATTGACGCTTTTCTCTTCCACAGACGGCGGGACAACGCAAGCCGCAAAGCTTCGGCGGCCCCCGAGGATTGAATGCGACGCGAGCTTGGGCGACGAAGCGGGCGCACCGCCGGCTGCGACCGCGGTCGCCGATGGCGGCAAGCCGGTCGTCGTCAAGGTCGCGGCGCAGGATTGCAGTCATGGTCGCAAAGAGGTGGCGCGGCGAGGCCCGCGCCGTTAGGCTGACCGCGAGCCGCGGGTGATGGGGACCAGATGATCGGAGAACAAGAATGAACGTTCGCCCGCGCCGCAGTGTGCTTTATCTGCCCGGGTCGAACGGCCGCGCGCTGGAAAAGGCAAAGACCCTGCCGGTCGACGGCGTCATACTCGATCTCGAGGACTCCGTGGCGCCCGAAGCCAAGGAGGCCGCGCGGGCCCAGGTCACCGCCGCGGTAAAGGCGGGCGGCTTTGGCCGGCGCGAGGTCTTCATTCGCATCAACGGCGTCGACACGCCATGGCACGCCGACGATCTCGCCGCGGCCGCGCACGCGGCGCCGGATGCGATCCTGGTGCCCAAGGTCTCGACCCCCGCCGTCCTCGAGTTGATCGGCCGGCGCCTGCTCGACATGGCGGCCGACCAGCGTATCCGCGTCTGGGCCATGATCGAAACGCCGCTTGCGGTGTTCAACGCGTTGGCCATCGCGGAGCAGGCGCGCGATTCCGAGTCACGGCTTGCGGGCTTCGTGATGGGCACCAACGATCTTGCCAAGGATACGCGCGCGCGTATCGTACCCGGCCGTGCCCCCATGTTGCCGTGGCTTTCCGCCTGCATTGCCGCGGCGCGCGTTCACGGAATCGAGATTCTCGACGGCGTCTATAATGACATCGGCGACAGCGAGGGCTTCGCGGCGGAATGCCGGCAGGGCGTTGAGCTTGGCTTCGACGGCAAGACGCTCATTCACCCCAGTCAGGTCGCGATTTGCAACGCGACGTTCTCGCCCTCCGAGCAGGACGTGGCCTGGGCGCGCAAGGTGATCGCGGCCTTCGACCTACCACAAAACAAGGGCAAGGGCGCTATCGCGGTCGACGGCCGGATGGTGGAACGATTGCACGCCGAGATGGCGCGTCGCACGGTGATGATCGCGGAAGCGATCGCGCAGCCGGATCGAGATTGACGCGGCTTCGTCACCGACGCAGCAAGGACCGTCCGCGCGGGCGTTCCGCACGTCGCGAATTTGGTCTCGGCATGGCCGCAGGCGCGCACGCGGCTGCGCGGCTGGACGTCGCGCCACCCCGCGAGGTCAGACCCATGGTCGGGCTGCTTTCGCCTTTTCCTCGTAGCGTGAGATCTTTTCGGCCTTCTGCAACGTGAGGCCGATGTCGTCGAGGCCGTTGAGCAGACAATGTTTGCGGAAGGGATCGATCTCGAACCTGATCACGCCGCCATCGGGACCGCGGATTTCCTGCCGTTCGAGGTCGATGGTCAATGTGGCGTTGGCGCCGCGCTCGGCGTCGTCGAAAAGCTTCTCCAGATCCTGCGCGGAGACACGGATCGGCAGGATGCCGTTCTTGAAGCAATTATTATAGAAGATGTCGCCAAACGACGTCGATATGACGCAACGAATGCCGAAATCGAGCAGCGCCCAGGGTGCATGCTCGCGGCTCGAGCCGCAGCCGAAATTGTCGCCGGCAACCAGGATCTTGGCGTTGCGATAGGCAGGCTTGTTGAGCACGAAGTCGGGATTTTCGCTGCCGTCGTCGCGATAGCGCTGCTCGGAAAACAGGCCCTTGCCAAGCCCCGTGCGTTTGATCGTCTTCAGGTATTGCTTGGGAATGATCATGTCGGTGTCGACATTGATCATGCGTAGGGGAGCGGCAACACCCTCCAGCACCGTGAATTTTTCCATGACGGCCTGACCTCTGGCAGGAAACGCGTGCTTTCTATCGCGATCCGTGCCGCCGCGGAAGCGCTCAGTCGGCGGCGTTTTCGATGGCTGCCATGTCGGCGTCGGATAGACCGAAATGGTGGCCGATCTCATGCACCAGGACATGGGTGACGATGGCGCCGAGCGTCTCCTCGTGCTCGGCCCAATAGTCGAGAATCGGCCGCCGGTAGAGCCAGATCATGTTGGGCATTTGTCCGGGGTCGGCGTCGGAACGGAACGGCAGCCCAATGCCCTGAAACAGGCCGAGCAGATCGAATGCGCTTTCAAGCTGCATGGAGTCGACCACTTCGTCGGCAGGAAAATCCTCGACTCGGATCACGAGGTCCGCGCACAGGGCGCGGAAGCGCTGCGGCAGGCGGGCATAGACGTCCGCCGCGATCGCCTCGATATCGGCGAGCGAGGGCGCGGTTGCGGTGTGCCAGGCGAGCGGATTGCGGGACCTGCCCTCCATGACCGGTACTCCTTGCGCAGGCGGGCGACGACGCTATCGGTTTAGGCAAAAATCCTGCGCGGCAAAACGCGGAAAATGCGGGCAATTGTCTCCCGAGGGCGTCGGACCACGGCGCGTCTTCCGGTCGACGGAACGGCGGTTGACCGTAAGTGAGGAATAAGCAACCGTTGGCGGCGCAACGGGAGCGAGAATGCGGATGGGCCGATTACCCGTCAATCTGCTTGTGTCGGTCGCCCTGATGGCCGCAAGCGCAAGCGCGGCCGGCCCGGCGCCGGTCGCCTCGACACAGGCCGGCACGGGCGACTCGGGCCTCCGCCGCGCCGAGATGTCGGCTCAGCGCCCGCCGAGGCCGCATCTCGTCATCCGCCCCCATCGTTTCCGACCAGGACCGACGGCGCGTCGTTTCTGCCGGACATGGCTCGCGCAAGAGTACCGCCTGAGCGGCCCGGTCATTGTGCCGCAGATGCGCTGCTGGTGGGAACAATAGGCGGCAGAGTTCGGTATAACTATTGCCACCTATCACTGCGCCAGGGGGCGACGCATCGGAGGTTTGTTCATGTCGACGTTCCGAAGCCTGTTCGCCGGCCTCGTCCTGCTCTTCGGGGTCATCGTTGCGCCCGGCGCCGCGCAGGCGCATTGGTATCACCGCCACCATTGGCACCACTGGAATTGGGGATTCGGCTTTGCCTTCGGCCCCGCCTGGGGCTGGGGACCGCCTTACGCCTATTATTACGGTCCGCCGGCCTATTATGGTCCGGCATGCGGTTGGGTGAACGTGCGCGTGTGGCGGCATCACCATCGCGTGTGGCGGCGGGTTTGGCGTTGCTGGTGAACGCAACCTGCGCGATCCCGACAAAACGTGCGGGCGAACATCGGCGTGCGCGGCTCGTTCGAGGGGCCGGATCGACCGTCAATGCCACTCGCGGATATCGACGAAGTGTCCGGCGATCGCCGCTGCCGCCGCCATTGCCGGCGACACGAGATGGGTGCGGCCCTTGTAGCCCTGCCGGCCTTCGAAGTTGCGGTTCGAGGTCGAAGCACAGCGTTCGCCGGGCTGGAGCCGATCGGGATTCATCGCCAGGCACATCGAGCAACCCGGCTCGCGCCATTCGAAACCGGCGGCCTTGAAGATCCTGTCCAGCCCTTCGGCTTCCGCCTGTGCTTTCACGAGGCCCGAGCCGGGGACGACCATCGCGCTGACATTGCCGTTCACGTGTTTGCCCTTCACGATCTCAGCTGCCGCGCGCAGATCCTCTATGCGCGCATTGGTGCATGAGCCGATGAATACGCGATCGATTTTGATGTCGGTGATCTTTTCACCGCCCTTGAGCCCCATGTAATGGAGCGCGCGTTCGGCGGCTGCGCGCTTGTTATCGTCGGCGATGTCGGAAGGCACCGGCACGCGTCCAGTGACCGATACGACCTGTTCGGGGCTCGTGCCCCAGGTCACGAGAGGGGGCAGCTTCGCCGCGTCGAGCCTTATTTCGCGATCGAAATGCGCGCCGTCATCGGAACGCAATGTCTCCCAATAGCGCATGGCCTGATCCCACGCCTTGCCTTTGGGAGCCTTGGGCCTGTCCTTGAGATACTCGTAGGTCTTTTCGTCGGGAGCGATGAAACCCGCCTTGGCCCCTCCCTCGATCGACATGTTGCAGACCGTCATGCGTCCTTCCATCGACAGCGCGCGAATGGCCTCGCCCGCATATTCGAGAGCATAGCCGGTGCCGCCGGCCGCTCCGATCTCGCCGATGATGGCCAGGATGATGTCCTTGGCCGTGACGCCCTCCGGAAGCTTGCCGTCGACGGTCGCGCGCATATTCTTCGATTTCTTCTGGATCAGCGTCTGCGTCGCCAGCACGTGTTCGACTTCCGACGTACCGATGCCGTAGGCGAGCGCGCCGAAAGCGCCGTGCGTTGCGGTATGACTGTCGCCGCACACGATCGTCGTGCCGGGCAACGTGAAGCCCTGCTCGGGACCAATGATGTGGACGATTCCTTGGCGGCGGTCGAACTCGTTGAAATACTCGATGCCGAAATCCTGGGCGTTCCGTGCCAGCGCAGCGATCTGCTCGGCGCTTTCCGGATCGGGATTGGGCTGCGAGCGGTCCGTGGTCGGAACATTGTGGTCGACGACCGCGAGCGTCTTATCCGGTGCGTGCACCTTGCGCCCCGCCGCGCGCAGGCCTTCAAACGCTTGCGGGCTCGTCACTTCATGCACGAGATGGCGATCGATGTAGATGAGGCACGTGCCGTCCGGTTGTTCATCCACCAGGTGATCGTCCCAGATCTTGTCGTAGAGAGTGCGCGGTTTCATGAGGATCGATCTCGGCTTCACGGAACGGAGCGATGGTTTGCGGCAGGCTTGCTCGGCATTCCGTCAGGAGGCCGTCCGCGCAAGAACCGCGCGACGACCAAAAAAAAGCCAGGGCAGCCGGACATGATCGGCAAGGATGATCGGTTGCAGCCAAATATCCATCTCATAACCAGCCGGTACGACTTCGACAACGCAGCGACATGTCGCCCACCTCAGGCCCGCAGCTCGGCGCCCAACTCGCTTTGCCGCAGTTCGGCTAGTCGGCCTTCGCCGCTTCGGTCGTTCCGCCTTCGCCGCCGCCGCTTTGCGCTTCGGAGATGCGCGCCTTCTTGCCGCGCAGACCGCGCAGATAATAGAGCTTGGCGCGGCGGACCTTTCCCCGTCGCACCACTTTGATCGAGTCGATCATCGGCGAGTAGAGCGGGAACACCCGTTCTACACCCTCGCCGTAGGAGATCTTGCGCACGGTGAAATTCTCGTTGAGACCGCGCCCCGCGCGGCCGATGCACACGCCTTCGTAAGCCTGAATGCGGGTGCGTTCCCCCTCGACGACCTTCACGTTGACGAGCACGGTGTCGCCCGGTCCGAAATCGGGGATGTCCTTGCCGGCGGAGAGCTTTTTGATCTGCTCCTGTTCGAGCTCTTGAATGATGGTCATGGGGCGTGTCTCCGTCGGCAGCGCCATGGCGCAGCGCGCCGTATCGAGCATTCGTCGTGAAATGGGTCGGCCGGCTTTTAGACCAAAGTTTCGGCCTTGTCACCCGTTTGATTTAGGCCCGTTTTTCCCCGCCCGCCGGGCCTGATACGCGGCCCAGAGGTCGGGCCGGCGCTCGCGCGTGACGCGTTCGGCCTCGGCCCGGCGCCAAGCGGCAATCGCGGCATGGTTGCCGGACAGGAGCACCTCGGGAATGGGTTCGCCCTCGAACACCAAGGGTCGCGTGTATTGCGGATATTCCAGAAGACCCTCGGCGAAGCTTTCCTCGGCGGCGGACGCCGCCTTGCCCATGACGCCCGGCAGGAGCCGAACGCAGGCATCGAGCAGGGCGATGGCTGCGGGCTCGCCGCCCGATAGCACGAAATCGCCCAGCGAAATTTCCTCGAGGTGCCGCGCCTTGATCAGTCGCTCATCCACGCCTTCGAACCGTGCGCAGAGGATCACAACGCCGCGACCGGCGGCTAGCTGAGCCACGCGCGCTTGAGTGAGCGGCCTGCCGCGTGGGCTCATCAGAAGGCGTGGACGCGTATCGCGCGGCAGGGCATCGAGCGCGCGCGCCAGCACGTCGGCCTTCATCACCATGCCGGGCCCGCCGCCCGCCGGCGTGTCGTCGACCGTGCGGTGCTTGTCGGTGGCGGCGCTGCGAATGTCGTGCGCGTCAAGCGACCAGATGCCGGAAGCGAGCGCCTTGCCGGCGAGGCTTGCGCCGAGCGGTCCCGGGAACATTTCCGGAAAGATCGTGAGTACGGTCGCTCGCCACATTGTCAATGATCTCCGCCAGTTTCCCGACCACCGGGCGCCCGCGCCGCCCCGCATGGCACCGGCGCGCCGATCGGCGGCGGTTTCTTCCGGTGATGCGGCAACGGCATATGGTTTTAGTTTATGGTTGTTGCCTCCCGGAGGCGCGATCAGCTCTGTTCGACAGGCGGCACAACGACAATCCGCTTGGCTGCGAGGTCGACGGTCGGCACTGTGGCCGCCGCGAACGGAAGCATGAACGAGGCACCGCCGCTTACCGGCTCAATCTCGATGATGTCGCCGCCACCAAAATTGTGCACCGCGGTCACGCGGCCGATCGCATCACCGCTGGTGGTGACGGCCTGAAGACCGATCAGATCGGCCTGGTAGAACGTGTCTGGTTCCTCGATCGCGGGTAGCCGCTCCCGCGGCACGAACAGGTCTAGATTGGTCAGCCGTGCCGCCGCGTCGCGGTCCTCGACGCCGCGGATTCTTGCGATCAGGCACTCCTTGCCTCGACGCAGGGCCACGATTTCCAAACGCCTTGCGCCGTCTTCGGTTTCCAACGGGCTATATCGCGCGATCGCTGTCGGATCCTGCGTGAACGACCAGATTCTGACCTCGCCGCGCAGGCCATGAGCGGCGCCGATGCGCGCGACGCGGATACGATCAGCCATCGGCCGTCATGCCGGTTCAGCCCGCCGCCGGCGATGCGGCGGCGGCACCCCCCGCCGGCGCGGCGCCGGCCTTGGCCGCCTGCTCTTTCGCCTTGCGGTCCTTGCGCGGGATCGCCTTGAGCGGATTGTTGCGGGGCGTCCGCTTGGCGATGCCGGCGGCGTCGAGAAAGCGCATCACTCGATCCGACGGCTGCGCGCCCTTTTTCATCCATTCCTTCACCTTGTCGAGATCGAGTTTGAGCCGCTCGGGCTTGTCTTTGGGCAGGAGCGGATTGAAGAAACCGAGCCGCTCGATGAACCTGCCGTCGCGCGGGGCACGTTTGTCGGCGACGACGATATGATAGAACGGCCGTTTCTTGGTGCCGGCGCGGGCCATGCGGATCACGAGAGCCATTTCACGCTGTCCTTTTGCTGGTTGACATGCCTAGTTTTCATGCCGCTGCAACGCCTCGCGCGGCGGCGGGAACCGAAACGCGCGATCGTTGCCCGCCGCCCGCACGCGCACGCGGCGGACGCCGGGTATCGTTGCGAAGGGTCGGGGCGACGGCGCTCATTTCTTTTTTCCGAACCCGCCCGGTAGTCCGGGCAATTTCGGCCCGCCGAGGCCGGGCAGGCCGGCCCCCGCGGACCAGTTCGGCGGCAAGCCGGGCATCTTCGCGGTCAGACCGGGCGCGCCGCCCGGCATTTTCTCGGCAAACTTGGTCATATCGTCCGGCAACGGTACGCCGCCTCCGAGGCCGAACATTTTCCCCAAACCGGCAAGCGGGCCGCGCTTGCCGCTGCCCATCGCCTTCATCATGTCGGACATCGTCCGGTGCATCTTCAGGAGCTTGTTGATCGCTTCCGGCGTCGTACCCGAGCCGGCGGCGATCCGTCGCTTGCGGCTTGCCTTCAGAATCTCGGGATGACGCCGTTCCTGCGGGGTCATTGAATCGATGATCGCGATTTGCCGCTTGAGCACGGCCTCGTCGATATTGGCCTGGGCCAATTGGCTCCTCATCCTGGCCGCGCCCGGCAACAGGCTCATCAGTCCACTCATGCCGCCCATATTCTGCATCTGGACGAGTTGCTCGCGCAGGTCGGCAAGATCGAATGCACCCTTGCGCATCTTTTCGGCCGCGCGCAGCGCCTTCTCGGCGTCGATCTGCGCCGCGGCCTTTTCAACCAACGCGACCACGTCGCCCATGCCGAGGATACGCCCGGCCACACGCGCGGGATCGAACTCGTCCAGTGCGTCGATTCGCTCCCCGGTTCCGATGAGCTTGATCGGCTTGTTCGTCACCGCGCGGATCGACAAGGCGGCGCCGCCGCGACTGTCGCCGTCGACGCGGGTGAGCACGACGCCGGTAAGGCCGAGGCGCTCATCGAAGGCGCGGGCGAGATTGACGGCGTCCTGGCCTGTCAGGGCATCGGCAACGAGCAGAATCTCGTGCGGATCGGCGGCACGTTTCACCTCGGCCGCCTCGCGCATCATCATTTCGTCGAGCGTGGTACGCCCCGCCGTATCGAGCAGAACGACGTCGTAGCCGCCGAGTCTGGCGGCTTCCATCGCGCGGGCGGCAATTTGTGACGGTTCCTGACCGGCGACGACGGGAAGCGTGTCGATCCCGGCGTTGCGACCGAGGACGGCCAGTTGTTCTGCGGCCGCCGGGCGGCGGACGTCGAGCGAAGCCATCAAGACTTTTTTCTTCTGCCGGTCGGCGAGGCGCTTGGCGAGTTTGGCGGTGGTCGTCGTCTTTCCGGACCCTTGCAGGCCGACCAGCATGATTGCGACCGGCGGTGCGGCGTTGAGATCGACGCCTCGCTGGTCCGAACCGAGCATTGCGACCAGCTGATCGTGCACGATCTTCACCACCATCTGACCCGGTGTGACGGATCTCATCACCTCCACGCCGACGGCCTGCGCCCTCACTTTGGTGGTGAAATCGCGTACGACGTCGAGGGCGACGTCGGCTTCCAGGAGCGCGCGGCGGATCTCGCGCAAAGCGGTATCGACATCGGATTCGCTGAGCGCGCCGCGCCGGGTGAGGCGGTCGAGAACCCCGCTGAGCCTTTCCGAGAGCGTGTCGAACATGTCAAAGCCTCATCTGAGGGATCCGTGCGGCACTGTTTCGGCGTCCGGGTTCCCGACGGTGGATGTCTATCCGCGGTGCCGCCCGCCGTGCATGCGGTTCGGGATAGGATGCTCCAAGCACGATTGCGCCCGAGGGCGCATCGCGCTGTCGGGCGTCCACCTCCGGCCTCTCCATGGACCGGTCGGCAGATTCTATCACTGAACCTTCAGCAAAACGATCGCAACCTAGTGGGGCCGCGCCACCGAGTCAAGGCGAGCGCGGTTCGGCCGGCAGCGCACTGTTCGTGCGAACCAACGCGCCGCCAGACCTCGGCGCGATCCTCAAGGTGCAAGTTCATAGCTCACTGTGACCGCGACCCGCAGCACCTGTTCACCGGGGGCGACCGGCACGGCGCCGGCGCGGAAGGCCTGTTTGAGAGGAACCGGCGAGGAGGCGCTTTCATCGATGATTTGCAGCACATGTCCGAGCTTGGCACCGGCGGCCTGCGCATAAAGCTCTGCCTTGCGCCGCGCGTCCGCAATCGCCTCGCCACGCGCCTGATCGAGCAGGCGCGACTGCTGCGATACCATGAACTCGATTCCCGACATCTCATTGGCGCCGGCGGCAATGGCGCGATCGAGAATATCGGGCAATGCGCCGATGTCGCGGATCTTCACGGTAAGCTGGTTTGTCACCAGAAACCCCGTCAAGCGCGCCGTACCGCCCTTGTTGGGATCATATTGCGGTTGGAGCGATAGCCGCGAAGTCTGCACGTCGCGCTCGTCGATTCCGCTCTGTCTGATGGCACCGAGCACGGCGACGATCTGCTTGGCATTGGCTTCGCTCGCTTCATGCGCGGTCTTGCCTTGGCTCGTGACGCCGATCCGGATCACGGCCACGTCGGGCACTACCGCGACGGTCGCTTCTCCCCCGACGGTGATGAGCTTTTCAACCCCGTGCGCCGCCGGGCCGGTCGCGGCAAGGGCCAATGCGACAATTGCGGCAGGAACCGGAATACGCTTGCACGTCATTTTCATTTTATCGGCACGTAGATGTTGACGACGAGATCGTTCTCCGGTGCTTTCAGGATGTCGCTCTCATATTCCTCGATGAAGACATCCTTAGCTTCGAGCTGCTTGCCGTCGAGAAAATTGGTAATCGCCTCATAGGTCGCATCCATCGCATCGTAGGAACCGCGATGCACGAATTTGAGCGCTTTTCCGCTCGGCGTCGATCCAATGAAGACATTGGCCTGCGGCGGTTCCTTGGATAGCGCCGCGATCGGCACCGCGGCCCAAAATTTGAACCCGGTATCGTCGGTCTCGGTATAGATTGTCATAAAACGGCCGGCGGGCGCGAGGCCGAGTTTTTCGACATTGGCGGTAAGCTTCTTGTAGGCGCCGAGGAGTGTCTCGAATGCCGCGTCCCAATGCGCCTCACCTTCGACGTAGAGGATCGTGCGTTGCGGTAAGGTCACCTCCTCGCCGAAGGCATCGCCCGGCTTGAGCGGCAGGGGCACGGCGGGGCCCGTGATCGGCGGTGCCGGTGGTGCGGGCGTTTGCGCGGAGGCAAGCCCCGCAACCATCACGCCGATCGACATGGCCGCGGCGAGGAAAAGGCGCGTCATCATGGCCTCTCCATCGGAGCGGAGTCTGCGATTCGCATGGAGCATGACCAAGTCTAGCACGGCCTCTGGCCAATTCGTGCATAGTCGCCATATAAACGAGGCCAAAGGCGGGCAAATGCGCTATCGGTCGGGCTGACATGCGAACACTGGCCAATAAGGCCTTCGTCAAGATGAACGGCATCGGCAACGAGATCGTCATCGTCGATTTTCGTTCCGGAGACGGCCGCGTCACACCGGAGGATGTCCGCGCTGCGGCGGATCCACGCGGCGTCGCCTACGACCAGCTCATGGTGCTCTATCCCGCGCGGACACCCGGCACCGACGCCTTCATTCGTATTTACAACAATGACGGCTCGGAG
The DNA here is from genome assembly GCA_019689975.1 of Pseudolabrys sp. Taxonomy (GTDB): domain Bacteria; phylum Pseudomonadota; class Alphaproteobacteria; order Rhizobiales; family Xanthobacteraceae; genus Pseudolabrys. Next base: position 29,285 of record JADGGK010000015.1, read on the forward strand.
GCGGGGGCTTGCGGCAACGGCATGCGCTGCGTTGCCGACTTCGTTGCGAGGCAGAGCGGCAAGGTCGCATTGACCTTCGAGACCACGGCGGGCCTGCTCAATTGCTGGAAAGGAGAGGACGGGCTGTTCACGGTGGACATGGGCAGACCGCGTTTCGGCTGGAATGAGATTCCGTTGGCCGAGGAGTTTCACGACACGAGAGCCATCGAACTGCAGATCGGGCCGATCGACAAACCCGTCCTGCATTCGCCTTCCGTGGTGAACATGGGCAATCCGCACGCAATATTCTGGGTTGCCGACGTGGATGCCTATGAACTCGAGAAATTCGGTCCGCTGCTCGAGAACCACCCGATATTTCCGCAACGCGCCAATATCACGCTGGCGCACGTCGTCGCGCGCGACCGCATCGTCATCCGCACCTGGGAACGGGGCGCGGGGCTGACCAAAGCCTGCGGTTCGGCGGCCTGCGCGACGCTCGTTGCGGCGGTGCGGCTCGAGCGCTGCGATCGCAGGGCAGTTGTGGTACTGCCGGGCGGCGAGCTCGCGGTCACGTGGCGCGAGAGCGACGACCACGTGCTGATGACGGGGCCGGTGACGTTTGAATTCGCAGGCCGCTTCGACCCCTCGCTGTTCGGAAAGGCATCGGCGCCGTGACCGTTCAGATTGTCACCTTCGGCTGTCGGCTCAATACCTACGAGTCGGAGGTCATCCGACGCGAGGCGGCCGCCGCGGGCCTTGCGGACACGGTCGTCGTCAACACCTGTGCGGTGACTGCCGAAGCCGTCCGCCAGGCGCGTCAGCGCATCCGGCGCATCCGGCGGGAGCAGCCGCAGCTTCGCATCGTGGTCACCGGCTGCGCCGCGCAGGCGGCTCCGGATCTATTCGCGGGGATGCCGGAGGTCGATCGTGTTCTCGGCAATGAGGAGAAGTTCGACTCGAAGGCCTGGGGTGGTACGGCCAAGATCGCCGTCGCCGATATTATGACGGCGAAGACGATGCACGCGCGTGCGATCGACGCCATCGAAGGTCGCAGCCGCGCGTTCGTGCAGGTGCAGAACGGCTGCGATCATCGCTGCACTTTTTGCATCATCCCTTATGGTCGCGGCAATTCGCGATCACTCGACGCAGACACAATCGTCGCGCAAGTGCGCAGGCTCGTCGACAACGGCTATCGCGAGGTCGTGCTTACGGGTGTGGACATTACGAGCTACCGCCACGGCGAGACGCGGCTCGGCGCGCTGGTCAAGCGCATCCTCCGCGAAATACCGGAGCTCGTCCGTCTGCGACTTTCATCGATCGATTCGGTGGAAGCCGATCACGATCTGGTCGACGCCATCGCCACGGAGCCGCGTTTGATGCCGCACCTGCATCTGTCGCTACAGGCGGGTGATGATCTGATCCTCAAGCGCATGCGGCGGCGGCACACGCGCGCGGATGCCATCGCATTCTGCGCCGCCGTGCGGCGTCTGCGACCCGATATCGTTTTCGGCGCCGATATCATCGCCGGCTTTCCAACCGAGACTGAGGACATGTTCGCCCGTTCGCTCGCTCTCGTCGACGACTGCGGGCTGACCCAATTGCACGTATTCCCATTTTCTCCGCGTCCCGGTACGCCGGCCGCGCGGATGCCGCAACTCGATCGCTCGGTGATCAAAGAGCGCGCGCGGCGTTTGCGCGAGAAGGGAGAAGCGGCCTTGCGCGCCTATCTCGAAAGGCAGATCGGCACACGCCCCCGTGTGCTCGCCGAGTCACCGACGCTGGGTCGCACCGAGCAGTTCGTCCTCGTGCGGCTGCCTAGCGCCGTCGAACCGGGAACGCTGCTCGAGCTTCCCATCGTCGGCCACGACGGTCGCGGGCTACTCGCGGCGGCTTGAACTGCGCCACCCGCAGGCGCCCAGAAGTTCATGCATATGCACGGGAACCGGCGCGAACACCGCGACCGGCGGTTTGTTCTTGAATATCGGGATGGTGATGTCGCGGGCGTGTAGATGGAGCGTCGGCGCGTCGCCATGCGCGGCGCGACCGTAAATCGCGTCGCCGACGATCGGCCAGCCCATTTCGGCGCAATGGACGCGGAGCTGGTGTGTGCGGCCCGTCAGCGGTTCGAGCGCAAGCCAGGTCAAACCCGGGCCGCGCCCCATCACCTGCCAGGTGGTCGTCGCCGGCAGGCCGCGCGGGTCGGCCTTCATCCACCAGCCGCGCTTTTCATCGCGTTTGGTCAAGGGCAGGTCGATCCGGCCCGCATCTGCCGCGGGAGCGCCTTGGACAACGGCCCAGTAGGTCTTCCTGATCTTTCCCTGTTTGAACAGCCGGCCGAGTGCCGCAAGCGCCTTGCGGTGACGGCCGAGCACCAGACAGCCGGAAGTGTCGCGGTCGAGCCGGTGCGCGAGCGCGGGCGGGCGCGGCAGGCCGAAACGCAACGCGTCGAAGTAGTCTTCGAGAGCCACGCCGCCCTTCGGCCCGCGGTGCACCGCATAGCCCGCAGGCTTGTCGATCACCAGCATGAGCCCGTCGCGATAAAGCAGGCGCGCCAGCAGCTCTTCCGGGGTCATATTCCGTTACCAAATTCGGCGGGAAACGGGTATCACGGGCGGGCAATGAACGACAGCAGGCACACGGAGGGGTGGTGGAAACGCCTGAGCGGAGGGCTCAGGCGGACGTCGTCGGCGCTCGCGAGTTCCATCGCCGGCCTTGCGATACGCCGCAAGCTCGACCCAGCGACGCTCGAGGAACTCGAAGCGGTCCTGATCCGTGCCGATCTCGGGCCGGAATTGGCGGCGCGGATCGTTGCGACGCTCGCCGCGGCGCGCCACGAGAAAGGCGTCTCGTCGGAGGAGTTGCAGGCTTTGCTCGCCGGCGAAATCGAAAAGATCATGACGCCCGTGGCGCGGCCGCTCGAGATCAACGCGCGGCCTTTCGTGATCCTGGTCACCGGCGTCAACGGATCCGGCAAGACCACCACCATCGGCAAGCTATCGGCACGTTTGCGCCGCGAGGGCAAGTCCGTGATGCTGGTTGCGGCCGACACGTTTCGTGCCGCCGCCATCGATCAACTCAAGGTTTGGGGCGAGCGCGCGGGCGCCGACGTCGTTGCGCGCGAAGCGGGCGCCGATGCCGCGGGCCTGGTCTTCGACGCGATCAACATGGCAAGGAAACGGGGCATCGACGTCGTTCTTGTCGATACCGCCGGGCGCCTGCAGAATCGGACGGAATTGATGAGCGAGCTTGCGAAGATCGTGCGCGTCGCGCGCAAGGTGGATCCTGCCGCGCCGCACGCGGTGTTGTTGGTGCTTGATGCCACCGTGGGACAGAATGCGCTCAGCCAAGTCGAGATGTTCGGCAGAGCGGCCGGGGTTACGGGTCTTGCGATGACCAAGCTTGACGGTACCGCGCGCGGCGGGATTCTGGTGGCTATCGCGGCGCGCTTCGGTCTTCCGGTGCATTTCATCGGTGTCGGCGAAGGCCTGGATGACCTCGCGCCATTCACCGCGCGCGAATTTGCTCGCGCCGTGGTCGGACTCGACTCATAGATCACAGCAACGAATTCGCCCGCCGTGTTCACGCTACCCAAGAAGGAACTGGGTCCGGCACCAAAGCTTGCGCTCGATATCGGGCCGCTCGTGTTGTTTTTTCTCGTCAACGCCTACTGCGGCATTTTTGCCGCGACCGCGACGTTCATGGTGGCGACGGTTTTTTCGGTGGCGTTCGGTTTCCTCGTCACACGGCAATTGGCGACCATGCCGTTCGTGACCCTTGTTGTTGTTTTGGTGTTCGGTTCGCTTACGCTTCTTTTTCATGATGACGAATTCATCAAGCTCAAGCCCACCGTCATCTATGGGCTGTTCGGGATCACGCTCCTATGCGGGCTTGCTATGGGTAAACCGCTGCTTGGTCTCCTGCTCAACCGAATGTTCGACATCACCGACTTGGGATGGCGCAAGTTGACGCGGCGTTGGGCTATCTTCTTTCTGGTGCTTGCCGTGTCGAATGAAATCATTTGGCGGAACTTCTCGACCGATGTCTGGCTTGGCTTCAAATTGTTCGGAATCGTGCCGCTGACGCTTCTATTCGGCGCGTTGCAATATCCGCTGATCGTCAAGCATAGACGCGGCGCCGAAACGCACAGTTGACCCGTTTTGCCTCGGCCGATCGGGCGGCCAAACCGCGTGTAGCAGCGGGGCGAACGGTCCCGGCGAGCGGAAGCCGAAAAGCGCCGGTTCCGTCGCTCGCACCCTGCCTTCGATGGGGCAGCTTCAACGAAGATCGACGAGACCGAATTGGGGACCGAGGAGTCGTCGGACGCGGATGAGCTCGGCGCACGCCGCCATGGCGTCGACGGCGACACGAGCGAGCGCGGTCACCTGCGAGGGATTCGCCATCAACGCACGCATGATCGCGAATACGTTGAGATTGCCGTCGGGGTCCATCGCGGCAAGCGCCGCCGGCGGCACGACCCGTTCGATGGGATCGATAACGACGCGCAGGGCGGTGAAAGAAAGCCGGTGCCGGGCGGCGATGCGTGCGACCACATGCGACTCCATGTCGACGGCGGCGGCTCCGGTCTTGGCGTGCAGCTCGCGTTTGGCGGCGGGGCTGCTCACCGGAAAATCCACCCCGGCGATCGGCGCGTGGTTTGCGCTCGGGATGACGCGCAGGAGCTTGCGCGACCACGTCTCGTCGGTGGCGTGGACGGTCTGCGCCGCCACGATGGACGAGGCGACAATCCAGTCGCCGGCGCGAAGGCGCGGCATCAGGCCGCCCGCCACGCCGAAGCTGACGATGCCGCAGCAGCCTTGACGCACCGCCCCTTCAACCAACTTGGCGATGTCATGCTCGGTTTTCCGATATGCGACGCGGACTCCGGGACCGGCGGCAATGCGAGCTTCGAACGCCATGCCCACAAGTGCGATGACCGTGGAACGGCGCCGTTCGCCGGCAACGGTCGGAAAGCCCGGGTCCGCACCATCGCTGCTGCGCGTCGGACACTCGCTGTACGCTGCCTGGATCGATGCCAACTCGGATGACATATGACGCCCCGTCAGCCCCGCCGGTCATGCGTTCGGATGGTTGCAGCCGCTCCCGGTATCCGCCGTCGCCGCCGGCCGTTAGTTATGATATCCGCCGGTTCGGCGGAAAGTCATCGCCTCGGATATGCCGACATGATCGCGGGCTCCCATGCGTAATGCAACAGTCCTCGTCACCGGCGCCACCGGTTTTGTCGGCTCGGCCGTCGCGAGAAAGCTAGTGGCGGCCGGATATTCGGTGCGCGCATTGGTGCGACGCGACGGCCGGCATGCTCGGCAGCTCGACGGTCTCGCCCTGGAACGCGCCGCCGGCGATATCCGCGAGCCGAGTTCCATCAAGGCCGCCATGCGAGGCGTTCGCTATGTCTTTCATGTGGCGGCGGATTATCGGCTGTGGGCCCCCGATCCCGGGGCCATCTTCGCCACCAACGTGACCGGCACACGCATTGTCATGGAGGAAGCGCTCCGCGCCGGGGTGGAACGCGTCGTCTATACGAGCAGCGTGGCGACGCTGGCGCTGCGGGCGGACCGGTCGCCCGCCGACGAGAGCATACCGCTTCGCGAAGACGAGGGGATCGGCGCCTACAAGCGCAGCAAGATCGCGGCCGAGCGGCTGGTCGAGGCCTTGGTCAGGGAACGTGGATTGCCCGCCGTCATCGTCAATCCTTCAACCCCGATCGGGCCGCGCGACGTCCGTCCGACGCCGACGGGACGGATCATCCTGGAGGCGGCGCGAGGGAGAATTCCCGGCTTCGTGGATACCGGCCTCAATCTCGTTCATGTCGATGACGTGGCGGACGGGCATTTGGCGGCGCTTGCGCGCGGCGTCGTCGGCGAGCGCTATATCCTCGGGGGGCAGAACGTGCCGCTGGCGGACATGCTTGCGCAGATCGCGGCGCTCGTTAATCGCAGACCCCCGCGTCTGCGTGTTCCGCGCCTCATCGCGCTTGCGGCGGCCTATGGCGCCGAGGCGATCGCCCGTGCGCGCGGAACCGAACCGCTGGCGACCGTCGACGGAGTGCGCATGGCCGCGCATTGGATGTACTTCACGGCGGCAAAGGCGGAACGCGAGCTCGGCTTCCGCGCGCGGCCCTATCAGGAAGGTCTGGCGGATGCGGTGCGGTGGTTCCGTGAGGCGGGCTATCTCGATGCCTGAAGCGCGCGACGGGGATCGCATCGCTGCGCGGGTGCGATACTTCCGGCGACGAACAGGATATTGCTGGCGATCTTAGGTTGTGTCGCCGCGATCGTTCGACCGTCGTCATGGGCGCGACCGCCCGGAAGCCTCAATGCCGGCGCTTGATCAGGCCGCCGGCGCGCGATAGCCGATATTGCGTTCCGCGCCAGGACACCGTCGAACCGAAGAAACTAGCCACATAGACCGCGAAAGCGATCAGGTCGTGCAGGGGCAGCAGCCAAACGGGCTGGCGCGGCAACCCGAATCTGAGCGCGACGATCCGGCAAAGTGCCGTACGGCATGCAAGCGCCAACACCGCGATGGCGAGCGCGCTCATGCGTCCCGCGGATATTGCGAGCAACGCCAGCGGCAGCGGGTGGGTGAGAATCGTCCCGGCATAGCCGAGACGATCGATCTGTTTGATCGTGCGCGCAACCCGCAACTCGTGCAGCACATGCTGGCGCAGACGCTGTTCGAAACACACATGGCCGACCGTAAATCCGGGAATGGCGACGTCATAGCCGGCCGCCCGTATCGCCGCGCCGATGGCGTGATCGTCGGCGAGAACGTCGGCGAAGGGCCGAAAGCCGCCGATCCGATCGAGCGTCTCGCGCCGAAGCGCAATAGTCGCGCCGAAGCAGGGTCGCGCCAGACCCAGGCTCACCGCGACGACGGCTTGCGGAAGAAAGCGCGTGTTGATGGCCAGCGCGGACAGTTCCGACCCGAGCCCGCGCGCGGCGATCCCATGGTAAAGGCACGTCACGGCGCCGACGCCGGGCCGGCAGAGCAGCGCCACCACGTCCCGCAGATAGCGGGGACCGACCGCAATATCGCTGTCGGACATAACGATGACGGGATGCTGCGCGCGCCGTATCATGGCTGCAAGATTTGCCACCTTGCGGTTGCAGCCGGGTTCGCTGGCGCCGCTGTCGAGATCGATCGCCACGAAGGGAAATGTTGACCGGAGCCGCTGCGCGATGCGGCGCGCGAGGTCGATAGCCGTCTCGGCGCCGAGAACGATCTGGATCGTGCCGGGATAATCCTGCCGGCACAACGCCGAAAGCCGCTCGAACAAACCGGGCTCATCGCCGTGCAACGGCTTCAGCAACGTCACCGCCGGGCCTGGCTTGGCAAGCTCGCTCGTCTCCCCGGCGAAACGTCGGACCAACACGCATTCAACCGACGTCCAAAGACATGCGGCCAGGGCTGCCGCCAGAAAGGCATCCGAAATAAAGGTGAGCAGCGCCATTGCTTCAGCGACGGTCAGACGCGGCGGCCGGGCGGGTCTTTACGAGGGTCGAGCGACCGAAACGACTCTCCAGCATCCGGCGCGAAATATATAGCGGCGTTCGAGTGCGCATGAGGCTGTCGCTGCCGACGGCGCCCGCATTGTATGCAATGATGACCAGCGAGATCAGGATATTTTCACCAAAGCGGCGGATCAGTTGGCTCAGCGAGGGCGTTTCATGTTCCGCGATCGCTTCGAATCCGAAGCGGGCGAGAATCCTCGCCATCTGCTCGCCCTTGCGCCGGGTTACCGCCGGGAAGTTGATACGGATAATCGATATGTCTTGGAGATCAGGTTCGCGTTTGAGATATTGTGCCAATTCCTGCAGTGAAATCTGGGTACGACGGGTCATTTGCGAGGCACGGCTAAAGGTCATGCCGGCTTGGGAGGACGGCGGGACCTGGTCGTTCCAGAAATGGAGATCCACCATGCGTTCCCCGCGGCACAGGCGCGTGCCATCCGACAAGGTCAACTCGTGCTTCGACCGCACGATATGCATTCGAAAGATGCAAAGCGGGTTGTCGGTATATTCGATGATCGAATATCGCCGCCGCAGGGAGGCGTCCAATGCCAGGATCGCCTTCGTCAGCCAGGGATGATCGTGCTGCGCGTTGCGCAAGTTCTGCACTGTCATCAAGCCGTCTCCCTGTCATCCCGGCCGTGACCCTCAAGGTGATCGCCCTACTCGAATGGTGAGACCTTCGGTCCACGGAAATGCGCCGCCCCCGAATCGTAACGAGTTGACGCAGCACTGGTTGCCCATAGGCGCCGTCCGCCGTCGCCGCGCTTTGGCGGCGCCTGACATGCGGCGCCACGTGCCGCCATTCCTGCGGACGTGCCCCGGGCGGTTGCGCGCGACAAAATCGGATGAATGAGACGCGACGGCGCGAACGAAAACCGCGACCGGACGCCGCCGATACAAGCGGGTGGCGTTGTTTGCGCGCAGGCGGCGGTGCACCGCGGCTTCGGCTTTCCCGGACGTCCGTCGGACACAACAGGTCCATACGCGCAGGAGACGGCGCGGGCGGGGTCGGGGCGAGCGCAGGAGACACCGTCGGACATGGCGTCAAGCGCGGAATGCCGTAAGACCAGCCAAGTAGACGGTGGTCACCCGAATACAGTCAAGCCACCCAATCCGACCCCCCATGGACTCGTCGTCGCGGCCGGTCGAGCTGCAAGCCCGTGCCGGTGATGCGCTCATGACAGAATGGCCCCGACCCTCGAAGCCCGTCGCGAAAATAGGCCTACCGGGTCAGGGCTTTTTCGATCCGCGGCAATAGTTCCGATTGAAGATTTTGCGCCGTGATCGGTCCCACCAGTTTGTAGACAATCCGCCCGTCGCGACCGATCAGGAAGGTTTCCGGAACGCCATAGACGCCCCAGTCGATCGACGTGCGGCCGCTCTCGTCACGCCCGGCGGCAACGAACGGATTACCGTAGCGGTGGAGGAAACGGCGTGCATCGTCCGGCGCATCCTTGTAGTTGATGCCGACGAGCCTGACATGGCCGTCCTTGGCCAACGCGTTGAGGAAAGGGATCTCGGCGTGACAGGGCACGCACCATGACGCCCAGACATTGACCAGGCTTACGGCACCCGCCAGCGTCGCGTTGGTCACCCCCGGCACCGGTCGGCCGTCGACGGCGAGTCCCGGTATCGGCGGCAGGTCGGTCGGCGGCACGGGCTTTCCGATCAGTGCCGACGGCAATCTGGACGGATTGCCGTCCCTCAGTCCGGCATACAACACGGCGGCGAGAACAACGAAGACGAGCAGCGGCAGCGCCACCACGATGTTGCGGCGGCGCGGGTTTGCTCCACCGCGCAGCGCGGTCATGGCGCGCCTCCCGCCCGCCCTGAGCGGCGTTTCACACCGTGTTCTTCCAGGCTGCCAAGGGTGCGACGCTGCGCTACGTAGTCGAGCACGACCCAGGCGATCAGCATCGCGACGATGAACGCCGTGACCGCATAGGCGGCGACGATAAATTCGGCATGCGCGCCGACTGTCATGCCTTTGCCTCTTGCGCCTGCAGCATTTGCATGGTGCGCACGCGCCGGCGCAGGATTTCGTTGCGCATGGCGGCAAGATGCAACGTCACGAACAAGAGAAAAAAGGCCATCGCCATCACTGCGAGCGGCCACAGAATCGAAGCATCGATGACCGGACCGCCGGCACGGAAGATTGACTCGCCTTGGTGCAATGAATTCCACCAATCGACTGAAAACTTGACGATCGGCAAGTCGATTGCGCCGACCAATGACAGGACTGCGGCCGCGCGCGCGCCGCGACCGGGATCTTCCGCGGTCCAATAAAGCGCCAGCACGCCGAGATAGAGGAGGAACAGCACCAACTCGGACGTAAGCCGCGCGTCCCATACCCAGTAGGTGCCCCAGGTCGGACGGCCCCAGAGCGAGCCGGTGATGAGGCAAATGAGGGTGAAGCCGGCGCCGATCGGGGCGGCCGCCTTGGCGGCGACGTCCGCCAGCGGATGTCGCCACACCAGGGTCCCGAGCGCCGCTACGGTCATGACCGCCCAGCCGACCATGCTGAGCCAGGCGGCTGGCACATGGAGAAACATGATCTTGACCGTCGCGCCCTGCTGGTAGTCGTCCGGTGCCTGGACAGCCTGGACAAGCCCGGCGGCCAGGATCAGGGCGGTAGCTGCCGCGAACCATGGCAGAAGGCGGTCGACGATGCGCAGAAAGCGCGTCGGATTGGCAAGCTCGATCATGGCCATCGGCGATCTTCTACATCAGTCAAGCCCGTGCCGCAGCGCGGCGGCAGCGGCGAAGGGCCCCAGCACCAAGCTTGCCAGGGATAGCGCGCAAAGAATGGTGAAAGCGGGGCCGAACCCCGCCCTTGCGGCCGAGGCCAGGTCGGACGCCGAAACGCCGAATACCAATATCGGAATGGTGAGCGGCAGCACGATCACCGCCAGCAGCAGGCCGCCGCGTCGCAGCGAGACCGAGAGCGCGGCGCCGACCAGGCCGATGAATGTGAGCGCCGGCGTACCAACGGAGAGTGCCGCCAGGAGCGGTCCCATGGCGGCGGGGTCGATATCGAGCATCAGGCCGAGCAGGGGCGCGACGAAAAGGAGCGGCACTCCGGTGGTCAGCCAATGCGCCACCGCCTTGGCCAATATGGTCAACTCCAGCGGCAATTCCCCCGTCATCAATATGTCGAGCGAACCGTCCTCATGGTCCGCCGCGAACAGTCGGTCGAGCGCGAGGAGGCTTGCGAGCAATGCGCCCAGCCAAAGAACCGCGGGGCCGATTCGTCCGAGCAGCTTCAGATCGGGACCGACGGCGAACGGCACGGTCACGACCACGATCAAGAAGAAAACCGCACCGATCAGCGCGCCGCCGCCTGCGCGCAAGGCGATGCGCATGTCGCGGATGAGGAGGGCCCAAAAGGCGTTCACGTCGGTCCGAGCCTCAGTTCGTGTGCGGGTGCGAGCCCGATGGGCCCGTGGGCGGCAACGATGGCCAAGCCTCCCCGATCGCGATGGCGACGCATCAATTCGACGAGCCGAGCCTGCGACGCCTGGTCGAGCGCCGACATCGGCTCGTCCAGGAGCCAGATCGGGCGCTTGATCGCCGCAAGCCGCGCCAGCGACAGACGCCTGCGTTGCCCGGCCGAAAGATAAGCCGCCGGAAGGCGCGCGAGCGGCGCGAGGTCGAAGACGGCAAGGGCCGACATGACCTCCCCTCCGCCGCCGAGAAATGTCGTCCAGAACGCCAGGTTCTCGGCCACCGAAAGCGTCGGCTTCAACGCGTCTTGATGGCCGACATAGTGGGCTTGTTCGGCGATGGAGGCGTCCTTGGTTCCGCCTTCGAGCAATAGACGGCCGCTCGCCGGGCGCAGCAGGCCGGCCACAATCCTTAGCAGCGAGGATTTGCCGGCCCCATTGGGACCGGTGACGAGCATGATGTCGCCGCCCGCCAGGGCGAAGCTCACACCGGCAAAGACCTGGCGGCCGCCGCGCAAGCAGGCGAGATCATGAGCGGTCAGCCGCATGGGGGGGGATCCATCACGCGCCAATTTTCCTTATCCGGGGTCGGACCAGGTCCGAGCGATTTCCGTTTTCTGCACATCTGGCAAGCCGGTCGTCCCCAATCTGGCGCGCGCCGGGAAAAGTCCTTATAAGCCCGCTGTCGCGGTCCGAGCCTAAGGATTTTATGGTCCAAACCTCGGCTTGGTGTAAAATCCTTAGATTATCAATAACTTAGGCGAGGGCCGCGGTGAACTCCCGCATCGGGTACGGAACAGCCCACATGACGTCTCTCGACAGCTTTCGTTGCTGCAAAACCCTTAAAGTCGGCGGCAGAACCTATGCTTATTTCAGCCTTCCGACCGCCGAGCGAAACGGCCTTAAGGGCATCTCCCGCCTGCCGTTTTCAATGAAGGTGCTGCTGGAAAATCTGCTGCGCAACGAGGATGGCCGCAGCGTCAGCAAAGACGACATCAAGGCGGTCGCGGAATGGCTCAAGAACAAGACCTCCGACCGTGAGATTGCATTTCGCCCCGCGCGGGTCTTGATGCAGGATTTTACCGGCGTGCCGGCGGTGGTCGATCTCGCCGCCATGCGGGACGCCATGAAGAGTCTCGGCGGTGATCCCAAGAAGATCAACCCGCAGGTTCCCGTCGATCTGGTGATCGACCATTCGGTGGCCGTGACCTATTTCGGCAACAATCAGGCCTTCAAGAAGAATGTGGAGGAGGAATATCGGCAGAACCAGGAACGCTACAAATTTTTGAAATGGGCACAGCGGTCTTTTGACAATTTCAGCGTGGTCCCGCCGGGCACCGGCATCTGCCACCAGGTCAATCTTGAATATCTTTCGCGCGTGGTCTGGAGCAAGCAGGACCGCGTCAAGGTCGACGGGAGAGAAGCAACCCTCGAGGTCGCGTTTCCCGACACGCTTGTCGGCACCGATTCCCATACTACGATGGTCAACGGTCTTTCGGTGCTCGGCTGGGGTGTCGGCGGCATCGAAGCGGAAGCGGCGATGTTGGGGCAACCGCTGTCGATGGTATTGCCCGAGGTCATCGGCTTCAAACTGACCGGGCGCATGAAGGAGGGCGTGACCGCGACGGATCTCGTGCTTACCGTCACGGAGATGCTGCGCAAGCGCGGCGTCGTGGGCAAGTTCGTTGAATTCTTCGGCCCCGGCCTCACGCATCTCTCGATCGCCGACCGCGCCACGCTCGGCAACATGTCGCCGGAATACGGGGCGACCTGCGGATTCTCGCCGATCGATGACGACACCATCCGCTACCTCAAGGATACCGGGCGCCCTCCCGAACTCATTTCGCTGGTTGCCGCTTACGCCAAGGCCCAGGGCATGTATCGGGTGAAAAATACGCCCGATCCGATCTTCACGGATGTTCTCAAGCTCGACCTGTCGACCGTGGAGCCCTCGCTTGCGGGTCCCAAGCGGCCGCAGGATCGCGTCCCGCTTAAGGCGGTAAAGGCGGGCTTTGCCGCCGCCATGGACAAGGAATTCAACAAAGCGGGCGAGATGAACAAACGCGTAAGGGTCAACGGCAAGAATTACGATCTTGGGCACGGAGACGTTGTCATCGCCGCCATTACGTCTTGCACGAATACGTCCAACCCCAACGTCATGATCGGTGCCGGCCTGCTCGCCCGCAAGGCGGTCGCGAAGAGGCTGTCCACCAAGCCGTGGGTGAAAACATCGCTTGCCCCCGGCTCGCAGGTGGTGGCGGAATATCTCGACAAATCCGGCTTGCAGAAGGACCTCGACAAGCTCGGGTTTAATCTGGTGGGTTTTGGCTGCACCACTTGCATCGGTAATTCGGGGCCGCTGCCGGCGGAAATTTCAAAGGCGATCAACGACAACGATCTGATCGCCGCGGCCGTGCTGTCGGGCAATCGGAATTTCGAAGGCCGCGTCAATGCCGACGTGCGTGCGAACTATCTCGCGTCGCCGCCACTGGTCGTGGCCTACGCGATCGCCGGCTCCATGACCGTCGATATGACCAAGGAGCCGCTCGGCGTCGATGCCGGCGGCAAGAAGGTCTTTCTCAAGGACATTTGGCCTTCCAACAAGGAAATCGCCGACTTCGTCTCGAAATCCATCACCCGGCAGATGTTCGCCAAGAAATACGCCAACGTCTTCAAGGGCGAGGTCAACTGGCGCAAGATCAGCGTCAAGGGCGGGGTGACCTATGACTGGGACAAGAAGTCCACCTACGTGCAGAATCCGCCCTATTTCGTCGGCATGGGACGTCATCCCAGGCCGCTCGAGGATATCGTCGACGCGCGCATCCTCGGTCTGTTCCTTGATTCGATCACCACCGATCACATTTCGCCGGCAGGATCCATCAAGATAGATTCCCCCGCGGGCAAGTACCTGATCGAACACAAAGTGAAGCCTGCGGATTTCAACCAATACGGCACCCGGCGCGGCAATCACGAAGTGATGATGCGCGGCACATTCGCCAATATCCGCATCAAGAACCAAATGGTGCCGGGTGTGGAGGGCGGCGTCACCGTGCATTACCCCTCCAAGCAGCGCATGTCGATCTACGACGCGGCGATGAGGTACAAGGCCGAGAACGTGCCGTTGGTCGTGTTTGCCGGCAAGGAATATGGCACGGGTTCCTCGCGCGACTGGGCCGCGAAAGGCACGGCGCTGCTCGGCGTCCGCGCGGTCATCGCACAGAGCTTCGAACGCATTCACCGATCGAATCTGGTGGGCATGGGCGTGATGCCGCTGGTATTCGAGGAGGGCATGTCCTGGCAGGCGCTGGGTCTCAAAGGCGACGAGACCGTGACCATCCGCGGTCTGCATGGTGAGTTGAAGCCGCGGCAGCGGCTCATTGCCGATATCGTCTTCGGCAACGGGACGCTCAAACGCGTACCGTTGGTCTGCCGCATCGATACCTTGGACGAGATCGAGTACTTCAAGAACGGCGGCATCCTGCAATACGTGCTGCGGCAGCTCGCGGGATAGCGCCGCCCGATGATTGCGGACATGCTCACCGTGAAGTGAGTGGCGGGTGAGCGAAGCGGCATCCTATAAGCCGCAGACGGGGCGGGCCTATGGGTCTCGCATGAACTATCGCCTCATCATCCTTGCCGCCGCGCTCGTCTGCGGCGCGTCGCCGGTTTTTGCCGGCCCACGCGCGGTGATCGAGCTCTTCACCAGCCAGGGCTGCTCGTCATGTCCGCCGGCCGACAGGTTGCTGGGCGAAATGTCGCGCGATCCCTCGCTTCTCACCATGAGCCTTCCGGTCGACTACTGGGATTATCTCGGTTGGAAGGACACATTGGCGCTACATGGACATACCAAGCGCCAGCACGCCTATGCGCTTGCGCGCGGCGTCAATGACGTAGGAACGCCGCAAGCGGTGATCAACGGCGTTGTGGCGGTCCTCGGAAGCGACCGGCAGGCGATCGAGCACGCCATCGAACAAAGCCGCCGCAGCGGAGAGGCGCTTTCCTTGCCGGTCGCCCTGAAGATTGCCGACGGTCTTGTGACCGTCGCCATACCCGCCGCGGTCAACGCGAAACACAGCGGTGAGGTCTGGCTTTGCCCGGTCACCGACCGGATTGCCGTCGCTATCGGTCGCGGCGAGAACCGCGGGCGTACGATCACCTATCACGAGGTGGTGCGGCGATGGGTAAAACTTGGTGATTGGAACGGCAGCGAGCAGACCTTCACCTACAAGCTCGCCGACATCCCCGAGCGCAATCTTTTGCTGCGCGACGTCGATCGGCTCGATGTTCTGGTGCAGAGCGGCGTTGCGGCCAAACCCGGTTTGATTCTGGGCGCCGCGTCCACCAAGCTCCCCTAGGCGCGATTCCGGAACGCACTTCCGTTCGCCGCAGGCGCGACAAAAGACGGGCCGGCGCAATGCCGGCCCGCAGGCTTAGGGGATTGAACCGTACGCGGAACTCAATCGGCCCGGCCGGTCAAGCCTCGGGGGGCTGGGGGGCTGAGGAATCCGGGGCTTTTCACCGACCGGGCCTTGAGGCAACGGTGTCTGTTTTTCATTCCAGCGTGACGGGCGATTGACCGAAATTGGGCGTTATTGTGGGTTTTTTTAACGTCTTCGTGATTGGCGCGGGAAATTGGCGGCGTTTTCGCGCGGGCTTCCATTGCGCGAGGCTCTTGCCGCGACTGCCCACCGGCGCGATCATTCGAGGCCAGCCAGATCGAACCAAGGAGGCGCCGCATGAGGTCCGCTACCGGCGACATCGAACCCAGCCAGCCCCTCGGGGGCGCGACTTTGGTCCCCGCCGCCCCCTTCAATCAGGTGACCTTCGACCGCCGCGAGCTCAAACGCATTCTTGACCTTTATGGTCGTAAGGTTGCCGCTGGCGAATGGCGAGATTATGCCATTGATTTCCTCAAGGATCGCGCCGTGTTTTCCGTCTTCAGGCGGAGCAGCGAAGTGCCGTTGTACCGCATCGAGAAGCAACCCAGATTGGCACGGCGTCAGGGTGCCTACAGCGTCATTTCCGCCACGGGGCTCATCGTGCGACGCGGCCACGAGCTCGATCGCGTGCTCCGCGCCATAGACCGCTCGCAATTGACGGTCGTCAATTGATCCGTCCGTCGCCGCCGGGGAATGACCGTGCGGGAAGCCATCGCGTGCCCCGGTCCTGCATGCGATCGTCAGTGTAGGTTCGAGTCGCTCGCGCGGATCGACGCCGTCGCTTGGCGGCTGCCCCCTGGCGGGGTCGTCGCTCCTGCGCCGAGCGCACGTTGCATCAGCGGCGTATCGAGCCAGCGGTCGAACTTCCAGCCAATATTGCGCAGGTTGCCGACATGCTCGAATCCGCATGCGCGGTGAAGGCCAATCGATGCGGCCTGATTTGAGTCGCCGATCACCGCGATCATTTGCCTGAAACCGAGCGCCGCGCATGCCTCGACCAGACTGATCAGGAGCGCCCGTCCCACCCCGCGACGTTGCGCCTGCGGCGCGACATAGACCGAGTCCTCGACCGTGAAACGATAAGCGGGCCGTGTGCGGTAGGACGACGCATAGGCGTAGCCGACCACTGTGCCGTCGACCTCCGCGACCAGATAGGGAAATCCGCCGTCCAGCACCGCGCGCATTCGCCGCGTCATTTCCGCTTGGTCGGGCGGATCGAGCTCGAACGATGCCGTGCCTGTCGTCACGGCATGCGCGTATATGCGGGTAATGGTGGAGATGTCGGAGAAACTTGCGGGGCGGATGTTCATGGCAGGTCGCATCATGGCTGGCAAAGGCACCGATCCAATCGGCCCTTGCTCGCAGTCTTAAAGACGCAGTCGAGCCGCACAAGCCCGTCCGGCGCCGAATGCCTGCCACATCCGGTGGCCCAAAACGAAACGCCCCGGCGAGGCCGGGGCGTCCGCAGCGCAAACAGCGCGGAAATTGCTGGCAGCTTACCGGCGATCACCGAGGAAGCGCAGCAGGAACAGGAACAGGTTGATAAAGTCGAGATAGAGCGCAAGCGCACCCATCACCGCTTTGCGACCGGCAACCGTCCCGTCGTCGCTGACGCTGTACATCTCCTTGATCCGTTGGGTATCCCAGGCCGTGAGCCCGGCGAAGATCAACACGCCGATCACCGAGATGACGAATTCCAGCCCGCTGCTCTTCAGGAACAAATTGACCAGCATGGCCAGGATCAGCCCAAACAGCCCCATGACCAGGAACGAGCCGACGGGGGATAGATCGCGCTGCGTCGTGTAGCCGTAGAGGCTAAGCGCGCCGAAAGAGGCGGCCGCGATGAAGAAGGTGCGGGTGATGGAGACGCCGGTGTAGGCAAGGAAGACCGACGACAACATCAGCCCCAGCAAGGCGGCATAGGCCATGAATAGACCGAGCGCCGTGCTCGGCTGCAGATGGCCGATCCGGAAGCTCAGGAAGAACACGAGTCCCAATGTTCCAAGGAACAACAGGATCGTGAGCGGGCCACCGTAGATCGCTTGGCCGAAGGAAGTCAGGACGAGCTGTCCGGTTTCGCTGGTTTGAACCGCCGCATTGAAGGTCAGCCAAGCCACCACCCCGGTCAGTGCGACGCCGGCGGCCATGTAGTTGTAGACGCGGAGCATATAGGCGCGCAGGCCCGCGTCGATTACCGCGGCCCGTTCGGCATAGCCGGAGCGGGCGAAGTAGTTATAGTTACGGTCGTAGTCCGACATCGAAGTTCCCTCTCTTGTCCCGGCTTGCCGGGCCGGACCCGGTGGCGCGCGGGCCGACGGCCGGCGCACCCGTCACGATTAATCTAGGACGTTCAAACCCTCGACGCCAGATGTGGCCCGATGATGGCCACCCCGCCAGGCCTCGCGATGCTGTCCCCGCCCGCGTCGGCGCCGAAACTTAAAGGTTTCTCAATACGGAAGCGGGCTTGTGTCGGAGTGCGGCAAAAGTGCCCACAAGCCCCATCGCCAGCGTCAGTGCGACGGCCGCCGCGGCCGCGGCGGCCGCCGGGCGCGGCAGCCAAACATAGGGCAAGTGCATCAATTTCGTTACGATCACCCATCCGGCCAGCGATCCGCTTGCCGTGCCGAACAGCGCCGCGAGCCCGCCCAGCATCGCATATTCGAGGGCATAGAGTCCGACGATGCCTCCCCGGGTCGCACCAAGGGTCCTGAGGATCACGGCATCGTAGACGCGGTGACGCTGGCCGGCGGCCAGCGCGCCGCCCATCACCAGCGACGCCGCGACAAGGGTGACCACGCTTGCACCGCCGATTGCGCGGCCGAGATTGGCCACAAGGGCGCCGAACGCCTCCAGTACCTCTTTCACCCGCACCGCGGCCACCATCGGAAAGGCGGCCGCAACCGCGCGAATCAAACGTCCCTCCTCCTGCGGCGTGCCGCCGTCGGGGAACGTGACGGTGGCAAGGCGCGTGTGCGGCGCGTCGACAAAACTGTTGGGCGAGAACACCATGACGAAATTGATGCTCAGGCTCTGCCAGTCGACGCGGCGTAGACTCGCGATGCGCGCGGTGATGTCACGGCCGAGCACGTTGACCGTCACCGTGTCCCCGAGCTTCAGACCGAGTCCCTCGGCGATGCGCTGCTCGAAGGAGACGAGCGGCGGCCCGTCATAATCGGGGTTCCACCATTCGCCGGCGGTGAGGCGTGATCCTTTCGGTAGCTCGCGAGCGTAAGTGAGGCCGCGGTCGCTCTGCAGAACCCAGGCGACATCGGGGTCGGGATTAAGGTCCTCCGCGCGCATGCCGCGCGCGGCGACGATGCGCCCGCGCAACATGGGCACTTCGTCCAGCCGCGCATGCGGTGCCTGACGACGCAGGAAGGCGTTGAAGCGATCCGCCTGATCGACGGGAATGTCGAGGAAATAGAACGATGGCGCCTTGGCCGGCAGCTCGGCCGCGAACTGTCGCCGTAGATTGCCGTCGATCTCGTTCACGCTGACCAGGAGCGCGATTCCGAGGCCGAGCGAGAGCACGATGCTCGAGGTGGGGGCGCCCGGACGGTGGATGCCGGCAACCGCCAGTCGCAGGGCGACGGGGCCGAAGCGCGGCATCCGGGCGGCGGCAGCGACGATCAGCACGGCAACCAGGTGCAGCGCCGCGAACACCGCCGCGGCGATCGCGACATAGACTAGGGCGACGCGCCGGTCATAGGACGATATGATCGTCATTGCCGCAAGCAGGCCGCCGGCGCCCAGCGCGAGCGCGACATGGATACCGCGCGGCCGAGCGCGATGCGGCGCCACGAGATCACGAAACAGCGCCGCGGCCGGCACGTCGCACGCGCGGCTGAGCGGCCACAAGGAGAAGGCCAACCCGGTCAGCAGCCCGTAGAGCAGTGCAAGTGCGAGCACGGAAGGATGAAGACCTGGCGTGAGCGGAAAGGGGGCCAGGGCGACGGCGAGGCTTTTCACGGCATAGGGTAGCAATGCGCCAGCGGCGACCCCGACGAGGCTGCCGATAAGGGCCATCAGCATCACCTGCGTCAAATAGATTGCGACCACCGTCCGGCCGTCCGCGCCCAAGGATTTGAGGATGGCGACGTTTTCCCGTCGACGGTCGAGATGGCTTTTCACCGCATTGCCGACGCCAACCCCGCCCATCAGCAGGGCGGTAAGCCCCGCCACGGTCAGAAACTCGATAAAGCGCGCGATATCCTGTTCGAGCCGCGGGGACACCTCGTTGCGGCTGCGGATCTCCCATCCGGCCTCCGGCAGTTGTGCGCGTGCCGCGTCCGCGACGGCGCCTACCGCGTCGCGATCGGCAGACGACGGCAGACGCAGGCGATAGTGCCAGCGCACCAAAGCGCCCGGTTGCAGCAAACCGGTCGCGCGCAGCCCGGCCTCGTCCATCAAGAGCCGCGGCCCGAACGCAATGCCGCTCGCGAGCTTGTCGGGCTCGTTCACGAGCGCAGCACGGAGTTCGATGGTCGCCGCGCCGATGGCGAGCCTGGCGCCCGGCTTGAGGTTGAGTCGTGCCAGCAGGGTCGGATCCGCGACGGCGCCAAATGCTCCGTCGCGTTCGGTCAACGCCTCTCGCAGCGGAAGCGGCGGGTCGAGCGCGACCTCGCCATAGAGAGGATAGCTCTTGTCGACTGCCTTCAGTTCCACGAGCGCGGCCTCTCCGTCGCCCGCGCGTGCCATGGCGCGCAGCGTGGCGACCTGCGACACGAGGCCGTGCGCCTGCAGGAAGGCGAGTTCGCGCGGCGTGGCCGGGCGCTGAACCAACGTAAATGCCAAGTCGCCGCCCAGAATCGCGCGACCTTCCCGCGACAGACCTTCGGTCAAAGCGGCGGCTAGCGAAAGGATTCCGGCAATCGAGAACACCCCGAGCGCGATGCCGGCGATGAACACGTAAAATCCACGCAAACCGCTGCGCGCCTCGCGCAGCGCGAAACGCAGCGGCAGCCATATCCGATTTGCCGACGCGATGCGGTTTGCAGACTTCATCGAGCGTCCACCCCATCGATGCGCCCCGATCGCAGGCGCGCGATCCGACGACAACGCATGGCGAGAGCCGCATCATGCGTCACCAGGACCAGCGTGGTGCCACGCCGAATTTGGATATCGAAAAGCAGCTCGATGATTTGCTGCCCGGTGTCCTCATCAAGATTGCCCGTGGGCTCATCGGCAAGAAGAATCGCCGGATCGGGCGCGACCGCGCGCGCAATTGCAACGCGCTGCTGCTCGCCCCCGGACAGTTCCGTCGGATAATGGCGCAATCGGTCCTCAAGCCCGACGGCCACGAGTTCCTCCCGCGCCCGCTTGGTGGCGTCGGCGACGCCCGCAAGCTCGAGCGGCATCGCGACATTCTCGAGCGCGGTCAGCGTTGGAATGAGATGGAAGGATTGGAAGACGATGCCGATAGTACGGCCGCGGAAGCGCGCCAACGCATCCTCATCGAGCGCGCTCAAATCCGCGCCCGCGACCCGTATGCGCCCACTGTCGGCGCGCTCAAGCCCTGCCATGACCATGAGCAGGGTGGACTTGCCCGAGCCGGAAGGTCCGACCACTCCAAATGCCTCGCCGCGGCTTATATCAAGGTCGATGTCTTTGAGAATATGAACACGGCTGGCACCGCGCCCGAGCGTCAGATTGACGCGCGAGAGCGTGATAGCCGGTCCGGAATGGGAGATGGTGGTCATGCGGATTCGGCGACCGTGTTCTGGCTCATATGGACGGCCGGCGAAGCCGATCCGCGCTCGTCTGCACGCAGCGCTCGCCGCGATGGTCTGGATCGCGCTTGCCGGCGCCGCGGCAATGGCGGCCGATCGGCCGGTCAAGATCGTGGCATTCGGCGATTCCCTGACCGCCGGCTTCGGCCTGCCGGCTGACGCGGCCTTCCCCGCGCGTTTGGAGGCGGCGCTCAAGGCCAAAGGTTATGCCGTCACCGTCGCCAATGCCGGCGGTTCGGGCGACACGGCCTCGGCCGGCTTGGCCCGGCTCGATTGGTCGGTGCCCCGCGATGCCGATGCCGCCATCGTCGAATTCGGAGCCAACGACGCCTTGCGAGGAATCGATCCGCGCGTGACGCATTCCGCGCTCGAGTCGATACTCGACAGGCTCGCGCAGCGCCGCATTCCCGTCTTGCTGGCCGGCATGCGGGCGCCGCGCAATATGGGCGAGGACTTTGCCCGTGCTTTCGATGCCATCTATCCGGAGCTTGCCTCGGCGCATCAGGTCGTCTTTTATCCCTTCTTCCTCGACGGCGTCGCGACCGACCCACAACTCAATCAGGGTGACGGGATTCACCCGACGGCGGCCGGCGTCGACATCATCGTGACCCATATTCTACCGTATGCCGAAGAGCTGATCGGACGAGTCCGCGCCGGACACCATTAGCCGAATGCCATGGGTGAACGCCATGCCGCGTCTGTTTACCGGGGTCGAAATTCCGCCCGAAATCGGCCAAGCATTGTCCACCTTGCGCGGCGGTCTGCCCGGTGCCCGGTGGGTCGACCCTGAGAATTATCACCTGACGCTAAGATTTATAGGCGACGTCGACGACGTCGTCGCGCATGAGATTGCCTCCGTGCTCGATCGCATCAGACGCAGCGCCTTCGATTTGCGGCTCGAGGGGGTCTCGTCGTTCGGCGGGCGCAAGCCGCGGGCGGTGGTGGCGAACGTCGCGCCGGTACAGGCCCTGCTCGACGTGCAGGCCGAGCACGAGCGGCTGATGCAGCGTATCGGTCTGGAGCCAGACGGCCGCAAATACACACCGCATGTGACGATCGCGCGGCTGCGCGACTCTTCCAGCAGTCAGGTCGCCGATTATCTCGCCACGCGCGGCCTGTTCCGGACGTCGTCATTCCGCGTCTCGCGCTTCGTCCTGTTCTCCTCGCGCGCATCGACCGGCGGCGGTCCCTATGTCGTGGAGGCCGCTTACCCCTTCCTTCCGCCTTCCGATTAGGCGGTCCTCAACAATCTCAACTGCGCGTCCATGAAGGCGCTGACAAGTCCGTGCCCGTCCGCGAAAGCCTCGCGCAGGATCGACAGGGCAGTCGAACGCGGCGGATCCACCTCGCCGACCACGCTACCGAAATCGAACCTCAAGTCGGCGTCGAATTTCCGGGCCAATTGCTGCATGCGCTTGTTTTCCGCGAGACAATGCAGGCGCAGCAGCTTGATGCCGCGATTGCGCGCCGAAAGCAGCGTCCGATGCAAGAGCGCGGTGCCGACACCCTGGCTCTGCCAGGGTTCTTCGACGCTGAGTGCGGCTTCGGCCTCCCGCGCGAAGGGCCAGCCGATCGGCCGCAACTCCGCGGCGCCGCGCAGCGTGCCGTCGACAAAAAAGCCGTGCACCACCACGCCGATCTGTTTGGTCGAGGCGGCATGTCGGGCGATGAATTCATCGGCGACGACGCCGGAAAAACGCCGCCGGCGACTTTCGGGGTCAAGCCGCAGCAAATGGTCGCGATAGGCGTCGGTTTCCCCGATCCATAATTTGCGAATGACGCCGCGCTCGAGCACAGTTTCCTTCATGTCGCGCGCTCCCGCCGCTTGCCCGCCGAGATGCGTATCCTGCCCGGCATGCGGAAAGCGCCATCGCGATCGCCGCTTGGGGACGGCTTATTGTTGTTTTGTTGTTCCAATTCCGCGCTCAGGATGTATGTTGCAACGCAACAAATGCGAGGGGTGGAGCGCGATCCGCGGGTTGGCCCGGTGAAAAATGCATGGCTGAGGGAATGGGGCCTGTGCAATCGTCCGGGCGATCGCC
>JADGGK010000062.1 GCA_019689975.1 Pseudolabrys sp.
GGGTGGGAGGGGCGGATCACGGCATGCGTCCTGGCGGCTTGCGGAAACAAGGATCGACAAAACCATGGCAGCGATCGGCGGTGAAAGCTTGGAAAAACTGGAAGACATGATTGTCCGCGCGGCCGAGACGACGGCGGCGCATCTGCGCGCGGCAAAAGCGGCGATCGGCGAGGTGATCTTCGGCCAGGAAGTGGTGATCGAGCGCGCGCTCGTGACGGTGCTTGCCGGCGGCCATGCTCTGCTCGTCGGCGTGCCCGGCCTCGCCAAGACGAAACTGGTCGAGACCATGGGCATCGTGCTGGGGCTCGACGCGCGTCGCATTCAGTTTACCCCCGATCTCATGCCCTCCGACATCCTTGGCACCGAAGTGCTGGAGGAAACCCCGGGCGGAAGGCGCAGCTTCCGTTTCATCGCCGGTCCCGTCTTCGCGCAATTGCTGATGGCCGACGAGATCAACCGCGCAAGCCCGCGCACGCAATCGGCGCTGCTGCAGGCGATGCAGGAACAACACGTCACCATTGCCGGCACGCGACACGACCTGCCGAAGCCCTTCCACGTGCTCGCGACGCAGAACCCGCTCGAACAGGAAGGCACCTATCCGCTGCCCGAAGCCCAGCTCGACCGTTTCCTGATGGAAATCGACGTCGACTATCCCGACCTTGCCGCCGAGCGAAGGATTCTCTTTGAAACCACGGGCGCGGAAGAGGCGCGCGCCAAGCCGGCGATGAGCGCCGAGGATTTGATCGCCGCGCAGCGCCTGGTGCGGCGCCTTCCGGTCGGCGAATCGGTGATGGAGGCGATCCTGCAGCTGGTGCGGGCCGCGCGTCCCGGCGCGGAAGGGAACGATATTGCCAAATTGATCGCCTGGGGTCCCGGACCCCGCGCAAGCCAGGCCCTGATGCTGGCGGTGCGCGCCCGCGCTTTGCTCGACGGCCGTTTCGCGCCCTCCGTCGATGACGTGCTCGAGCTCGCCGAGGCGGTGCTCAAGCACCGCATGGCGCTTACCTTCGCCGCCCGCGCCGAAGGCGAGACCGTTCCGCACGTGATTCGGCAACTCAAGGCGCGCATCGGATAAGCCGCAATGGTGCAAGGGCGGGCAAGCGACGTCGAAATCGCCGCCGTAGGGCGTGCGAGCCCGAACGCACGCGCGTTGGCGCTGACCATGCCGCGACTCATTCTGGAAGCGCGCCGCGTGGCGGCATCCGTGATCCACGGCCTGCACGGCCGGCGCCGCGCGGGCCCCGGCGAGAATTTCTGGCAATACCGGCGCTTCACCTGGGGCGAGCCGGCGCAGGCGGTGGACTGGCGGCGCTCGGCCCGCGACGATCATCTCTATGTGCGGGAGCGCGAATGGGAGGCCGCACATACGGTCTGGATCTGGCCCGACCGATCGCCGTCCATGGCCTTTGCCTCCGCGCTCGCCCGCGAGAACAAGCTCGAGCGCACGCTCGTTATCGCCTTTGCACTTGCCGAGATCCTGGTGCAGGGCGGCGAACGCGTAGGCATCCCGGGCCTGATGCGCCCCACCGCAAGCCGCAGCGTGATTGAGAAGATGGCGGAGGCCGTCCTGCACGACCCGACCGAACGGGCGAGCCTTCCGCCGTCCTTTGCGCCCACGCTGCTCTCCGAGATCGTCGTGCTCTCCGACCTGTGGAGTCCGCTGGCGGAGATTGGCTCGCTCATCGCCCAGCTGTCGGCAACCGGCGCGCACGGCCATCTCGTGCAGATCGTCGACCCGGCAGAGGAAAGCTTCCCGTATTCGGGACGGGTCGAATTCGTCGAACCCGAAGGCGTGGGCTCGATCACCGCCGGTCGCGCGGAAACCTGGCGCGGCGACTACCAGGAACTCGTTGCCCGCCACCGCGCGGGTATCCGGGCCGAGGCGGAGCGGCGCGATTGGACCTTCGCGGTTCACCGCACCGACCGTCCGGCAAGCGAGCTGCTGCTGACGCTCCATTCGCGCATGGGCGACAGCGCGCAACTGCCCGCGATCACGCTCCGCCATGCGCCGGCGGGTGTCGGGAGGCGCGCGTGAGCGCCTGGCTGCCACTCGGATTCGCGCAGCCGCTGGTGCTGCTCGGCCTCATCGGGCTGCCGGTACTGTGGTGGTTGCTGCGACTCATGCCGCCTCGTCCCCGCCGGATCGAGTTTCCGCCGACGCGCCTGTTGTTCGACATCGCGCCCAAGGAGGAGACGCCGGCGCGCACGCCCTGGTGGCTGACGCTGCTGCGGCTCACGCTCGCGGCGCTCGTCGTGATTGCGGTCGCCGGGCCGCAATGGCAGCCGCCGCTCGCGACGGGCGGTCGCGCCGCACCGTTGCTGCTGATGATCGACGACGACTGGGCCGCGGCCTCCACCTGGGAGGAACGGCTGCGCACGGCCGACGAGATCATTGCCCGGGCCGACGGCGATAACCGGCCGGTCGCGCTGCTGCCGCTGTCGGAACCGGCGCGCGACGTCTCGCTTCAGGTCGCCGGCGCCGCGCGCATACAGGTCAAGCAGATCAAGCCCAAGCCCTATTCCGTTGATCGCGCCGCCGCGCTGCCGGCACTCAAGCGTTTCCTCGAGCGTACTGCGGATGCGCAGATCGTCTGGCTGTCGGACGGCGTCGACATGGGCACGGGATCGGCTTTTGTCGCCGGCCTCGGTGCCGCGCTCGGCGGACGCCCGCTCACGGTCGTCAACGGCGGGCTCCCCAATGCACATGCGCTCGCGGCCGCCGACAACGCGGCCGGCGCGTTGACCGTCAAGGTACTGCGCGCGCAAGCCGGCACGACGGAGAACGGCGTCATCCGCGCGATCGACCTCAAAGGCCTGCCGCTCGGCGAGGGTCCCTTCGTCTTCAAGGCCGGCGATCTCGAGGCCAGCGCGCGGATCGATCTGCCGGTGGAAATCCGCAACGAGGTGGCGCGGCTCGACGTCGTCGGCGAGCGGTCGGCCGGCGCGGTACAGCTGCTGGACAAGCGCTGGCGACGCCGCACCGTCGGCATCGTGTCGGGATCGGACACCGACCGGTCGCAGCCGCTGCTCGGCCCCACCTACTACCTGACGCGCGCGCTCAACCCGTTCGCCGATGTTCGCGTCGCGCAGGGCGCGGCGCCGGCGGAGGCGGTGCTGCATTTTCTCGACCAGCATCTGCCGATGCTGATTCTCGCCGACGTGGGCAATGTCGCGCAGGCGCGCGATCGCCTCTCACAGTGGATCGATCAGGGCGGCCTATTGGTGCGTTTTGCGGGGCCGCACCTTGCCGCGGCGACCGACGACGATCTCGTGCCGGTCAAGTTGCGGCGCGGCGGGCGCATCCTCGGCGGCAGCCTGAGCTGGGACAAACCGCAGAAACTCGCGGGATTCGCGCATGACAGCCCGTTCGCCGGCATGACGGTTCCGGACGATGTCACGGTCACCCGGCAGGTGCTCGCCGAACCCGACGCGCGGCTTACCGAACGCACCTGGGCGACGCTCGCGGACGGCACGCCGCTCGTCACCGCCGAACGCCGCGGGAAAGGCCTGCTGGTGCTCTTTCATGTAACCGCCGATACGCGCTGGTCCGATTTGCCGCTGTCGGGAGCGTTCGTCGACATGCTCCGGCGCATCGTCGCTCTTTCGGACGCGAGCCCGAGCAGCCAAGGCGAGGCCCAAGCCGGCGCGCCGAGCGCCGCCCTTGCCTCGCCGACACGCATGCTCGACGGTTTCGGCGCCTTCGTCGCGCCGCCGGCGACGGCGCGGCCGGTGCCCGCGAATTTCAGTGCCCGCGCGGACGCCGACCACCCTCCCGGCTTCTATGGTCCTCCCGAGGCGCTCGTCGCCGTGAACGCGCTGGCGCCGGATGACCGCCCCTCGCCGCTGGATTTCAGCGGTCTCAACGCCACGTTCGACGTCTACCGCCACGGCGAGCCGCTCGATCTGCGCGGACCGGTATTCCTGACCGCGCTTGCGCTGCTGTGCGTCGACGCAATCGTGGTGTTCTGGCTTTCGGGCGGCCTTGCCAGGCTGCGGCCGCGCCGCAGGGCGGCGGCGGCAATCCTGGTCGGCGCGCTGACGCTCGGCGGGACATGGGATTCGGGCCGCGCGCAGCAGGCGCCGGCGGCTCCGCCCCGGCTGTCACCTCAGGCCGAGCGGTTCGCGCTTGAGGCCACGCACCAAACCCATCTCGCCTACATCGTCACCGGCGATGCCGAGGTCGACGAGATCAGCAAGGCGGGTTTGCAGGGTCTGTCGCTGTTTCTGGCCCAGCGTACCGCGCTCGAGCCGGGCGATCCGATGGGCCTTGATCCGGCACGCGATGAACTGTCGTTCTTCCCGCTGATCTATTGGCCGATCTCGCTCAAGGCGCCCAAGCCGTCGCCGACGGCGCTCGAACGCATCGACAGCTACATGAAGCGCGGCGGCACGGTGCTGTTCGACACCCGCGATGCGCTCGAAGCGCCGCCGGGAGCGGGCGGCGAGAGCCGCGCGCCGGGCATGATGGCGTTGCGCGCGATACTTGCCTCGCTCGACATTCCCGAACTCGAGCCGGTGCCGCGCGACCACGTGCTCACCAAGACATTCTACCTGCTGCGCGACTTCCCCGGCCGTTACACCACCGGACGGCTGTGGGTCGAGGCGCTGCCTGCAGAGACTGCGGAAGAAGCCAACCGCCCGGCGCGCGCCGGCGACGGCGTGTCCTCGATCATGATCACCTCGAACGATCTTGCGGGCGCCTGGGCCATCCGTCCCGACGGGCAGCCCATGCTGCCGCTCGTGCCGGGTGAACCGCGGCAGCGCGAATTCGCCTTCCGCGCCGGCGTCAATATCGTGATGTACGTGCTCACCGGCAATTACAAGGCGGACCAAGTGCACATTCCGGCGCTGCTCGAGCGGCTGGGGCAATGAGGGCGGGAGCCGAATCATGAACCTCGGCGTCGCCTTCTCGCCCCTCTTGCCGGCCTATCTGTTGTGGGCGGCCTTTGCCGCGATCGCGCTCATTGCGGTGCTGCTGCTCGTCGCCCGCAGCCGGGGCGCCGTGGTCAGGATCTCGGCGCTGGCGTTGCTTGCGCTCGCACTTGCCAATCCTTCGTTTACGCGCGAGGACCGCGACCCCGTCCCGTCGGTCGCCGCCGTCATCGTCGACAAGAGCCCCAGCCAAGACTTCGGCGACCGCAACGCCCAGGCCCGACAGGCGCTCGCGATCCTGAGCGAGCGGCTCAAGCGCATCCCGGGTCTCGAACTACGCGTGGCCGAAGCGGGCCAGGCCGACGGCGACAACGACGGAACGCGCCTGTTCTCCGCGCTCGCCGCGACGCTTGCCGACGTGCCGCCCGATCGTGTCGCCGGCGCCATCATGATCACCGACGGCCGAGTACACGACGTGCCCGCCGACGCCGCAGCGCTCGGCTTCGCCGCGCCGTTGCATGCGCTGATCACCGGTCATCCGGACGAGATCGACCGCCGCGTCGTGCTCACCCTCGCACCCCGTTTCGGCATCGTCGGCCAATCGCAGACGGTGGGCTTCCGCATCGAGGACCATGGTGCCGGGACCGGATCGGCCGAGGTCACGGTTCGGCGCGATGGCGAGGTCGTGGAACGGCGCACGGTGCCCACGGGCACCGACGCCTCGGTGAAGATTCCCATCCCCCACGCCGGACCAAACATCGTGGAGATCGAGGCCGCGCCGCTCGCGGGCGAGCTTACCCAGGTCAACAACCGTGCGGTGGTGTCGATCGACGGGGTGCGCGACAAGCTGCGCGTGCTGCTCGTATCGGGAGAGCCGCATGCCGGCGAGCGCACGTGGCGCAATCTGCTCAAGTCCGACGCCGCGGTCGACCTCGTCCATTTTACCATCCTGCGGCCGCCCGAGAAGCAGGACGGCACGCCGATCAATGAATTGTCGCTGATCGCCTTTCCGACACGCGAGCTGTTTCAGCAGAAGATTTCGGAATTCCAGCTCATCATCTTCGACCGCTATGCGCGGCAAGGCGTGCTGCCGCTGCTTTATTTCGACAATATCGCGGCCTATGTGCGCAACGGCGGCGCCGTGCTCATCGCGGCGGGTCCCGATTATGCCAGTCCGACCAGCATCTGGCGCACGCCGCTCGACGTCATCCTGCCCGCCGAACCGAGCGGGGAGATCACCGAGAAACCGTTCCAGCCGACGCTTACCGACCTCGGCAAACGTCACCCGGTGACGCGCGGCCTCGAAGGTTCGCAGTTTGATCCGCCGCACTGGAGCGAGTGGTACCGCGTCGTCGATACCCGGCGCACGCGCGGGACGACGATCATGCAGGGTCCCGACAACAAGCCGCTGCTCGTGCTCTCGCACGAGGAGAAGGGCCGCGTTGCGCTGCTTTTGTCCGACCACATCTGGCTATGGGCACGCGGCTACGAGGGCGGCGGCCCGCATATCGACCTGTTGCGGCGGCTGTCGCACTGGCTGATGAAACAGCCCGAGCTGGACGAGGAGGCCCTGCGCCTCCGCGTACGCGGCCGAACGCTGACGGTCGAGCGGCAGACCATGGCGGACGGCGTGAGCCCGGTGACGCTCACCTCTCCGACCGGCGCAAGCCGCACGCTCGAGCTCAAGCCCGAGGAACCCGGCCTGTGGACGGCGAGCGTCGAGGCCAAGGAGCTCGGCCTCTGGCGCGCCACCGACGGCAAGCTCACCGCGCTCGCCAATGTCGGCCCGGCCAATCCGCGCGAATTCCAGGACGTGACCTCGACCACCGAGGTGCTGCGCAAGATCGCCGCGGCGACCGGCGGCGACGCGCGGCGGCTGCAGAACGGTTCCGCGCTCGAGGTGCCGCGGGTGCTTCCGGTGCGCACCGGCTCGACATTCCAGGGCGACGACTGGATCGGACTCAAGATGCGCGACGTTTCTGTCGTGCGCGGCATCGGCGTGCTGCCGGTCTTCTCGGGCCTGATCGGCCTGCTGCTGCTCATCGGCTCGCTGGCAGCGACCTGGGCGCGCGAGGGTCGGTGATCCGCGCGCGCCCTACGGCTTGACGGCCCGGACGATTCGCGGTGCCGGACGGCGGGGGACCGGTTCTCGCGACGGCTTGCGCGGGGCGACGGGAGCCGCCGCATCCGCTCACCCCGTCCTGCCCTCGGCCGCAAAACGAAAGGCCCCGATGCAGAAATAACGCGCCGCGTCGGTCCATGCCGCGACGGGCGACCAGCCCGCGCCGCGCGCGAGCGCCGCAAGCGACTCGACGCTGTATTTGTAGCTGTTCTCCGTGTGGATGGTTTCGCCGGCGCGGAAGTCGATGGTTTCGCCGTCGATCGTCACTTTCTGCCGCCTGCGGCTCGCCAGATGCATTTCGATGCGGTGGCGCTCGCGGTTGTAGAAGGCATGATGCTCGAAGCCGTCGAGATTGAAGGTGCCGCCGAGTTCCCGGTTGATACGCTTGAGCAGATTGAGATTGAACTGGGCGGTGACGCCGGCGGCATCATTGTAAGCGGCGGTGAGCACCTCAACCGGCTTGATCAGATCGACGCCGATGACGAGCAAGGCGCCCATGCCGAGGATGCGCGCCGCATTGCGCAGGAAGCCCGCCGCTTCATGCGGCTCGAAATTGCCGAGCGTGGAGCCGGGAAAGAAGCCGACGCGCGCCGGCGCGGCGGCCGCGTCTCGCGGAAGCGCAAACGAGGCGGTGATATCGGCCGTGACCGGCACTATCGTGAGACGGGGAAAGTCGGAACGCAGCTCGACCGCTTCACGTTCGATCATTTCGCCGCAGATGTCGACCGCCGCATAGCAGGAGAGCTGCGGTGCCGCGCGCAGCAGGATGCGCGCCTTGGTCGCGGCGCCGGCCCCGAACTCGACCAATGCCGCGCCCGTGGGAATCAGTCTTCCGATCTCGCTCGCGCGTTCGCGCAGAATACTCAACTCGCAGCGCGTCAGGTAATATTCCGGCAGCTCGGTGATGCGCTCGAACAGTGCGGAGCCGGCGGCGTCATAGAAGTACTTCGGCGGCAGACGTTTCGGCGAGGCGGTCAGGCCGCGCAGCACGTCGGCGGCGAACGCCTCCTGCAGGTCGTCGACCTTCGGCCCGGTGCTGCGTGCAGGCGCGCCCATAAATCCTCTCATGCAATCCCGCGACTCCGGTCGCGCACCGTCAGCTGTCGCCCGTTTGCGTCATGCACCGAACTCGGCGAGCCGCAGCCCGCTGAACTGCCAGCGCGCCTGGGGATAGAAAAAGTTGCGGTAGCTCGGCCGCGCGTGGCCGGCCGGGGTCGCAAGCGAGGATCCGCGCAGCACCATCTGGTTGATCATGAACTTGCCGTTGTATTCGCCGAGCGCGCCTTCGGCCGCACGGTAACCCGGATAGGCGAGATAGGCGCTGCGCGTCCACTGCCAGGCGATGCCGAAGGCATCTTCGAGCAACCCCGCGCGCGCGGCCACCTCCCATTCCGATTCGCTCGGCAGATGCTTGCCGGCAAAGCGCGCAAAGGCATCGGCTTCGTAATAGCTGACATGCATGACCGGCGCCTCCGGATCCACGGGCTGCAGTCCCGCCAGTGTCATCACGTGCCAGGCGCCGTCCTTGCGACGCCAGTAGCCGGGCGCCCGCCAGCCCTCGGATTCGACGGTCGTCCACCCGTCGGAAAGCCAGAGCGAGGGCGTGGTATAGCCTCCGCTCTCCATGAAGGAGAGCCATTCGCCGTTGGTCACCAAACGCCGTGCGATCCGCACGGGAGGGATGAGCTCGTCGTGGCGCGGCGTTTCGTTGTCGAAACAGTAGCCCGCTCCGTCGTGACCTATCGGATGGACGCCCGCGGGAATTGCGACATAGGCCTGAGATTTCGCCGCGGAACGCGGCGCACGCCACGCGGCATCATAGACGGGCTCGACCGGATTCTGCGCGAAGGCATGCAGAATGTCGGTGAGGATCAGTTCCTGATGCTGCTGCTCATGGTGCAGACCGATCTCCAGCACCGCGAACACGCGCGCCGCGTCGGCCTTGGGTACGGTCTCGATGAGCCTCTCGACCGCCGCATCGACATGCGCGCGGTAGGCGGCGACATCGGCACAGCTCGGCCGCGTGATGAGGCCGCGTTGCGGCCGCGCGTGGCGCGGCCCGGCGGCGATGTAATAGGAATTGAACAGGAAGGAGAAACGCTCGTCGTATACCGCGTAGCACGGATCATGCGCAAGGAGCAGGAACTGCTCGAAGAACCAGGTGACATGTGCGCGATGCCATTTGACGGGCGACGCATCGGCCATTGATTGAACGAGCTGGTCCTCGGCCGACAGGCGCGCGGCCCGCGCCTCGGTTTCCGCTCTGACGGTGCGAAATTGCGTGCGCCAATGCGCCCGCAAATCGTCGGGATGAGGCGCGGTCGCGGCGTGCTGCGGCCGAGACGTCAATGCCGTGCGCGCCATGCCCGATCCCCGTCGCTGTTTCCGTGCCGATGACCTCGCGCGTTGCGCATGACGGCCGCCGCACCTCAATACGCCAGGCGGCGGAATTGTTCCATGCCGCCTCGGCCGGGGCAACCGGGCAGTCGTAGGTCGCCGCATGTGCAGGATGCGCCGTCGGTCGGCAACTCCGGCAACGCGCGTATCCCCGGCGGTCGCGCGTCGCTTTTTAAGATCGAAGGTCGATGCGGCTCAGGACGCTGAAAACAGCGACGCAGCCGCTTCACCCCGGAGCATCTGCCTGACCTCGAATCCCTCGAATTTCGGATGCTCGATGTAAAGCGAGCCGACGCTCTCGCGGCCGGCATGCGCATGCGCGGCGCGGAACGCATCGGACCTGGTCCAGTCCTCGAACGCGGCGCGGCTCTGCCAGACGGTATGCGAGGCGTAGAGCGTGTGGTCATCCGCCTCGGGACCCTTGAGCAGATGGAATTCGACGAATCCTGCCACGTGACCGAGATGGGATTCCCGGCTTTTCCAGACCCTCTCGAAATCCTCTTCGCACCCTCTTTTCACGCGAAAGCGATTCATGGCGATGAACATGCAAGGCTCCTTTCGACATATTCGTAGATGCGTCATGCCAAGACGCGCCAAACGCGGAGGACGCCGCGTTTCGCGCTTCGACAATCCGCCGCCGACGGCGCGAGCAGTCTGCCCAGGCAGGCCATTCAACCTTTCCTGACCGCACCGTCGTCGAACAGAATCTTGAGCGTGCCCTTGACGGTGATGCCGGGCTGCGGAAAGCCGACGATAGTCTGCGTGATCTCGTTCGGATAAGCGGTCATGTAGCGCGTGTACTGCTCATTCAGCAGGTTTTCGACCGAAAACGACGCGAGCACGTTAGGCGCCGGCTGATAGCCAATATAGAGATTGACCAGATTGTAGGCGCCGGTCGCCGGGAAAACGAGATCGCCGCTGGCATCGCGCGGGATATCCTCCTGGTGCTTGGCCGCCACCGCCTGCCAGGCGACCGCCACCGTCAACTTGCGATCGAGAAAACGGCCGCCGAGAGTCACGGTCATGGAATCGGGCGGAATCTTCGCAAGCGGCGCACCGGTATCGAGATTGTGCCCGCGCACGCGGCTTCCCGCCAAGCCTGCAAACCACGCGCCGGCGTCGTAGACCATTTCAAACTCGCCGCCTTCGAGTCGCGCCTTCGATAGGTTCTGGTACTGTTCGCAGAATCCGGGCGCGATCGGCGGACCGAACGGGTTGATGAAGACCGGCGCATTGCAGGTCAAGCCGCTTTGGCCGACGCCGAGATGAGGCACCAGCGTCAATTCGATGAAATCGTCGACATCGTTGCGGTAGACGTTAAACTTGCCGCGGAAGGAATCCTGCGCCGTCAGGATGTTGTCGAATCGCACGTTGAGGCCGGCCTCCCGCGTGTGCCCGACCTCGGGCTTGAGCGCCGGATTGGGCAGGAACGGAAACTGCGGGAACACAGGGTGCACGCCGGCGACGAGGGTTTCGGTGATGGCGGGAGCGCGATAGCCCTCCGCATAAGTGACATAGGGCGTAATGCCGTTCAGCGGCGTGATGCCGACCGTGATCTTGGGCGAGATGCGATCGCCTTTGGACTGCAAGCCGCCGCCGTCCAGCGTGTAGCGGTCGTAGCGGAAGGCGCCGATGATCTCGAGCAAGGTCGAATAGTTGCTCTTCAACTGAACGAAGCCGCCGGAGACGGTGCGCTCGCCCGACGGCGTAAATTCGGTGCCGAATCCGGCCGTACTCACCTGGTCTTGAAATCCGTCAATACCGTAGGTGAGCGCGTTCCGCAGCGCACCGACCGTGAAGCGCGAGGTATTGTGCAGCTCGCCGCCGATCGTTTGGATGGTGAAATTGCGGCTGTCGCCGATGTCCCCTTCGGCCCCGAAAGCGGTGCCCAGGCCGGCGATCTTGGTCTGATCTGTGATCGTGCGCGTCCAGTAAACGCTGCCGTCGGAATCGAACAGCGCGTCGCCGACTCTGGCGTAGGTCCAGCGGACATTGGCGATCTGGTTCTGTACATGCGTCGCGTAGATCGAGGTGGTCTCCAAGGTGCCGAAAGGAGGTCCGAAGTCGAAGAAGAAGGGCTGCCCGGTGTTGTAGCGGCTGTCGAAATTGATGAGGCCGAATTTCAGTTGATGGCCGTCGGCCGGGCGAAACGTCATCTTTGCAATTCCGCTCCAGTCATCGAAGCCCGTATTGGGAATGAGGTTGCCGTCGGCATCCCGGTAGTCGGACTTCGATCGCTCGACGGCGCCGGCGAGGAAATCGAAATTCGGATTGACGCGGGCGGCGGCGAATATGGAACCGGCGCCTTGGATCCGGTTCGAGCCGAGTTCGCCGCGCGTCAGAATCCCCCATGTCTTCCCCGGCGCCAAAATGTCGTCCGCCTCCTTGGTGTGGAAGGAAACGACGCCGCCGATGGCACCGGAGCCGTTGATGTTGGCGACCGGACCGCGCACGATATCCACGCCGCCGATCATCTCGGGGTCGAGATAGAACACCCCGTCGGCGTTATGGCCGGTGCGTTGGAAGTTCTGGCGGGCGCCGTCGATGGTCACCGCGACGCGGCCGAAATCCTGCAGGCCGCGGATATTGACGGCGCTGCCGGGGTCGTCGGCACGCTCCTGCACGCTCACGCCGGGAACCCCGAACAGCAGATCGGACGGCTTGCTCGGCATGGACCGTTCGATCTGTTGCTGCGTCACCGCGCTCGCGGCGGCGAGGGATTCCGACGTCTTTTCCGCGGTCTTCGTCGCCAACACGGTGATCGTGTCGAGCACGATCGCGTTCTGCGCCTGCGCCGAGGGGACGGCGACACCCGTCGTCGCGAGCAAGGATACTCCACACCACAAGGCCGGCGCGCGGCGTCTCCAGCAAGACATGACAGCCCCCATGCTTTCTCGTTCGTTCTGGTGCGGGCTGGCGGACGGTCCGCGCGCCGCGCGAACCGCATGGGGCTGGCTGGCTCCGCCGGCGACCCGCAGCGGGCGTTTCGCCGGCGTCAGTATTGCCTTTATTGCTATACTGTATTACTACGCGAGTAAAGCGGGATCTTCGAAGGTTATAACGAGTCTAAACTTGAAGATCCGGCAAGATATAAAGATTAAAATGGTTCAAAACTAAGTAGTCGCCGGAGGATCCCGCCATGAATACTGAACGAGGGCCGACGCCCGCCGCGCCCGGCCGCGCGTCTCGGGGCGACGAAGTCTTTGGCTCGACCGATCCTGCGGCGACGTCGCGCCGAATTGATCTGCGCGACAACCGCATCGACAGCGGCGAATTGTTCGCCGGCAGCCGCGAAATCGTGATCGTCCACGGTCGGGAAACCTATCGGCTGCGGCTGACCGCGCAGAACAAGCTCATCCTGACCAAGTGAGCGCGCGCATGAGCAGCCGGACGACTCCGAGCCGCCGCCTTCGCTGGCTTGCCGCCTGCGCACTCCTGCTCTGCCCCTCCGCCGAGGCCGCAGCCGTCGTCGTGCAGGACGCCACTGGACGAGAGGTTCTCGTCGGCGACGCGCGTCGCATCGTGTCGATCGGCGGGTCGGTTACGGAGATTCTCTACGCATTGGGGCTTGCAGACAATGTCGTCGGCGTCGACGCCACCAGCCTCTATCCGCCGCAGGCGCTGCGCGTGAAAGCCAATGTCGGCTACATGCGACAGCTTTCGGCCGAGGGCGTGCTCGGCCTGCGGCCGTCGCTGATCCTCGCCCTTGCCGGCTCGGGCCCCAAAGAAACCATGGCCGTGCTGCAAGCCGCGCAGGTCCCGCTCCTGATCATCCCCGACCGCCATTCGGCCGCCGGCATTGTCGAGAAGATCCGCATGATCGCGCAGGCCACCGGCGCGCAGACGCGCGCGCAATGTCTCATCGACGCGATCGCCGCGGACATGGCGGCGCTCGAGCGCGCCACCGTCGATATCGATCGGCGCAAGCGCGTGCTCTTCATCCTGTCTTTTGTCAACGGCCGCGCCATGGCCGGCGGACGAAACACCGCCGCCGAGGGCATCATCCGGCTTGCCGGCGGCATCAATGCCGTCGACGATTACGATGGTTACAAGCCCTTGACCGACGAGTCGGTCATCGCCGCAAGGCCCGACGTCGTATTGTCCATGGAGCGGGCCGGACCGGCCGCGGTGAACGCGGCCGAGCTATTCGCCCACCCCGCCTTCGCGGCCACTCCGGCGGCGGCAAACCGGGCCTTCATCGCGATGGAAGGACTTTATCTGCTCGGCTTCGGGCCGCGCACGGCGCGCGCGGCGCGCGACCTCGCGCGCGCGCTCTATCCGCAGTTCCAGCGCGAACCGCTGCCCTCCGAACGCGGGACGATCGATTCATGTTCGCCATGACGCAGGATCCCGCGCGCAGAGGGCCGACATCCGTCCGCGCCGGGCGATCCCGGCCGCGCTTGCTGAGGTCGTGGCTGTTGCCCGGCCTCGTTCTGGCTCTGCTCGCGATCATGATCGCGGCAGCCGCGTTGGGACCGGTCGGGCTATCGCCGACCCGGATCGCCGCCGCTCTCGGTCTTGCCGCGGGCGACGCCGATCCGGCGATGCTTGACCGCGATCGGCTGGTGTTGTGGTCGATCCGGCTACCCCGCATCGCGACCGCGGCGCTGGTCGGTTCGCTGCTGGCGGCGGGCGGCGCCGTCATGCAGGGTCTGTTTCGCAATCCGCTCGCCGATCCTGCACTGGTCGGGGTTGCAAGCGGCGGCGCGCTCGCCGCGGCGGCCGTCATCGTCACGGGTGATCGCCTGCTGGGCGGGCAGAACGGAGAACTGCCGGCGGGGTTCCTACCGCTGGCCGCCTTTGGCGGCGCGTTGGGCGCGACCTCGATTCTTTACCGCATTGCCACGCGCAGGGGTCGCACGTCGATGGCCGTTTTCCTGCTTGCCGGGCTTGCCGTGGCGGCGCTCGCCAATGCCGGGCTCGGCCTTCTCGTTCTCCTCGCCGACGATCGGCAATTGCGCGACGTCACTTTTTGGCTGCTCGGCTCGCTCAATGGTGCGACCTGGTGGAAGGCGGCCATGCTCGCCCCGTTCCCGGTGGCGCTGTTGATCAGCCTGCCTTTCCTTGCCCGCGGCCTTGATTGGTTGGCGCTCGGCGAGGCGGAAGCATTCCACATGGGCATCGATACCGAACGGTTGAAACGGCTCTGCATCGTTCTCGTCTCCGCGATGGTCGGCGCGGCCGTATCGCTCGCCGGCATCATTGCCTTCCTCGGCATCATCGTGCCGCACCTCCTGCGGCTCGCGGTCGGGCCGGGGCACCGGCTGCTGCTGCCGGCCTCGGCCTGCCTCGGCGCCGGCCTGTTGTTGGCCGCCGATACCTGCGCGCGCACGCTGGCGGCGCCGGCGGAAATCCCGATCGGCATCCTGACCTCCCTCGTCGGCGCGCCGTTTTTCCTCGCCATCTTGTTGCGGCAAAGAGACCGCTTCGATCAATGATGCGCACGATCGAGGCCCTTTCGCTGTGCGTGTCCGCGGGACCGCGCCAGCTGCTCGACGACGTCTCGCTGTCGGCACTGCCGGGCGAGACCATCGCCCTTGTCGGTCCCAACGGCGCCGGC
Organism: Pseudolabrys sp.; assembly: GCA_019689975.1. Classification (GTDB taxonomy): domain Bacteria; phylum Pseudomonadota; class Alphaproteobacteria; order Rhizobiales; family Xanthobacteraceae; genus Pseudolabrys. The sequence continues at coordinate 14,952 of JADGGK010000062.1, forward strand.
AAGTCCACACTGCTGCGCACGCTGGCGGGAGAGATCGTGCCGAGCCGAGGCAGGGTGCGGCTCAAAGGCCGCGATCTGCGGGCCTGTCGCGCCGATTTGCTGGCGCGGCAACGCGCGGTGCTCCCGCAGTCCGTGGCGACAGCCTTCCCGTTCACGGTGCGCGAGATCGTCGGCATGAGCCTCGATGGGCTTGGCGTCCGCACCGCCGGCGCATGGGTTGAGGCCGCCCTCGCCGAGGTCGATCTTGACGGTTTCCAGGATCGCAGCATCGACAGGCTGTCCATCGGCGAGCGGCAGCGCGTGCATTTCGCGCGCGTGCTGGTGCAGCTCGCTTATGGCGAGAGTCGCGAAGGGCCTGGGCTTCTGCTGCTCGACGAACCGACGTCAAGCCTCGATCTCAAGCACCAGCTCGGCGTGATTGCCGCCGCGCGCCGTCGGGCGGCTAACGGGACGACGGTCATCGCCGTGCTGCACGATTTCAATCTGGCAGCCCTTTTCGCGCGACGCGTGATCGTGTTGCGGAACGGCCGCACGATCGCCGACGGTCCGCCGCCGCAGACGATCACCGACAGCGTGCTCGGCGAAACCTTCGGCGTCTTCTCCGCGGTCAACCGCGTGCCGACAGGCGCAACGCCGTTCGTGCTGCCGCAAACGGCCGTGCTTACGCCATAGCACCGCACGGGCGGTCGGACGGCGAAGTCGCGCCGCCGCCCATGCGAGCGGCCGCGCGGTTCATTATACTGATATGAGCCGGCTGACCGGGTCGCGAGCGGCTTGAATCGGCACCGTCATTGCGCGGAGCCCCCCGCGGGGGCGAGAAAGCAATCCAGTGTCGGTGCATTCACCGGATTCTTCCGCTTGGCTCGCGATCAGGGGCCATTCCGAACGGCTTTGCGACGCTCGCAAGGCCGGGTCGAAATCGCGCCAGTCCGTCATAATGGGAGCGAGGCCAAAGATGGATCTCGTATCGTTCGAGGCGGGCGGTTACCGCTTCATCGCCTCCGTGTTTCAGTATTCGGCCGGCGTCGCGGCAGAGCCGGGCCATCGCCTCGTTCGCGTCACGTTCCGCGCTCCGCTGCCCCTCGAGCAGGGCTTCGCGCGGATCAGGGAGATCCTTGGCGCGGCGGGGCGCCCACTCACTGCGCTCTGCGCCTGCGAGCTGCGCTCCCCGGCTCCCTTCACCGAAGAGGGGTTTCGCGCCTTCAACGAGACTTATGTGCGAACGTTGCAAGCATGGGGGCTTTACGACGGCCGCCGCAATGCGGTTGCACGCAGCAATGTCTGCCCCGCTCTGGCGCCGCCGCCGGTGCCCTCCGTCCATGCCTTCACCTATAGCGAGCCGAGCGGAGGCACCGAACCGGCATCGTTCGTCATTTCCGGCAGCGCCGAGGCGCCGGAAGGCCGCGGCAACTACCGCGACCACATCGTGCGCCGGCAGGACATCTCGCCCGAGGGACTGAGAGAGAAGGCCCGCTGGGTTCTCGCTGAAATGGAACGACGCCTGGCGGCGCTCGGATTCTCCTGGGCGGACGCGACCGCGACCAACGTCTACACGGTCCATGACATCCATCCCTTTCTCGCCGACGAGATCGTGCAGCGCGGCGCGGCGCGCAGCGGCCTGACATGGCACTATTGCCGGCCGCCGGTCCGCGATCTCGAATTCGAAATGGATTGCCGCGGGGTGGCCCGTGATTATGTCGTCGATTGACGCCGTCGTCACCCCGGCGAAACCTGAGCCGCGCCCCGCCGCAAAGCCGGCCGATCCGCTGTCGTCGCGCCGGAAGCGACCGCGTGCCGCGATTCAAGCGAAAGAGCCGCGAGCGTCAGAACACCGCTAGGTACTTCAACAGCGAGAGAATTCCGATCACCACGACGATCGCACGGGCAATCTGTCGCGCACGCCCGTCGATCGGAAGCATGTTGACGAGGTAAAGCACCAGCACGATCACCAGGAAGGTGATGAGAACGCTGATAAGCACGTTCATGGGTCGATTCCTTATTAATGCGTTCGACCGGGTCGAGGCGATCCGGCCCGTCGTTATAACGCAGGCCATCCTCCGATCATAATGCCTGCAATGCTCCGATCGTCTGCCGGCCGCTCGCGACCCGATGCCAAGGGCCTAACGGCGGCTCTTCACCCGCCTTACGGGCGAGCGTCCATGCGTTAAAAAGCGCGAACCATGCCCAAAAGCTCCCGCCCCAGCGGGTTGCCGCTCGCAACGGCGCGAGTACGGATTCGGAGCGCATTGACCCGGCACCGTCGTGGCGAAAAACCCCGAAGGGGCGACGAAGCAATCCAGGCCCTGTCGTGGTGCAATGCGCGACACGCCCTCATTGTGGCACTTCCGCCGTCATTGCGAGGCGGCGCAAGCCGCCGAAGCAATCCAGTCCTCGCCGTGCCACAGGTGCGGCGCGCGGTCATTGTGGCACCGCCGTTTCTGGATTGCTTCGCCCTCGCTGTCGCTCGGGCTCGCAATGACGGGAAAAGCGCTCGGGCTCGCAATGGCGGCGAATGTGACCCGTCATTGCGAGGAGCCGCGCAAGCGGCGACGAAGCAATCCAGGTGCTGCCACGCCGCAGAAGCGACACGCGGTCATTGTGGCACGGCACTTCCGCCGTCATTGCGAGGCGGCGCAAGCCGCCGAAGCAATCCAGTCCTCGCCATGCCGCAGGCGCGGCGCGCGCTCATTGTGGCACCGCCGTTTCTGGATTGCTTCGCCCTCGCTGTCGCTCGGGCTCGCAATGACGGGAAAAGCGCTCGGGCTCGCAATGACGGG
>JADGGK010000167.1 GCA_019689975.1 Pseudolabrys sp.
CAGTCACAGCCCTTGCCACAGACCCAATGCCCGGATTCGTGGCGCGACCGTTTCTGGATTGCTTCGCCCTCGCTGTCGCTCGGGCTCGCAATGACGGGGAAAAAGGTGCTCGGGCTCGCAATGCTCGGGCTCGCAATGACGGGAAAAAGTGCGCGGGCGCGCCATGACGGGGGAGGGCGCGCTTGCAATGAGGCGGCAATCTCGCCGCCGTCCGCTCTCGCGACGTGCGCCGCAGAGGCCACGGGTTGCGGATGGTTAAAGTTGTCGAACCTCGCTCAGCTGGAAGCTTGCGCCGTCGGGGTTTTCGCCGATCCTAATGGTATGATCGTTTTCGAACCGATAGGGCGGCACCGGCAGGTTGTAGGGCGCCGGCACGCCATTGAACACGCGGCCGGCGAGATCGTATTTGGAACCGTGGCAGGGGCAGAAATAGCCGCCGAGCCATCCGGCCGCGGGCGTGCTGGGACTGGGATTGGGGAAGAATTCCGGAATGCAGCCGAGATGGGTGCAGATGCCGACCAGCACCGCATATTCGGGCTTGATCGATCGGTGCCAGTTCCTCGCATAGGGCGGCTGCTGCAACACCTCCGAATTCGGATCGCTCAACTGCGACAGAAGGCGCGGATCGCGCAGCATCTTCAACGCCGCGGGCGGGCGATGGACGATGAAGATCGGCCGCGAGCGCCAGAATAGCTGGATCTGCTGGCCCGGCGCGATCTTGCCGACGTCGACGGAAATCGGCGCGCCGGCGGCGATGGTGGCGCGATCGGGCTCCATCTGGTCGAACAGCGGCACCAGCGCGGCGAGCGCGCCGATGCCGGCAACGGCGCCGGTCGCGACATAGAGAAAATCGCGCCGAGTGGGTCGCGCTGCGTTGACCTGGGACGACACGAAGGGGGGCGACACGAAGGGTTCCCGCCGGTTGACCGCCGCCCTCTCCGATTCAACGACCGACGGCGCCGTCGGTTGCACGCAATCCGCTCCTCGCGCGACGATCGGCCGCGGACGGCGCGACCGGCCGCGGAGGATGCAGGGCGCGGCCGCCCTCGCGGGCGGATTTGCCGGCGTTGACGCCGCGCGGGCGGCAGACTACATCGCTGGCGCGCCGCAACGGGCGCGCCTGATGCCTTGCGTTCCTTGACCGGCGGGCTGCCCGAACAACGCGCCAAGCACCCACGACCCTGCATGACACATGCGTATGACAGAGTGCGCGGGCGGATCGGCGGCGGCGCGGCGAAAGTGGGTGTCGCCGGCCTTCACCCAGGATGGAGACCGCAGCGAGACGGGACGCGGTTTTGCGCGCCACGGCGGCCTTCCGTTCCGGCGCGGTTCGCCGCGCGCGGCCGGGGTGCCGCCCGCGGCGGCATCGACGGCGGAAGCCGCGGCCTTGTGCCGGCAATCGCGATCACGCGCGGAACGGTAATGGTCCAAGCATGACGGACGGCAGGAAAGCGGTTTGCGTCATCGGCTGGCCGATCGCCCATTCGCGATCGCCGCTGATCCACAATTACTGGATCAGGCAACATGGTCTCGACGCCGAATATCGGCGCGAGGCGGTGCCGCCCGGCGAGTTCGAGGCCTTCGCCGCGCGATTGCGGGAGCACGGCTATATCGGCGCCAACGTCACGGTTCCGCACAAGCAGGCGGCATTGGCGGTAGCGAGCCCGGATGATCGGGCGCGCGCGGTCGGCGCCGCCAACGCGCTTTGGTACGACGACGGCATTCTGCGTGCCACCAACACCGACGTCGAAGGATTCCTCGCCAATCTCGACGCCGCGACGCCGGGCTGGGATCGCGGGCTCGAAAGCGCGATCGTGCTCGGTGCGGGAGGCGGTGCGCGCGCCGTCGTCTTCGCGCTGCTCTCGCGCGACGTGGAGCGCGTCTATGTCATCAATCGCTCGCCGGAGCGCGCGGCGGCGCTCAAGAAGCAGTTCGGCGCGCGCGTGCAGGTCGCGCGCTGGGAGGAAACCACGGGCCTCCTGGGAGGAGCGGGGCTGCTCGTCAACGCCACGCCGCTCGGCATGACCGGGCAGCCGCCGCTCGAGATCAATCTGCGGTGCCCGCCGTCGCTGGTGGTGGCGGATCTCGTCTATGATCCGCTGGTGACCGGGCTCCTTGCCGCCGCGCGCGAGCGCGGGCTGCGCACGGCTGACGGACTCGGCATGTTGCTGCAGCAGGCCGTGAGCGGCTTCGAGCTGTGGTTCGGGATACGGCCGCAGGTGACGGCAGAACTGCGCGCCCTGGTCGAGGGAGATCTGACCAAGCATCTTCCGCCCCGGCCTCGAGACGACGTGAAGCAGCCGGCGGCTCCGGTGAAGCCGCGACGGAATAAGCTGCGTGGCGGGGGGTTCTCGGCGTGAGCGGCCGCGCCTTGCGCGGCGGCAGACGCAAGGGAGGACACCATGCTCGGGTCGGTGGTGCTGCGGTGCGCGTTCGGCGCCATGCTCGCGGTTTCCGTCGCGGCGGGCGCGACGGCACAGCAACAGGGCCGCATCCGCGGCGAGATCGTCAAGGCGGAAGGTTCGGTGCTCGCGCTCAAGACGCGCGAAGGCGACACGCTGACCGTGAAAATCGACGACAAGACGCGCGTCTCCGCGCTGGTCAAGGCTTCGCTCGCCGACATCAAGAACGGCAGCTTCCTCGGCATCGCCGGCATGCCGCAGCAGGACGGCAGCATCCAGGCTTTTTCGGTGCACATCTTTCTGCCGGAACAGCGCGGCGTGGTGCCGGAGCGTCACGGCCCGTGGGATGCGAAGCCGGGCAGCACCATGACCAATGCGGTCGTCGCGGCCATGGTCGCCGCCCGGGACGGCACGACGCTGACAGTCAAATACGCGGACGGCGAGAAGAAGGTGACGGTCGCGCCGCAGACGGTCATCGCCGCCGTGACCAAGGGCGACCGGAGCGAACTCAAACCCGGCGCGCAGGTCATCATCTTTGGCTATGACAAGCAGCCGGACGGGTCGGTGCTCGCCAGGACGATGTATGTCGGCCGCGACATTGCGCCGGCCATGTGAGC
>JADGGK010000063.1 GCA_019689975.1 Pseudolabrys sp.
CGGGCGACGGCATGGAACGCCGCCGACAATCGGCAACATCGGCGGCGTGCGGCGCCCGTAAAAGCGCCGCCGCCAAAATCCCGACCCCGGTTGCGCCTAGACGCTTACCAAGCCGGACCGATCAGGGCCTCTTCGCGCTCCGAGGCAGCGCGCCGTTCGGGCTCCGGACGAGCGGTCGCCGGCAGCTGCAGGACGGTCGCGGTCTGCCCTTCGCGCAACTGCGTCACCAGCACGATCTGGCCGCCGGGGAACTCAAGCGCGTCGTGGTGCGTCGCGGGATTGTCCATGTTCACCTGACGGAACCGGGCGACCCTATGCGTGATCTTCCGGCTCGGCAGGAAACGAAAGGCCGCCTCGCATTCGACATTCTGGTCAAAGGCGAGTTCCGTGCCCGGCATGAGACAGACCGCAACGCCCGGCTCGTCCACGGCGGCAAAGCCGCGCGTGATCGAGTTGCGAAACGACGTCGACTTAAGCCTGTCGCCGACCCTGGCCGGCCGCGATGCAACGCCGTGGAGACTATAGTCGCACATAAGATGCCTCCTGCTACTTTCCCTACTCCCTTTATTGTGCAAGCCGAGGCCGCGTGCCCCAGCAGTCCCCATTGCAGCAGACGAGCTTGACGATCTTGTGTCCCTTCCTTCCGCAATCCCGCCCCATTCGTCACGCGGTCGACCGCCATTATAATGCATCGCGGCGGAGTTTCGTTCTCAACCGATCGTGATTATCGTCATTTCCGGGTCGGCTCCATGAATCACGACGATTATCCAGACAGCTACATCCGCGGCATCCTCAACACGGTGAAGACGATCGCCATGGTCGGCTTCTCGCCCAAGGAGGTCAGGCCGAGCTATTTCGTGTTCAAATACCTGCTCGAGCGCGGCTATGCCGTCGTTCCGGTCAATCCGGGTCAGGCCGGCAAGCGGGTGCTCGGCCAGACGATCTATGCGTCTCTGTCAGAGATCCCCCACCCCATCGACATGGTGGACATCTTCCGCTCCGCCGACCAAGCGCTGCCGATCGTGCAGGAAGCGCTCACGCTCAAACCGCGCCCGCAGGTGATCTGGATGCAGCTCACGATCCGCAATGACGAAGCGGCGAAGCTCGCGGAAGAGGCCGGACTGAAAGTGGTGATGAACCGCTGCCCGAAGATCGAATACGGCCGGTTGTCCTCGGAGATTTCCTGGATCGGCGTCAATTCGCGCACGCTGACGTCGAAACGCGCCCGCATTCTCGGTACCGGCGTGCAACGATTGGACCTTGCGCATGCCACGATGCAGGGCGGCGCCACCGACGCCGCATTGCGCGCGGCAAAATCCCGTAATAATGACAGTTGACGATCGTGCCGGCGCGACGCGGCCTCCGCGTCGTCATTTAACTCTGAATCATGTTCCTTCCGTGGACGGGGGTTTGTGATGGCCGAGGCCAAAGCCGAACGCATTCCAGGTTTCGCAACATTGTCGATCCACGCCGGCGCCCGGCCCGACCCGACGACGGGCGCGCGCGCAACGCCGATCTATCAGACCACCTCTTACGTGTTCGACGACGTCGATCATGCCGCGGCGCTATTCGGCCTGCAGACCTTCGGCAACATCTACACGCGCATCGGCAATCCGACCTGCGCGGTGCTCGAGGAACGAGTGGCCGCGCTGGAGGGCGGCACCGCCGGCGTCGCCGTCGCCTCGGGCCACGCCGCGCAGGTGCTCGTCATGCATGCCTTGATGCGGCCGGGCGACGAATTCATCGCCTCCAACAAGCTTTACGGTGGATCGATCAACCAGTTCAACCACGCGTTCAAGAATTTCGGCTGGAATGTGGTATGGGCCGACCCGGACGATATCGCGTCTTTCGAGCGCGCGGTGAGCAGCAAGACGCGGGCAATCTTCATCGAGTCGATCGCCAATCCGGGAGGAGTGATCACGGATATCGAGGCCGTCGCCCAGATCGCGCACAAGGCGGGCGTGCCGCTGATCGTCGACAATACGCTGGCGACGCCTTATTTCTGCAAGCCGATCGACTTCGGCGCCGACATCGTCGTGCATTCGCTCACCAAATTCCTCGGCGGACACGGCAACTCGATCGGCGGCATCATCGTCGACGCGGGCACCTTCAACTGGTCGCGCGACAGGAAATACCCCATGCTGTGCGAGCCGCGTCCCGAATATCACGGCATCATTTTGCATGAAACCTTCGGGAATTTCGCCTTCGCGATCGCCTGTCGCGTGCTGGGATTGCGCGACATCGGGCCTGCGCTCTCGCCGTTCAATGCGTTCCTCATCCTGACGGGAATCGAAACGCTGCCGCTGCGCATGCAGCGCCACTCGGACAACGCGATCGCGGTCGCGCAGTGGCTCTCCGCGCATCCCAAGGTGGCCTGGGTGAGCTGCCCCGGCCTGCCCGGCGACAAGTACTACAAGCTGGCACAGAAATACGTGCCCAAGGGCATCGGCGCGGTGTTCACCTTCGGCCTCAAGGGCGGCTATGACGCGGGCGTCAAGGTGGTCTCGAACGTAAAGCTGTTCTCGCATCTCGCCAATATCGGCGACACCCGTTCGCTGATCATTCATCCGGCCTCCACCACGCACCGGCAGCTTTCCGACGCGCAGAAGATCGAAGCCGGTGCCGGTCCTGACGTGGTGCGCCTGTCGATCGGGCTCGAAGACAAGGAGGACATCATCGCCGACCTCGAACAGGCGCTGGAGGCGGCATAGGATGCGCGGCTTGCCCATGCGATGGTTCCAGGCCGCGCCGCGGCGTCGTCAATTCGTCGGAGCCGCCGCCGTCTACGTCGCCAGCGTGCGCGCGACATAGTCGCGGATGCAGCGCAGCGTGTCCGGTGCACACCAGATCTCGGTGACGAGACCATCGGTGGCCGCTCCCCTCGCCGCGTAGCGTGCGGCCACGATTTCGCGGATCTGCTTCTTGGTCTGCGCGAAAGCGGCGGGCGATCGCGCGGCAAGTTCGGACGCGGCGGCCAGAGCCGTCTCCAACAACGCCGCCGGTTCGGCAAGCTCGTCGACCCAGCCGAGGTCGAGCGCGGAATCGGGGGGATGCGTGCGGCCGGTCAGCACCGCGGCCGGCAGATGACGCGACGGTATCGCGAACCGCAAGATCTCGAAGGCGAGCGCCGGGAACGGTACGCCGACCAGAAGCTCGGTCACGCCGATGCGCGTGCCGTTGCGCGCCATGAACCGCAGATCGGCGCAGCAGGCCAGCACCGCGCCCCCTGCAATGGCATGGCCATTGATCGCCGCAACCACCGGTCGAGGATGAAAGAATACCGCCTCGTAGAGCCTGTGCAGGCTCGGCAGGAAGCGGCGAACGTAATCCGCGCCGCCGGCGCTCAGCCGTTTCAAATCGACGCCGGCGGAAAAAATCCTCCCTTCTCCCGTCAGCACGACCGCCTTGGCCGCGTCGCGCAAGGCGCAAAACCGTGCCGCGAGCGCTTCGCAGAATTCGACGTCAAGCGTGTTGGCCTTGCCGTGCCGCATGATGATCACGGCAAGATCACCGCGCTGTTCGACCGCGATCATGCGGGCACCCTTGTCGGCTCCGCCGCGAACGCGAACCGGGCTCGATACCATGTGCGCTCGGCATGAACGATCGCGACAGTGAACGCGACAATCGCCGTCAGCTGGTGCGCGAGCGCCAGCACGAGGGGGGCCTGCTGCAGCAAAGTCGCGACCCCGAGCGCAGCCTGCGCGGTGACGGCGCCGGCGAGCAGGAGGGCTCCCTTCGCCGCGGGCGAGCGCCGCGCGTCATAGGCATGACACAGCGCGGCAAGCCAGATCGCATAGGCCAGCATGCGGTGGTCGAACTGCACCGTGAGGATGTTCTCGAATACATTGCGCCAGGCCGGCGCGAGCGGCCACAGCCGTGCGGCCGCCGGAATGAACGCGCCGTCGATCAGCGGCCAGGTATTGTAGGCAAGCCCGGCACGGGTCCCGGCAACCAGGGCGCCGAGATAGATCTGCAGCAACAACAGGCCGGCGATCACGCCGGCGCCGATACGCAGCCGCGGCGCAACCTCGATCCGCTCGCGAGCGAGGAGCTGCTGTGCCGTCCACACCACCGCGGCGTAGATCGCGCATGCAAGCGTCAAGTGAAACGCGAGCCGATAGGGCGAGACGTTGATCCGATCCGAGCCGGCAAGGCCCGAGGCCACCATCCACCACCCGACCACCCCGAGGAACGCGCCGGAGCCGAAGATCGTCCACAGCCGCCGACGCAGGTGCTGGGGCACCTTGCCGCGCCAGAGCAGGACAAGGAACGGCACGAGGAAAACCACGCCGGTTGCGCGCGCGAGCATGCGATGCGTCCATTCCCACCAGTAAATGACCTTGAATGCCTCAAGACTCATCCCGCGGTTGAGTTCCTGGTATTGAGGAATGGCCTGGTAGGCCTTGAATTCCTGCTCCCACGCCCGCTCGCCGAACGGCGGCAGCACGCCGGTGACGGGTCTCCATTCGGTGATCGAGAGCCCGCTTTCGGTAAGCCGCGTGATCCCGCCCACCGCGAGCGTGAGCACGATCATCGCCGCGACCGAGAGCAGCCAGAGTCGCAGCGCGTATGCGTGGGTGACGGGGGCCGGGGTCGGGTCGCGCATGAAGGCAGTTTGCCGCGTTCGGCAAGGACCATATAGTCGGCGGGTCGGTTCGGCAATTCGCACCGCGGGAACATGTCGCAATGTCCGTCCGCCTCCGCAAGCTCATCGGCACGTTCGGCCTGCTGCTTTTGGTCGCGGCCTGGAGCCTGATGGCCATGGCGCTGGCGCAGTCGGTGCTCGCCGACGTCAACGGCCTTCCCGCCGCGGTCTATTATGTCGTCGTGGGCCTCGGCTGGGTCGTGCCGGCCATGGCCTTGGTGAAATGGATGGCAGGACCGATGCGACGCCAGAGCCGCCGACCGTCCCGAGGCGAGCGCGCGCGGCCAGCCGCCGCGCGAGAAGACGGCGGCGGGCCGGATGCCGAGGCGGGCTCCTCGATCATTGGACGTTGACCCGCCGCAAGCCGTTCCACAGCGCCGTGGCCGCGCCCGACATGAGCACCTTCGCATAACGCGGGCGCTGGTAGTCGCCGTTGACGGAAATGCGCGGCAAGGCGGTCAAATGATTGCGATGCGCTCTGAACAGCACGCCCGGTCGTGTCGTGACGGCGGTCTTGAACCCGAGCTCGGCGGCGATGCGAAATTCGCGCGGCCCGGCCGAGCTGGCATCGCCCACCGGATAAGCGAGGTGCTGCGGTCTGAAGCCGAGCGCCGCTTCCAGAACTGCCCGGCTCATGTCCATCTCCGCCCTGACCGCCGCTTCGTCGGCCACCTTCCTGAGCATCTTATGGTTCACGGTGTGAGTTCCGATCGTGCACAAGGGGTCAGCCGCGATGTCGGCGATTTCCCGCCAATCCATGCACAGATCGCGGCAGAAGGCCGTGAGGTCGAGGCCGCAACGGGCGCAAAGGTCGCGTACCGTCCGGCGCAGCTCGTCCTCGCTCGCAAGCGAACGGAGATAGCCGTAAATCGCGTCGTAGACGGCGCGCTTCTGCCGCACCGTCGCGCAATCGAAGAAACGTTCCTTGCCGTTCATCAGCAGGCCGACGCGCGCGTTCCGCGCGATCGCCGCCTCAAGCGCGAGCCACCACAATTCGCCGAGCCGATCGGGAAAGCTGGTGGCGATGAATAGCGCGAAGGGCATTTCGTATTGTTTCAGCAGCGGATAGGCCCACCGCTTGACGTCCTTGTAGCCGTCATCGAAGGTGAGGCAGACGAAGCGCCGTCGGTAATCGCCGTCGATGAATCGACGATGCATCTCGTCGAGCGAAATCACGTCGACGCGCGCGCGCTTGAGCAGCGCCAGCAGGCGCTCGAAGAACACCGGCGTCACCTCGAGCAGGCGGTTCGGTTGAAAGGCATCCTCGCGCGGGGGCCGCACGTGGTGCAGCGTCAAAATCGCCCCCACGCCGCCGACCAGCGGCTGCAACAGGCGGTGAAGGCCGGTGACATAGAGCGCTTCCAGGCCGCCGCGAATGATGGCCCGTCTCATCGTGGTGAAGCAGCCGGGCTTTTCCGGCTTGTCGCATGCAACGCGCGCGATCCAAGCCGCATCTTAGCGGCAGGCGCGCCCCTCATAAATGCCTGTCCCTTCGGAAGGTCGGCCGCCACAGCGCTAGGCCGCCGCGGCCCGCGCGCCGCCGAGCAATATCCTCACCTCGGCAAAACCCGCCCCGAGAATCGCCGCACGCGTGGCCCGGGTGGCGGCGGCCGCGGGATCCGCGGTCACGAGCAAGGCACGCGGCGCGAGCGCGGCAAAGCGCTCCAGGGCGCAGTCGGGCACCGCACCGAGGTCGAGCACCACGTGCTGATAGCTGCGCGCAAGGGCCTCCACCACCGTCGCGATCATGGGCGAGGCCGCGACCGCCGCCGCCTCCATGCCGTCGAGGCGCCCGGCGCCGACGAGGTGAAGGCGCGAGGACGCATCGCGCGTGACGATGTCGCCGAAGGACGCCCGACCTCGTACCAGGTCGGCGATCCCGGGCGCCTCCGGTTCAACCGACAGCGCACCGATGCGAGGTGTTGCGAAAGCGAGATCGACCAACACCGCGCTTGCGCTTTCGGCGAGCGCGCGCGCGAGCGCATGCGCCGCGAAGGTGGTTCCCACATTGCGCTCGGCACCGAGAACAGCGATGCGGCGGCCCCCCTCGCCCGCCGCGCGCAGCTCGCGCGCGAGGCTTGCGATCTCCTGCTCCCGTTGCGCGGCAGGCGGCACGGCCGCGGCCATCGCCGCCGATGTCGCGGGCGGCGCGAGCGGCGGCGAGGCCGCAAGCGGCATGACCGCGGCCGCGGTGCCGAGTTCCATCGGTGCGGCGCCGGTCAGGCCGCGCGCGGCGGCCGAGGGCGATGCGAGCAAGGCACCGGTCACGACGAAACCGGCCGACAGGGCAAAGCCGGCGAAGGCCGCAACCAGGACCGTCGGCAGTTTCTTCGGATAGGCGGGCTTGATCGCCGGCGTCGCGCGCGAAATGATGCGTGCGGCAGGCGGCGCGGCGTTGATGCTCTCGCGTGCCGTCGCCTCGCGGTATTTCGCGAGGTAGGACTCGAGGAGATCGCGCTGCGTCTTGGCCTCGCGCTCGAGCGCGCGCAGCTCGAGATCCCGCTCGTTGGTCTGTGACGCCGCTTTCTTCACCTGATCGAGGCTTGCGGTCAGCGTCCTGATGCGTTCGCCCGCCACCTTGGCGTCGTTGTCGAGCTGGCGCGCCAACCGCTCGGCTTCCCGGCGCATGAGCTGATCGATTTCCGCAAGCTGGGCCTTGAGCTCCTTGATGCGGGGATGCTGATCGAGCAGCGTGGTCGATTGTTCGGCAAGCTGCGCCTGAATAATCATCCGTTGTTCAGCCAACCGTCGCATCAATTCGCTGTTGGCGATGTCGGAGGAATCGATCGGCTGGCCCGATTTGATCAAGGCGCGCAGCCGCGTCGCGCGCGCTTCGAGATCGGCCTGCTGTCCGCGCGCGGCTGCGATCTGCGAGTTGATCTCGGTCAGTTGTTGTGTCGGCAGCAGGGTGTTGTTCGAACCGGCATAGAGATTCGATTGCGTGCGATAGGCCTCGACCTTCGCTTCCGCCTCGGCGACCTTGGCGCGCATCTTGTCGATCTCGCCGGCGAGCCAAGCGCTTGCCGCGCGCGTCTGATCCCGTTTCGCCGCCTGCTGCATTTGCAGATAGGTTTCCGCGATCGCGTTGGCAACGTCGGCGGCCAGCTGAGGATCGGCCGAGGTGAAATCGATGGCGATCACCCGTGACTTGTCGATGGCGTAGACGTTGAGCCGTTCATAATAGGATTCGAGCACGCGCTCGTCGCGCGTCAGACTACCGGGATCGCGCGTCATGCCGAGGAGGCCGAGGACGGTGCGCAGCACCGAGCTCGTCGGATTGAATTCCCGCTTCTGCGCCAGCTTCTCCTTGGCGATCACCTCGCGCGCCAGATCGCGCGAGAGCACGACCTGCGTCTGGCTCGCCACCGCTTCGGCATCCAGCGTGGACAGATCGGCATTTTTTTCCGCATCGGCGCGCAAGAACACGTTTTCCCGCGCTTCCAGCAGCAGTCGCGCCTCCGAGCGATATTGCGGCGTCATGAGCGTGACGACGACGAAGGCGACGGCGCCGAAAATCAGCGTGGTGGCGAGGATGCGGCCTTTCCGTTGCCAAAGCCGGCGGCCGAGCGCGGCCATGTCGGGCCCCTCATCCGGCGCATACACCACGGTTGCGGCCGACATGCCGCCATCCGTCACCTTGCGACCCAACACCATTGCGACGACTCGAGCGCACCTTTCGCGAACGGGCCACGATGACAAACCATTATGGTTTCGACCCGGTTAATTTCCCGGTCCGGGCCGGATACCGGGCGTTAACCGAAGCGGGACGGCGACGACCGGGAAAACCCGAGGCGCCGACGCGGACCGGAAAAACTCGCCACGCGCACGAGGCGCGCGCCGGCGCGAGGCGAAAGGGAGCGGCAATGCGGGAAACACGGACGAGGCGCGCGACGGGCCTTACGGCACGCAACCGCACGCCGTTAAGCTTTATTCCAAGTTTACGATAAGCCTTCGTTCAAAGTCTTTATTTAAGATCATTCCGTCCATATGGAGAAAGCGGGGCGCGACCCTAAGATCGCGGCTGTTTCCTATTGGCGTCAAACATGTCCGACCTCGACCTTCGCCCCATGATGCACGCATCGGGCGCCGCGGTTGCGCTCGACCGCCCGCGGCAGATCAAGCCCGTGGAGACGCAGGCGCCGCCGCTCGCGCCGGAGGCTCTTGCCGCCGTCTCCTCGCCCGCGGCTTCGCCGATCTCGCCGATCGTGCTCGCCGGTTTCGTCCGCGTGGCGGAATTCGCGCTGATCGTCGCAGTCGGCATGGCGATCTATTTCGCCTATCTCCCTGCCGGCAATGGCATGCTTTGGCACTATGTCGGCGCCACGCTGACAATAGCCGTGTTGTCGATGCTCGCTTTCCAGGTCGCCGACATCTACCAGGTGCAGGCGTTCCGCGGGCACGAAAAGCAATTCATGCGCCTCGCCGCCGCATGGTCCGTCGTGTTCTCGATCGTCATCGGCCTTTCATTCTTCGCCAAGGCCGGCGCGCTGTTCTCGCGCGTCTGGCTGAGCTCGTTCTACTTCGGCGGTCTCGTCGCTCTCACGCTGTCGCGCAAGTTGCTGTTCGTCCTGGTGCGCGCATGGACGCGCCAGGGACGGCTCACGCGCCGAACGGTCATCGTCGGCGGCGGCGAGGCCGGCGCCGCCGTGATCAACGCGCTCAGCCGCCAAAAGGATTCCGACGTGGAGATCATCGGCCTTTTCGACGACCGCAGCGACGAGCGCAGCGGGAGCGAATGCGCCGGCAAGCGCAAGCTCGGGACGGTCGACGGCCTGGTCGAGTTCGGTCGCCGCACGCGCGTCGATCTGGTGATCTTCTCGCTGCCGATCTCGGCGGAGACCCGCATCCTGCAGATGCTGAAGAAGCTGTGGGTCCTGCCCGTGGATATTCGGCTGGCCGCGCACAGCAACAAGCTGCAATTTCGGCCGCGTTGCTATTCCTATATCGGCAGCGTTCCCGTGCTCGACATGATCGACCGCCCCATCGCCGATTGGGACGTGGTCATGAAATGGCTGTTCGACAAGGTGATCGGCAGCCTCATTCTGCTCGCCGTCCTCCCGCTGATGGCCTTGATCGCCCTCGCCATCAAGATCGACAGCCGCGGACCCATCCTGTTCAAGCAGAAGCGCTACGGTTTCAACAATGATCTGATCGAAGTGTACAAGTTCCGGTCAATGTATGTCGAAGCGGCCGACGCCGCGGCCGACAAGCTCGTGACCCGGGGCGATCCGCGCGTCACAAGGGTCGGGCGCATCATCCGCAAGGCGAGCATCGACGAATTGCCGCAACTCTTCAACGTCGTATTCAAGGGCAACCTGTCGCTCGTCGGCCCGCGTCCGCACGCCGTCAACGCCAAGGCCGAGGCCCGCCTTTATGCCGACGCGGTTGACGGCTATTTTGCCCGCCACCGCGTCAAGCCCGGCATCACCGGCTGGGCCCAGATCAACGGCTGGCGCGGCGAAACCGACACGCACGAGAAGATCCAGAAACGCGTCGAGCACGATCTCTACTACATCGAGAACTGGTCGCTGCTTTTTGATCTCTACATCCTGGCGCGGACGCCGTTCGCGCTGCTCAAAACCGAGAATGCCTATTGATGGCCGTGCACGACATGGCAAGCGGCGACTTTGCTTTAGCGACCGCGGCGCCGCGCCCGACGGCTGCGTTCCGCGAACGCCTGCTGCTCGTCGTGCTCTATATCGTGATCCTGACGAGCTCGGTCGTCTTTATCGAGCCTTCGCCGCATGACGGCTTGATGCTCCTGTTGGCGGTCGTATGCGTCGCCGCCGGGGTTCGCTTCGATCGTTTGCTTGCCCTCCTGGTGGCGCTGCTCGTGCTATTCAATTTCGGCGGGCTGCTGTCGCTGCTCAATGTGGTCGGCCAGCAGAAGACGATTCAATATACCGGCACCTCGATCTATCTCGCCTGCGCGGCGATTCTGTTTGCCGCGGTGCTGTCGCACGAGACGATGCCGCGCATGGCGACGATACGCGCGGCCTATATCCTGACCGCGGTGATCACGTCGTGCGCCGGCATCGCCGGCTATTTCAGCCTCTTCCCCCACGCCCACGACCTGTTCACGGATTACGACCGCGCACTCGGCACCTTCAAAGATCCGAACGTATTCGGGCCGTTCCTGATTTGGCCTTCCCTGGTGCTCATCGAGCGGATGCTGACGAGACGGATACGCCTGATCGACGTGCTGTCTCTGGGCATCATGCTCGTCGGCCTGCTGCTCAGCTTTTCACGCGGCGCCTGGTTCCATTTCTCCGTCTCGTGCCTGATCATGACGATCCTGTCCCTGCTCACGGCGCCGACAAGCCGCACGCGCATGCGTATCCTTGTCATGGCGGGGATCGGCGCCGGCGCCATCGCCGTCTTTGCCGCGATCCTGCTGTCGTTCGATGCCATTGCGCACATGTTCCGCGAGCGGGCGCAGCTCCTGCAATACTACGACGTCGGCAGCGGCGGCCGTTTCCGCCTTCAGGAGCTCGCGCTCGGCGCCCTGGTCGATTTTCCCAACGGCATGGGTCCTTTTGAATTCAGCGTCGTGCATGGCACGCAGCAGCATAACGTCTATCTGCAGGCCTTCCTGGTCTACGGCTGGCTCGGCGGCGTGGCATACCTCGTGCTGTTGGGTGCAACGCTGATGGTGGGCTTGCGTGCGGTGCCGTCGCGTACCCCTTGGCAGCCCTACCTCATCTGCGCCTATGCGACGTTCATCGGCGAAGTGCTGGAAGGTTTCGTCATCGATAGCGACCACTGGCGACATTTCTACCTGTTGCTGGGAATGATCTGGGGAATGGCGACGGCGACCTTCAACTTGACGCGCGGTCGTTCCGCGCCGCTGCCGCTCGGGATAGGAGCCCATGCTCGCTTCGGCTGACACGCGCGCGCACGGGAGTCCTGCCGCCGGCATCGGGACGGCGGCCGGCGCCGCCGCGCGCATCGCCATCAACGGGCGATTTCTCTCGCAGCGGTTCTCGGGCGTGCAACGCTTCGCCGCCGAGGTGATCAAGGCGATCGATCGCCTGCTCGACGACGAGTTCGCCGCGCTCAAGGGCTGCGTCGAGCTGCTCGCGCCCCGCACGGCGCGCGATTTTCCGCTTGCCCATATTCCCCTGCGGAGGGTCGGCCGCTGCGGCGGCTACGTCTGGGAACAGATCGAATACCCGTTTTACGGCGCCGGCCGGCTTTTGCTCAATCTGTGCATGCTCGGTCCGCTCGCGGCGCGGCACCAGATCGTCGTGGTGCATGACGCAACCGTGCTGGCGCTTCCGCAAAATTTCTCCCCGCGCTTCCGCGCCGCCTACAAATTCATGATCCCGCGCCTGTGCCGGCGGTCGGAGCTGGTGGTGACGGTGTCGGAATTTTCCCGCCGCGAAATCGGCAAATGGTACGGCGCGGACGTCACCACCATGCCGGTCTGTTTTGAAGGCGGCGACCATATCACCGCCGTCCCGGCGGATCTCACGGTGCTCGACCGGCTCGACCTCCGCGGCCGCCGCTTCTTTCTTGGCGTCGGGGTCGATTCGGCCAACAAGAACATCAAGACCGTCATGCGAGCTTTCGCGAGCGCGGGATTGGACGACGTGGTGCTCGTGCTCACGGGATCGAAGGATCCGAAGGTGTTCGGCGCTTTCCGCCTCGCCGGCGGCGAGGGCGTGCGCATGGCAGGCTTCGTTTCGGACCCCGAGCTGCGTGCGCTGTATGAACATGCGCTGGGGCTGGTGTTTCCGTCCTACTACGAAGGCTTCGGTCTGCCGCCGCTCGAAGCGATGACCTGCGGCTGCCCGGTGATCATCAGCGAGCAGCCCGCGCTCGTCGAAGTGTGCGGCGAGGCCGCGCTGGTCTGTCGGCCCGACGATAGCGCCGCCATCACGCGCCACATGCGCGCGCTCGCAAGCGACCCCGCCCTGCGCGACAGGCTGGTCAAGGCCGGATACAGGCGCGCGCGGCGCTTCACCTGGGAAGCGACGGCACGATCCCTGCTGCACCACTGCCTCGCGCTCGAAGCGGCGGAAGGCGGGACGACATGAAGCGGCGCATGATCTCGCTTCCTTTCTTCCTGCTGCGCGCAACGACCGCCGGCGCCGCGCTCGCCACCGGCCTGCTGCAAACCTTCGTCTTCGCGCATGTGCTAGGCGCCCATCGTTTCTCTCTGTTCATCCTGGTCGCGGCGGTGGGCTACTCGCTCTGGCTCATCGATTTCGGGATCGTGAAGATCCTGTTCGTGCGGCTGCGCGCGCGTTTCCTTTCCCATGACCCCGACGATGCCGTTCCGCGGCAGGCGTCCGCCGTGGTGACGTTCTATTTCGGATTGGTCGGCGGCGGCGCCTTGCTCTGTTTCCTTTTCATGGTTCTTTGGGCCGCGACACCGGCGCGCGAGGCGACCGAATTCGCGCTGTTCTTCCTTTTCGTGTCGCTCAACTTGGTCTGGTTCGCGCTGCGTTACGCCGCCATCGCCGTCGACGAATATGTATTGTTCGAGACGCTCGAGGCCATGCGCCGCGGCGCTTACATCGCCGGTTTGCTCGCGATGCTGGGCGGATTGCCGCTGATCGTCATGCTGGTTGCGCTCGATCTGTTGTGGGGCGTCGTGATCGCGATCTGCGTCAGGCGGCTGATCGCCCGCGGAGCCCTATGGCCGCATCTGAGCGGGTGGCTGCGGAACATGCGCGCCTTCCTGCGCGCCAACAGGACCGAAATCGCGCGCAGCGGCGCCTACGCAATCAGCGAAATCTATGCCTATAATTTACCCTATTTCATCGTGCCCTATCTTTTCGGCCTCGGCGCGCCGCCGATCATTCTCGACACGGTCTTCAAGGTCTTCCGCGGCGGCGCGGTAATCTTTTCCGCCGTCTGCGACATCCTCGTGCCGCGCCAGACCAGCGCGCTGGCGGAGCGCAACGGCCCGGCGCTGGTGCGCGCGACGCTGGCGGCGGCCGCGCTGTGCGCCATTCCGGCCTGCGTCGCCTGCGGCATTTTTCTTCTCGCGGCCGACCGGTTTTTCGCCCTCCTGCTCGGCAATGCCGCAACCATCCCTCCGGCGACGACGCCGATCCTGATCGTGCTGCTCACCGCCAATCTGGTCCACATGGTCACCTACAGCGTGCTCGTCCACAATGGTTTCTTCCGGGATATGGCGCGTCTCGGCATCGGACTGGCGGCGGCGATGACGGGCCTCGGCCTATTCGCGCTGTTCGCGCGGCTCGATATCGTGCAATTCATCGCCAGCTATGCCGCGATCTACGGCGCCGGGGCGCTGGTCGCCGCGGTGATGATGGTCCGCGGTCCGTTTCGGCTGGCCTACGCCGCGCGCACCCGCGACAACGATATTCTCGCTGCCAAGGAAATCACCGCGGCACGCGCCCGTCCGGCCGGCTGAGTAAGACCGCCGCCGTCTTGCGCATGACCGCTGCGGCGTCGATGCGCGTCGTCGCCGCAGGGGCGACTGCGGCAGGCGATCCGAACGCGCGCCCGTCACCGTCACGATGAACCCGCTGACGGCGAAGACGGTGGCTAGGCCCGCGGATCACCCTGCCCGGCCGCGCGGGTCGCGCCGGGCACGCAAGGCGCCGGTCAAGCTGCGGATCTTCGTCGCAGCCTCCCACAGCATCGGCGTCTGCTTGATGCATCGCTTGAGCCTGCCGCCTGCCGCCCGCAGGAACGCGATCAAGGCGCCGCGTGGCGTCGCCGCGGCGATATGGTCGTAGAGCGTGATCTTGATATCGCACCATTCGCGTTTGTAGCGCTCGTCGCCGATCGTGAAGTCGAAGACACGGCAGCCGCGCGCGATCGCGTAGCCCATGAGCTCGCGCAGGTGGGCGGCGCCGGGTCCGAAACGCGATACGTCACCGTCGTCGTAGCTCGCAAGCAGATAGTAGTAGCGGCCGCGGTGCAGCAGTCCGAGATTGACCGCGGCGGGCGTGTCGCCGACGTCGAGTCGGCTGACGTGAACGATCGGCCGCGTCGCCGGGTCGGTGGCGAGCGCGCGGTAGAAATCGGCATGGCCGGGTCTGGCGAACAGGTTGGCGACACCCATGCGGGCGAAGGAGCGCGCCTTCTGCCTCATCAACGTGTCGAGGGCCGCGCGCGCGCCGTCTTCGTCCGCCGGGGTCACGAAACGGACGGTACCGAGATCGGCCATCCGCTTGCGCTTGGTGCGGTCGCGTCGGCGCGTCGCCGAGGAACGCTTGGCGCGGTAGAAGCTCTCCCAGTCGGCGCCGAGCGCCGTGAGGTAGGCGCCGCTCGGGTTCACCGCGCAAGGCAGGTAGAGGAACGGGTTGTGCTGCGCGCCGATGCGTTCCGGCATCCTGTTGAGATGGACGAGATCGAACCGCAGGCGCGCATTGGCCTGCAGCCGCCGCACGATCTCGTCCCACAAGGCGCAAAAGCGGGCGCGATCGATCCGCAAGGAGAATTCGCGCGCAAGCAGCGGGCCGTTGTAGTCGCACAGGGCGGACCCGAGCCAGGTCAGCTCGCGCACGGCGCCCAGGTGCCGCACGGCAAGTGCAAACAAAGCGAGCGTCGCGCCGCCCTGCTCGACCTCCACGATCGCCGGGCGCACGCCCAGCGGCGCGCCGATGTGACGCTGCCAGAGGGAGAGCCATGCATAGGTCTGAAACACCGTACCGTCCGCCTCGCGCTCGAAGGCGCACCAGGTCGGCGCGGCGGCGGCCAGATCCTCGTGGATCGCGATCCGCACCTCGACCGACCGCATCCCTGCCACGGCGCCGTGGGCCGCGCCCGAACCGGCCGTTTCGATCCGGGGGGCCGGATGCACTTCCAGGGCTTGGGACATCGAGATGATCCGCGATCGACCTGCGTCCTGCGCTTGGCGCGAGCGACCTTGGCCCGCCGGGGGTCGACATTTCGTTAATGCCGGCTGCGGACCGCGTGGCACGGCTTGCGGGCCAGGCGGAGCAAGGGGCTCGGGACGCGGCGCGGCCTTGCCGCGGCGCCGAACGGTTGTTGCGCGCACCACCGCGCATCCCTATAGTCCGCGCCGCTCCGGTCGGGGCGTGGCGCAGCCCGGTTAGCGCACCAGTCTGGGGGACTGGGGGTCGTGGGTTCAAATCCCGCCGCCCCGACCAGCTTTGCCGAACAAATCAACGCTTGTTCCGCGGTCCGGCGCGCCGCCCGCGCGGGCGACGTCGGCGGCAAATAGGCCGGCCGCGCGCGCCGGGCGGGGTCGCAGCCTATCGTGCCTCGCGCGCCGCGCCGAGCACGCCGAGCGCATCGACCACGCCGGCGCCGACGTCGCGTCGCATGCCGCCAACGGGGCGCGCGGTGGCGATCAGGCGCCGGCGCACCTCGACGGGCGTCAGCGCGGGGCTATGCGCGAGCATCAGCGCCGCCACCCCGCTCACATGCGCGCTGGCGACCGACGTGCCCGAGGTGAGCTGAAACCGTCCCTCCGGCGCGTCGGCAAGGACGTCGACGCCGGGCGCGGCGAGCGCCACCTGCGGGCCGCGGTTGGCCTGCGGCAGCAGCCGGTCCTCGGCGTCGGTCGCGGTGACGCCGATCACCTCCGGATAGGCGGCGGGATAAAGCGGCGGCGAGCGCGGTCCGGCATTGCCGACCGCAGCGACCAGCACCATGCCGCGCGCCTGCGCGCGCGCGATCATTTCGTGCAGCATGGGATCGGGCGGGCCGGCGAAGCTCATATTGACGATGCGCGCGCCACGACTCGCCGCCCAGTCAAGACCCTTGAGAATGTTGAAGGTGGTGCCCTGCGCGCTGTCGTCGGTGCCGGAAAAGGCGCGCACCGCAAGCAGACGCACCTTGGGTGCGACGCCCATCAGCCGTCCGTGCGCGGCGATCGCGCCGGCCATCGCGGTGCCGTGCGCATGCGGCGGACCGACCGTGCCGACCACGTCGTACTCGCCCGCGAAGACGCCCGCAAGATCCGGATGTCCGGTGTCGATCTTGGAGTCGATGATGGCCACCTGCACGTCCTCGCCGGTACTGATGCGGTGCGCCTCCACGAGGTGCAATTTCGACACCACATATTGCGCGCCGTTCTCGGTCGAAGCGGCCGCCTGCTGCGACAGCGCGTAGAGAAAATTTGGCTGCAC
The DNA here is from genome assembly GCA_019689975.1 of Pseudolabrys sp. Lineage (GTDB taxonomy): Bacteria > Pseudomonadota > Alphaproteobacteria > Rhizobiales > Xanthobacteraceae > Pseudolabrys. The sequence goes on from JADGGK010000063.1 coordinate 16,726, forward strand.
TTCAGCGGCAACGCCCGCCTGGCCGATCGCCTGCAATGTCGCGCGCAGGCTGCGACGGCCGTCGATGCGCCAGCGCTGCAGAGTGCGGCCGGTGAGCGCGAAGTTCTGCGTCTCGAGCAGCGTCAGATCCAATCGCCGCGCCAGCGCTGACAGGCGCGCCGCGGCGCCCGGATTGACCTCGAGCAGCAGTTCGCCGGGCACGAAGGCGGCCGCGGCCGGAGGCGGCAGGTGGATATTGCCCTGCCCCGTGCCGCGCAGCGGCGGCGTCTGCGGTGGAGGCGCGGGTTCCGCACCGGGCAGCGACAGCAGCAGGTCGGCAAGGAGCCATCCGGCCGGACCGAGGAAGCATCCCAGGGTCGTATGATAGGCCTCGCTCAGCGTGAGCGCGCGGCCGAGGATCGCCGTGCCGACGATCGGCGACACCGCCGCGCAGCCGATGCTGCCGACCGCATACCAGCCGAGCGGCGGGATCGGATGCGGCGAGGTCGAGGGAGCGGGCGGCGAGGGCGACGTGCTGAGGCAGCTCAAGCCGCAGCTCTGAGCAGAGGCCGGCTTCTGCGCGCCCAACGCCCATGCCGCGGCCAGAATGGCCGCGCCCAGCCACCGCAACGGTCGATGCCTCATGCCCGTCTCGCCAAAGACCCGCATCTTAATCTTACATGCAACCGCGGGCCGCGCCACCTCAGGGAACCGCCGGCGCCCCGGGGCGGGAGGAGGCCGAGGGGATGCTTCCGCCCCGGCCCCCGCGGGCATCCCCGGCGGCAAGGAACCGGCCGTTCCGCCGTCATGGCGGGCACGGGCGTACCCACCCCCGTCATTGCGCGCCCGAGCGCC
>JADGGK010000168.1 GCA_019689975.1 Pseudolabrys sp.
GCCGCGGCAGGAAGCGGATGCTAGACTGGCCGTGCGTGAACGACGGGATTTTCCGCCATGGGCGCGACCATGACCGGCCGTTTCGACGTCGCCGCGGACGGGCTTGCCGTGCGCCGCGCGATCCGCAACGGCCTGCATCGCGGGCCGACGGCGGGGCTCGCGCCCGGCTATGTGCAGGGCAATCTCGCCATCCTGCCGCGGGCACTCGCCGCTGATTTCCTGCAATTCTGCCGCCTCAATCCGAAGCCCTGCCCGCTGATCGGCACCTCCGAACCCGGCGATCCACGCGTGCCGGAGCTCGGCGAGGATCTCGATGTCCGCACCGACCTGCCGCGCTATCGCGTGTGGCGGAACGGAGAGCTCGTCGCCGAGCCGACCGACATAGGCGCGCTATGGCGCGACGACCTTGTCAGCTTCGTCATCGGCTGCTCGTTCTCCTTCGAGGAAGCGCTGACGGCGGAAGGCATCGTGCTGCGGCATATCGCGCGCGGCTGCAACGTGCCGATGTACCGCACCTCGATCGCGACGCGGCCCGCCGGACCGTTCCATGGCCCGATGGTGGTGTCGATGCGCCCGCTCACGCCGCGCGACGCGATCCGGGCGGTGCAGATCACCTCCCGCTTTCCCTCCGTGCACGGTGCGCCCGTGCATATCGGCAAGCCGGAACTCATCGGCATCAGGGACCTGTCGCAGCCGGACTACGGCGACGCCGTCGAGGTGCGCGAGGATGAACTGCCGGTGTTCTGGGCCTGCGGGGTCACGCCGCAGGCGGTCATCGCCACCGCGAAACCGGAATTCTGCATCACCCATTACCCCGGCTGCATGCTGGTGACCGACCGGAAGAATACCGAGTTCGCGCTGCTGTGAGCGCGAACGACCTGTCCTCCCCGACCGGGCTTCCCGCGCGGAGGGCGGCGATCGGATCGGACCCTGCGCCGAGGCGGCGCGAGCGCGGCGGATCGTCCGTCAGGCCGCATCGCGGGCGCCCGCGTCCAGCAGGCCTGCCTCGACCAGCGCCTGCCGGATGCGCGCGATCTCGGCGCGCCCGAGCTTGACCAGCGGCGGGCGCACCACCGCACGCGGCAGCCGGCCGAGCAGCACCAGCGCTTCCTTCATGCGGTTGTGCATGTCGACGAAGGGATCGGCGTAGAAGACGCGGGCAATCGGCGCGATGCGGTCATTGAGGCGCCTGGCCTCGGCCAAATCGTTCGCCCGCACCGCGCGGAACAGGCGTGCCTGCAGATCGGCGATCACGCTGCCGCTGCCCGACAGTAATCCGTTGCAGCCGAGCACCAGCGACGAAAGCAGCCAAGCACTATGGGTGGTGAGGACGTTCACCGGCCGCGGCAGCGCCTGGAGCGTGCGCACGTGCCATTCGTGATGCGGCACGTTGCCGATCCAGTCCTTGATGGCGCGGATTGTCGGCACTTCCTCGCATAATTTCAGCAGCGTGTCCTGCGGATAGCCCTGCCCCGTCGCCAAGGGATATTGGAACACGATGAGCGGCAAGTCGCTCGCCTCGGCGATGCGCTTGAAATGCGCAAGCGCCATCTGCGGCGATTGCCCGAGCGCAAATGGCGCCGGCGGGAATACCAGCAGCGCCGCGGCACCGCCCTGCGTCGCCATGCGCGCGATGCGTGCGGCTTCGAGGCTCCCGTCGGCCCAGACCCCGTTGATCAGCGGCAGCTTGTCGCCGATCTCGTCCTGAGCAATGTCGAGCACCCGCCGCTGTTCGTCGACGCTGCAAGAGCCGACCTCGGTCGAATGCGCATTGACGGTGATGGCGGAAATTCCTTCGACCGACGCAACATCGCGCAGATGGCAGCGGAAACTCGTCTCGTCGATCGCAAGCTCGTCGTCAAAAGGCAGCAGCACCGCCGGAATCACGCCGTGCGGAACATAGTTCGCATGCCGTCGCATGGCATCCTCCCCTTGGGTCGCCGGGCCGGTCGCGCCGCCGACGGCCCGACACCGAACATCGACGATCAGACGACCGCCTTCACCCGCGGCTCGCCTTCGCCGACGACGCCGAAATCGGCCGACAGCCTGTTCGCGGCCGCGCGTACGAGACGCGCGCGCTTTTGCAGCGCCTCGATCGACAGCCGCCAGACCGGGCCGGAGATTCCGAGCGCGCCGACCGTCTGACCGGAAAAATCGCGCACCGGCAGCGCGACGCAGCGCACCTCCGCGTCGAACTCGCCGTCGTCGAAGGCAATGCCGAGGCGCCGCACTTCGGCGATCTCGCGCCGCAGCCGTTCCGCCTCCACGATGGTGCGGGGCGTATAGGCCTTGAGTTCCGCGCGCGCGAGATAGCGCTCGAACTGATCCGGCGCGAGCGCGGCGAGCATGATCTTGCCGAGCGCGGTGCAATGCGCCGGCCGCACGACGCCCACGCGGTCGCTCAACTGGAACGCGCCCGACCCGCTGGTTCGCGCCAGCACGACCACCGCATCGTCCATGCGCACCGCGAAATGCGCGCTTTCGCCGGTCTCGCGCGACAATTCCTCGAGGATCGGCGTCGCCAATGTCTTCATCTCGATCTCGTCGAGCGCGCTGGCGGCAAGAGCAAACAACGGCCGGCCGACGCGGTAGCGCTTGGTGTCCTTCATTTGCCGGACGTAACCGAGCGCGGCAAGGGTGCGTACGAGGTGAAAGGTGGTCGAACTGTGCAGGCCGACCCGCTTGCTCAGTTCCACGAGCCCGATGCCGTCGCGGTTCCTGGCGATCTCCTCGAGAATGGCGAAGGCGCGCTCGAGCGACTGCACGCCGGCGCGCGCCGGCTGGCTGCCGGGCTCGAGAGACTGCGCATGCCGCATCCTGCGGCTCGCGCCGCGTTGTCGGCTCAGCACGGCCACGCGCCTCATCCTGTCAACCGCGGCGCCACGTTATCATTCCGGTTTTCCGCATGGCAAATGCCAATTCACCACGTCGAAATGACGATACCGCCCGGAGCGGCGGCG
>JADGGK010000169.1 GCA_019689975.1 Pseudolabrys sp.
GGTCGCCTTTTGCGTCGCGACGCAGCTGCTCGCGGTGCCGATCTTTGTCTGGGTGGGCAAACATAGCCGGATGGCATGACGCCAACCGTCATCTCGTGTGCGAAAAGACCCACCGGGAGGCAACGCGGATCGTCTCGATCAGTCTCCCCTTCGATCGATGGGATTCAGGCCAGCCCCGGCGCGTCCCGATGGATTCGCGCGAATCGCTTCGTCGATCCTGCGAGACCGCCGGTTTCGCATCCATGCCGCGACGTCCGACGCCCGCCCGTTCAAAATCTTCATCCACTTGGTGCTCCGAATGCCTCTTTTGGCACCCGTCGTCGTATCCGTTGTCTGCCACAGCTCGGTCACCACGACCGCGCGCCACGAGTTTAGACCGCCCTGCACCCGTCCGAATTCGATGACTTCAATATTGAACTCATATGACGGCCCGGAAAATTTATAACGATTCCGCGTGCAATCGACGTCCTCCACCGCCCACGAGTGACGCGCGTCGCCGAGCCCCGGGGCGTCGATGACGAATTCAATATCCGCGATGGTGTCCGCATTCCCGATGCGTCGCATCGATCACCCATTCGCCTATTGTATTGTCGCCTGGGTACGATGGCGGCGGTTATGTTCCCTGTCGGCGAATATCGACCGATACAGATCCTCTCCGTAGCTTGTCTCCAGGGGATCAGCCTCGACAAGTTTGAACGGTCTCGTCCCGTCAGGAAGACGCTCTGCACGCATAAAGATCACGCTCTTGCCGCGCTCACCAAGGAAATCTTTTGCAAAATGATAGAGATGAGTGACAAAGAACACTTTCACGCCCTTGTCCAGAAGGGCCTTCGTAATTTGTCTTGCGATTTCTGATCCTTCCCGTTCGTTGGTTGATGCAAACGATTCATTAAAGAGCACAAGCGCGTTTTTGCGCAGGTGATCGACGATGTCGCTCATTCTGCCAAGTTCTTCGTCCCACTTTCCGCTCTCCATCGTGCTGTCTTCCTCGCGCCTGTAGTGAGTGAAAATACCGTCGCAGATTTCCGCTGAAAAAGAGTCGGCAGCTACAAACATGCCTGCCTGCATCATCAGGTGCGCAAGGCCGACGCTTCGCAAAAATGTCGACTTGCCGCCCGTATTGGCGCCAGTAATGATCATCAGGCTTTTTTGATCCGCATCGACGTCGTTCCCTACCACCTTCCGCCCTTTGCTCAAGGCCAGGGCGAGGTCGTAGAGGCCGGAGAATTTGAGCCTTCTCTCCCCCGCCGGATGGGGCACGGGGAAGCACACCGGCTCTCCCAAGTCGCGCAGGCGCGCCAATAAATTCAGACACCCCACGTAAAAAGCCAGTTCCGTGCGCATCGTTCGGAAAAAGCTGAGAATGTGGTCGGTCGATTGCGCCAGTGCATTGGCGACGAGATTGACGCCCCGGTCGTTCAATTCGGATAGCGCCCGAGCGCCCGCCTCATCGCGTGGATGCAACTGATACGTATAGGCCTCCGGTTTCCGAACGAATAGCCGGCTCATCCAACCGCGCCCGTCCTCGTGCGGTTTACGAAGAACATAATTCGTCCCTTTGTTGCCTTTGCCCAGCTCGGCGCTGATCAGCACGCCGCGGGGGAATTTGAGTCGATCCAAATGCGTTTCAATCTCAAGGAAATACTCGTCGCTGAGCTCCGATTTAAGCATCGAGAATAATCGGGAAAATCCTTCCGATTCGAATTTGTTGGCGTGTTGATCGGCTAGCCGTCTCAGCTTTTTCAAGAAGCCGAAGAATAGCTGCAACACCTCGACCCCGCGGTGGAGGGTGCTGGCGGGGTAACGTCCGAACGAACTCCAATAATTCTTACGTTCCCCTTCGATCGCGTCGATCGCGATCCGATAAATGTCCCTTACGAGTTGCTCGTTCCTCATGCTGTCCAACAGAACGGTCTGACGATAAAGGATCGTTTCGAGATCGGTCATGCTGGAGAGCAACGTGACTTTCGCCGCTTCGAACAAGAATTTGTCACCGAGCGACATCGCTTCGAAGATGACGTCCAGCCCAAGATCTTGTCTCAATGCCTCCTCGTTCCAAGGTAATATCTGTTCCAGGCGCAAGGCTTTGTGATCGGCGTTCCTGTAGCGCAGATCGCGTTCCCGCCGTGACAGGAGCTGCGCGCTGTCAAAATCTCGATCCCTGTACATCAGAAATACTTTCATAATGTCGCTCGCTTCAGTCGTGGGCTGACCTCGTGTCCGGCACTGTAACAACGAGGACCGTCCGGCCTACGGGAGCTGTCTTTGCGACCCGCTTGTCGCAAGCTTAAACGGACGCGGAGGACGGTCGTCGCGTAACCCGGCGGCGCACAAGTTGCGTGGCGACTGGGAAAGTTCTCCATGTCATGTCGTCCGTTCTGTGCGTCTGCCGGCGCCTTGTTCTTCGTGTCATCGGCGTGCGGCAATTGCGGCGCGACCCTCTTCTCGGCGCCGCTCAAAGCGGGCTATGTCTTGTCTCGCGAAACGGCGAAATGCGCACACCACTCCTCCGTCTGATTGCTGACAGCAAAAAAGCCCGCCTTGCGGCGGGCTCACGAAGACTCCCACCGCGATCGTCCGCGATAGGAGTCATCAGCCTTTCGGCGGATAAGGGCGACTCCATGCCCAATAATGATTAGTGGTCGTATAAGCGATTCGGTCGGGACGTCAAGTGGTATCAACGGGTAAAGTACGGGCGGCGGAGGTGCCCGATGCGTTCGGACCGATCGCACAACGCCGACGTGAAATGGCTTGCGCGGATCGCCACCACTCCGACTCAAAGGCAGCCGTCACGCGCCGATGTAGAGCACGCAGGAAGCGCCTCTACCATCTGGATAGCACGCCACGGCGTGTCGCAAGTGCGATGCCGTGAGGGATGTCGCTTACCCGGCACATTGCCGCGGCGTCGAC
>JADGGK010000064.1 GCA_019689975.1 Pseudolabrys sp.
GGGGGGGCGGGGGGGGGCCCACACGGGGGGGGGGGCGGGCCGCCGCCCCCCCCCCGCCGCGCATGGCACCGCAAGCAGGCTTCAGCCTTTGGCGCGACTGCGAATCATGAAGCTTTCGAAGGTGAATTCGGCGACCTGCCACCACAGGTTCTCGTCGTTGCGGAACGCCACGAGCGACTCCAGCACTTTCTTGTAGTTGGGATTCTTGGCCGACTCTTCCGCGTTGACTTCATTGGAGGCCTTGAGGCAGGCCTCCATAATCTGTTGGCTGAAGGGCCGCAATTGCGTGCCGGCCGCCACCAGGCGTTTCAGTGCCTGCGGGTTGCGCGCATCGTAACGCGCCTGCTCCTCGACATTCGCGTAGCCGGCGGCCGCCGTGAGAATCGCCTGATAGGTCTTCGGCAGCGCGTTCCATTTCGACAGGTCAACCAGCAGGTGATTGGTCGTGCCGCCTTCCCACCAACCCGGGTAATAATAGTATTTGGCGACCTTGTAGAAGCCGAGCTTCTCGTCGTCATACGGCCCGACCCATTCGGCCGCGTCGATGACGCCCTTCTCCAGCGCGGGATAGATGTCGGCGCCGCCGATGAGCTGGGGCACGCCGCCGAGCTTGGCGATGGTCTTGCCGGCCCAGCCGCCGATGCGGAATTTGAGCCCCTTGAGATCGTCGACGGTCTTGATTTCCTTGCGGAACCAGCCGCCCATCTGGCAGCCGGTATTGCCGGCGAGCAGGCATTTCAAGTTGTACTTGGCGCCGAACTCGTCGATCAGCTTCTGGCCGTCGCCTTCGTAGAACCACGCGTTCTGCTGACGCGCATTGAGACCGAAGGGATAGGCGCAGAACAGCGCCCAGGTCGGATCTTTGCCGATGTAGTAATAGGTTGCCGTGTGGCCCAGTTCGACGGTCCCGTTCTGCACCGCATCGAGCACCTGCAAGGCCGGCACGATCTCGCCGGCGGCGAAGGTCTGGATCTGGAACTTGCCGTCGGTGGCCTCCGACACATATTTGGCAATGGTCGTGCAGGCGCCGAACAGCGTATCGAGCGACTTGGGCCAGCTCGCAGCCAGACGCCATTTCAGCTCCGGCATCGACTGGGCGATCGCTGGCGCGGCGACCGTGCTGGCGGCGAGTCCGAGACCCGCGGCTTTAAGGAATTGTCGGCGTTTCATTGGAAGCCCTCCATAGCCCGTGGCTGGATCAATATTCGTACCCCTAGCGGCATGGCGACCGCCGCCAGACCGGGCGCTACAATGCTTCGCCCTATGCGACGGCGCAAGCCGTTTTCCGCGGCGGCCGCCGCTCGCCGGCACCGGCGCTCGAGGAGTTAGGCTTCGATCACGATCTTGGGCGCCGGACGGGAGGCGCCTGCAAGCGCGTCGCGCACCTTGGTCGCGATCGCGCGATAGATGCGGGCATGCTCGCCGTCGGGCTCGGTGGCGACCACGGGCAGGCCGGTATCCGATTTTTCCCGGATCGTCATATGGAGCGGCACCTCGCCGAGGAACGGCACGCCGAGACGCTCGGCTTCCTTGTGCGCGCCGCCATAGCCGAAAATATCCGACCTCCCGCCGCAATGCGGGCACAGGAAATAGCTCATGTTCTCGACCAGGCCCAGCACCGGGACGTTGACGCGCCGGAACATGGCGATGCCGCGCCGCGCATCGATCAGCGCGAGATCCTGCGGCGTCGAGACGATGACCGCGCCCTTGAGCGGCACCTGCTGCGCCATGGTGAGCTGAGCGTCGCCGGTGCCCGGGGGCATGTCGACAACCATGACGTCGAGCCTGCCCCATTCCACCTCGCGCAGCATCTGCGTGATCGCCGACATCACCATCGGGCCGCGCCAGATCATCGGCGTCTCCTCGTCGATGAGGAAGCCGATCGACATCACCGTCAACCCATAGCGGCTGATCGGCTTGAGCCGGGTGCCGCCGATGGTCTGCGGCTTCTCCTTGATCGCAAGCAGGCGCGGCAGCGAAGGCCCGTAAATATCGGCGTCGAGCATGCCCACCTTGAGCCCGAGATGGCTGAGGCCGAGCGCAAGATTGACCGCGGTGGTCGATTTACCGACACCGCCCTTGCCGGAGGCGACCGCGATCACCGCATCGACGCCCGGGATCCCGTTCGGCGCATTGTCGGCCGGATGCGCGGCGGGTCTGTCCCGCGCCGGCTGCGGCGGCACCCGCGCCGCGCCGCCGGCGGCGCGTTCGGCGGTCAGCGCCACCAGGGCCGATTGCACGCCCGGGATGGCGCGCACCGCTGCTTCGGCGGCCTTGCGGACCGGCTCCCACAATTTCACCGCCGACGCGTCGACGGTGATCGAGAAGAACACCTTGCCGTCGTTGGTGACGATGTCGGAGAGGACCGGCGTCTTGGCAAGCGCGGTACCGCCCGGCGTGCGCACCTCGGCCAGAGCCGCGAGGACCTGTTCCTTGCTCACCGTCATGGCATCCGCTCCCGCAGTTCCATCGGCACCATGAGGCGCCGATGCCGAGGCGTCAATGTCCGGGTTGACGCCAGCATCCTCGCGATGACCTATAGCCGGCAGGCAACGCCGCAAGGGCGGCCGCGGCTCTTTTTTTCAAGGAGGACGATGATGGCGAAGGTCGCGTTTCTGGGCTTGGGCGTCATGGGCTATCCCATGGCCGGGCATCTCAAGACCAAAGGCGGGCACGAGGTGACCGTCTACAACCGGACCGCCGCCAAGGCCGAGAAGTGGGTGCGGCAGTTCGGCGGCAGGTCCGCGCCCACGCCCAGGGCGGCGGCGCAAGGCCAGGATTTCGTGATGGCCTGCGTAGGCAATGACGACGACCTGCGCCAGGTCACGCTCGGCCCCGAGGGCGCCTTCGCCGCGATGGGGAAGGGCGCGGTTTTCGTCGATCACACCACGGCCTCGGCCGAGATCGCGCGCGAGCTTCACGCCGCGGCCGAGAAGGGCGGCTTCCACTTCATCGATGCGCCGGTTTCGGGCGGCCAGGCGGGAGCCGAGAACGGCGTTCTGACGGTGATGTGCGGCGGCGACGCCGAACCGTTCGTCCGTGCCGAAAAGGTGATCGCGGCCTATGCGCGCGCCTGCACGCTGATGGGCGCGCCCGGCTCCGGCCAGTTGGCCAAGATGGTCAACCAGATCTGCATCGCCGGACTCGTCCAGGGCCTCGCCGAGGGCCTGCATTTCGCCAAGAAGGCCGGACTCGACATCGACAAGCTGATTGCCACGATCTCGAAAGGTGCGGCGCAGTCTTGGCAGATGGAAAATCGTTACCAGACGATGGTCGCGGGCAAGTTCGATTTCGGCTTCGCCGTCGACTGGATGCGCAAGGATCTCGGAATCTGTCTCAGCGAGGCGCGCAAGAACGGCGCGCGGCTGCCCGTCACCGCCCTGGTCGACCAGTTCTACGCGCAGGTGCAGGCGATGGGCGGCCGACGCTGGGACACGTCGAGCCTCATCGCGCTCCTCGAGCGCTGATCGGCCGGCCGTCGCATCCTTCTCGCGGTTGCGAGCGCAAAAGCGCCGCACGTCAGACGTTGATCACCAGGCCGTCGCACGCGACGAGCAGGCCGGCTGCCGCGAGCTCGTCGCTGCGCGCAAGCACGCTCGGATTCATATGCGTTACCATGACGCGCTTGGCACGCAGCTCGGGCAGACGCGCCTTGAGCACCTCCCAGGTGAGATGTCCGGGAATCCGGCCGGCATAGGCGTAGCATTCGCAGACGAACAAATCCGCGTCGCGCGCGATCAGCGTGAGCGCGTCGGTCCATTCGGTGTCGCCGGAATAGGCAAAGATTTTCGAACCGTCGGAAAGCCGCAACGCGGTCGACGGCGACCCCGATCGATGCAGGACCGCCGCGGTGCGCAGCTCATGGCCGACCACCTCCGCCTCACCGCCCGCCGGCGTCTCCTCGACGCGCCAGGGAAAGCGCCATGTCGATCCGCTCGACTTGGGAAAGAACACTTCCATGAGCGCGTCGAGACGCGCGCGCGTGCCCGGCGGCCCCGCGATCAGCAGCGGCCTTTCCCGCCGCGCGAGCAATTGCGCGTCGAGCAGGAAAAATGGCAGGCCGCCGAAATGATCGCCGTGCAAATGCGACAGGACGATCGCATCGACGCGGTTCGGGTCGACGCCCTGGCGCTTCAGCGCCGGCAGGGCCGACGCGCCGCAATCGACCAGCAGGACGGCTTTTGCCGTCTCGAGCACGAAGCAGGTGTGGAACCGTCCGCCCGAACCGAACGCGTCGCCCGAGCCCGCGACCGTCAGCCGCATCAGGCGCGCGCACTCGGTCGCGCCGACACGGCGGCGTGCCAGCGCCTGACATTGGACAGGTTCTCCGGCATCGCCAGGCGCGCCGGTTTCATGAAATCGACCGCACACAGCATGGTGATGTCGGCGACGGAATAACGGTCGCCGGAGACGAATTCGCGCTTGCCGAGCTCGCCGTCCATGAACTCGAGAAAGCGGATCGCACGCGGGCGCATCGCCTCCGCATAGGCCGGCACCTGCGGGACTTCGAGTTCCTTCATCGCCGGATGCTGATGGCGGAAAACCGCGGCCACATGGGCGAAGAATTCGATCTCGCATCGCCGATTCCACATCTCGACCAGGGCGATCTCCTTCGCCCCGACCCCGAACAGCGGCGGCTCGGGCTGGAGCGCCTCGAAATAGCGGCAGATGGCGATCGACTCGGTGATAACGGTCCCGTCGTCCAGCACCAGCGCGGGCATGCGCTGGAACGGATTGATGGCCGCATATTCCGGCGTCTTGTGCTGCTTGGCCATGATGTCGACCTGCTCGGTCGGAACGGAAATGCCTTTTTCCGCAAGGAAAATCCGCGTGCGGCGCGGGTTGGGCGCCATCCTGCTGTCGTAGAGTTTCATCCCTCGCTCCCCTTGCGGCGTCGGTCCGCCTCCAAGCCGACCACGCGAACGGCCGCCCTGTCAAAGGCTGTCAGGCCATTCGTTAACCAGGATTCTTAGCAGCTCCTTAAGCTTGGTTTTAAGGATTATGTGCGATTTCTGCGGCCGCGTTCATTGTATCCGCATTGCTTCATGCCGGTTTCGAGCGAGCCATCCCGCCCCCCCGAGCCTTCTCGGGACACCTCGGCGTTCAAGCGCCGCCTGACCGCGCAATATGTGCGCGACGCGCGCGACCGGCTCACGTCCAGCAGCGGCACGCGGCCCGCCTTCGACTACGAGCTGCTGCGCCAATACGCGCAGAACCGCCTGTCCGCCTCGCTTGCGATCCTGCTTCTCGTCGCAACCGTCGGAGTTCTCTCGAGCCTGTGGACCGGCGCGGCCGCGGCGGGCGTCTGGACGGCAGCCGTGCTCGTGATCCACGCGGTCATCGTCACCAAATGCCGGCAGTTCCTGGATCTTCCCGCCGCGGAGGTCCGTTACCGCCAGTGGCGCATCCGTTTCGTGCTGCTCGATTTGGCGAACGGCCTGGCCTGGACGTTCATCCTCATCCATCTCGTCGGAGTGGACGAGAATTCCGGCACCTTCATGCTGTTCGTCATGCTCCTGGTGGTGGCGATCTCGAGCATGCTCGCCTCGAGCCTGCCGCTCGCGGTCTTCGCCGCGAGCTTTCCGGTCACCGCGGCGGTGGCCTTCGCCTTCATGCTGCACGGCACGCTGCGCGGAACCGTGCTCGCCGTCATGGCACTCACCGCGCAGGCCTATTTCGCGCTGCTCGCCTATCGGCTGTATTCCACCACGCTGGCGACGCTCGAGGCGCGCGCCGAGAAGGACGCGTTGATCGGCGAGCTCGAGCAGGCCAAATCGATCTCGGACGAGGCGCGCCGGCGCGCGGAGGCCGCCAATATCGCGAAATCGCGCTTCCTCGCGCAGATGAGCCACGAGCTGCGCACGCCGCTCAACGCCATTCTCGGCTTTTCCGAGGTCATGAAGTCCGAGGTGTTCGGGCCCCATGCGGTTCCCGCATACAAGGAATATTCGGCCGACATCCACAATTCGGGCGTGCACCTGCTCGGACTGATCAACGAGATTCTCGATCTGTCGCGCATCGAGGCGGGTCGTTACGAGTTGAACGAGGAGTCGATATCGCTGGCGGCGGTGGTCCAGGATTGTCATCATCTGCTCAAGCTGCGCGCCAGCAATCGCGGCATCGTCATCCATGAAATGTTCGAGCCCGACCTGCCGCGGCTGTGGGCGGACGAACGCGCGGTGCGCCAGATCTGCCTCAACCTCCTGTCGAACGCGATCAAGTTCACGCCCCAGGGCGGAGAAATCTGGCTCAAGGTCGGCTGGACCGCCTCGGGGGGCCAATATCTCAGCGTCAAGGACACCGGCCCCGGCATCCCGGAGGAGGAGATCCCGGTGGTCCTCGCCACCTTCGGCCAGGGCTCCAATGCGATAAAGTCGGCGGAACAGGGCGCGGGCCTCGGCCTGCCCATCGCCAAGAGCCTCGTCGACCTGCACGGCGGCAGTTTCACGCTCAAATCCAAGCTGCGCATCGGCACCGAGGTGGTGGTCGCCTTTCCGCCCGAACGGGTGGTCACGGCGATGGCGCCGGTCAACGAAGGCGCGCCGTCGATCGTCCCGGCCGAGCCGGCGCCCGTTCCCGCCCCCGCGGAGAGGAGCCGCGCCGCGCGCCGACCGCTGTTCCGCATCGGGCTTTAGCGCGGATTGCGGCGAGCCCGTGGCCCGCCATCGCGGATTGCGCCGTCATGACACAAGAGAGCGAAGCAAGCGCGAAAGCAATCGGGAAGTGGATGGGCTGCCCTGGACTGCGTCCTCGCCCCCTCTGCCGGGCCCCTCGCCATGACGGCGCCGAAGCCCTCCGTTCCGAATCCGGTCTCGGCTTGCGACCAAACGCATGATTGTCTTGGCGGTCGCGTGATCTATCCTGCCCCTGCGGACGGACTCGTCGAGTCGACCATGATCGAAAGCCCCTGCGTCAAAATCTGCACCCTTGATGCGCGGAGCGGCCTCTGCCTCGGCTGCGGCCGCAGCATCGATGAAATCGCGCGCTGGGGCGCGATGACCGCGGAGGAGCGCGCGCGCATCATGCGCGAGCTGCCGGATCGCCTCGCGCGGCGAGACCCCGCGCCCGCCGCCCTGGGATGAGCCGATGAGCCGCCGGCTGACCTGGTCGCTGCTGTTCGGCGTTGCGCTCTCGCTTGCGGCGCTCATCGCCACGAACGACAGCGATCCGATCGCCAACCTGCTGCGGCATGACGCCGGCGCGCTGATGCTGAAAGCGGCGCTGGCCGTCTTCGCCGGGGGGCTCGCGCTCACGCTGTTGCGCGAGCGCCTCTCGCGGGTGCTCGAGGCGCTGCTGTTCTGGGCCGTCGTCGCGCTGCTCGTTGCGGTCGTCTACAGCTACCGCTACGAACTCCGCGACGCGGCCGACCGGGTCGTGGCGCAGCTCATGCCCGGCCATGTCGCCGGTCACGGGCGGCATGTCGAGGTGGTGCGCGGCAAATCGGGCGATTTCGCGCTCGCCGCGCGCGTGAACGGAGCCCCGGTCGCGATGGTGTTCGACACCGGCGCGAGTTCGGTGGTGCTGACGCAGGCGGCCGCCCGAGCCGCCGGCCTGCCGATCGAGATGCTCAATTATTCGGTCAATCTCGACACCGCCAATGGCCGCACGCATGCCGCGCCGGTGATGCTCGATCGCGTGGCGGTCGGCAGTTTGGTCGAACGCGGCGTGCCGGCGCTCGTCGTGCAGTCGGACGATCTCAAGAACAACCTGCTCGGCATGAGCTTCCTCAATCGGCTGGAAAGCTGGGAAGTGCGCGGCGACCGGCTGCGCCTGCGCGGCTATCCGTGACGCTCAGAAGAGGCTGATCAGGAAGCGCAGCGAGACGAATGCGAGGAACAGGCCGAAGGCCACTTCGAGCCGGCGGCGGGGAAGCCAATGCGCCAGGCGCACGCCGTAGCTGGCGGTATAGCTCGAGACCGGCGCCATCAGCGCAAAGCCGACCAGCGAGACGAAGCCGATCGACAGCGGCGGCAATTGCCCGCGGTAGGGCCAGCCCGCGATCATGTAGCCGATGGCGCCGGCCACGGTGATCGGCACGCCGATGCCGGCCGAGGTCGCCACCGCCCGCTGCATCGGCTGGCCGTAGAGCGTGAGCACGGCGTTGGATACCGCCCCGCCGCTGACGCCGACGAGCGACGAGAACAGCCCGGTGAGGAAACCGAAGAACGCGAGCACCGCGCGGCCCGGCAGGGCGGAGCCCAGGCTCCAGCGGTCGCCGCCGAACAGCATGCGCGTCGCGATGAAGGCGGCGAAGACGACGAAGGCGAGCTTGAACACGGCCGCGGGCGCCACGGCCGCGACGAGGGATCCGATGGCGACGCCGGCGATCGCCGGCAGCGTCCACAGCCGCATCACCTGCGGGATCACCGCGCCCTTCTTCTTGTGGCCGAGATAGGAGCGCACCGTGGTCGGGATGATGATGGCGAGCGAGGTGCCGATGCATAGCTGCATGCGCAACGCCTCGGGCACGCCGAGCAGCCGGAATACTTCGTACAACACCGGCACGATGATGGCGCCGCCGCCGATGCCGAACAGGCCGGCGAGAATGCCGACGAGAACGCCGGCCGCGGCAATCCACAGCGCGATGAGCGCAATCTCGCCGACCGGCTGTCCCCACATGTTGCGTTCCCCGCCGCTCGCCACGCCCGCGCATGATCCGCATCGGCCCGCCCGCGGCGTCCGCCCCGACCCGCCGCGGCCCCGACCCCGGCCGGGCAAATCGCCGGCATCGGTTTTTCCGCCATCACGCGTCAGGCCGCGGTGTGCGCCAGGTCCGCGCCGCTGTCCAGCACCAGCGCGAGCGCATCAGCCATGACCTCGGCGCCGGCGTCGGGCCGCGCCGAGGCGACCGCGAGATGGCGGCGAAAGGCGCGCGCCCCGGGCACGCCGCGGAACAGGCCGAGCACGTGCCGGACGATCGCGTGCAGGCGGATGCCCTTCGCCGTCTCGCGTTCGATATAGGGAATGAGCGCAAGCGCGGCCTCGCGCGCCGAGGCGAACGGGGCCGGCACGCCGAACAGCCACGGGTCGACGGCGAGCAATCGCCACGGCTCCTGATAGGCGGCGCGTCCCATCATCACGCCGTCGACATGGGCGAGCTCGGCGCGCGCCTGCGCGAGGCTCGCGATGCCCCCGTTAAGCACGATCGTGAAATCGGGATGCGCGGCCTTGAGCCGATGCACGATCGCGTAGTCGAGCGGCGGCCGCTCGCGGTTCTCGCGCGGGGACAGGCCTTTCAGCCAGGCCTTGCGCGCGTGCACGATGAGGGCGTCGGCGCCGGCCGCCTTGACCGCGGCGGCGAAGGCAAAGAGCGCCTCGTCGGGATCCTGCTCGTCGATGCCGAGCCGGCATTTGACCGTGATCGGAATTGTCACCGCCGCCTTCATGGCGGCGACGCAGTCGGCGACGAGCGCGGGCTCGGCCATCAGGCAGGCGCCGAAGCGCCCTTCTTGCACGCGGTCGGACGGGCATCCGGCGTTGAGATTGATCTCGTCATAGCCGAAATCGGCGCCGATGCGTGCGGCGCAAGCAAGCGCGCGCGGATCGGCGCCGCCGAGTTGCAGGGCCACCGGATGCTCGAACGGATCGAAGCCCAGAAGCCGCTCCCGCTTGCCGTGGATGACGGCGCCGGTCGTGAGCATCTCGGTGTAGAGCAGGGCCCGGCGCGTGAGCAGACGATGGAAGTACCGGCAGTGACGGTCGGTCCACTCCATCATCGGCGCGACGGCGAAGCGCCTGTCTAACGCATCGTATTTATTGCTGTTTCTCACAGAGCCTGTCGAATGAGCTGTTGGGAGCGACGCAAGGGCTGCGTTGACATTGACCTTCAAACACCGACGTCATTTACCTTCAATCACTTAGGCAATCGAGATGGCGTGCCCGTCGCCGCCGGTAGCACATTGCCGTTCGTGGCCATGTTGTATCGGACGGTATGGATCCCGTCCCCGCGCGTGGCGTCATTGGCGGCGGGTCGGCGGCTTGCGCGGGCATGGCCGGAGGGGCTCCAGCCTATGCCCCGCATGGATCGCAGCGCATTGATTCGACGGATCTTTTACAATAGGCCGCCGGCGGCGATTTGACTTTTGTTCTTGTTTTGTTCTAGCATGGCGGCGTCCCTGAGCCCTGCCATGAAGTCGCCGCCTGTCCCCCTTCCCGCGCCGCGGCGCGCCGAACTCGTCGGCGCCTTGCGCCGCCTGCTGCCGCGCATGGAAGGCGTCGGACAGCAGGGGCGGGCGCTGAGCTTCGGCATTCCCGCGCTCGACCTCTGCTTGCCGCAGCGCGGGCTTGTCTTCGGCGCCCTGCACGAGATCGTGCCTGCGACCGAAGGCGACCGGCCCGCCGCCATCGGCTTCCTCGTCGCCCTGCTCGGCCGCATGCCGGCGCAGGGGCCCGTGCTTCTCGTCGCCGCGCCGCGCGGATGGACCGGGAGCGGCCGTCCCTATGGGCGCGGGCTGCATCAGCTCGGGCTCGATCCCGCGCGCGTGCTCCTGGTTGCGGCCGGCGGCCGGGAACAGGCCCTCGGGGCCATGGAAGATGCCTTGCGCTCCGGCGTGCCGGCCGCGGTGGCAGGTGCGGTCGACCGGCTTGATCTGCGCGCCAGCCAGAGACTGCAGCTTGCCGCGCGCGAGACCGGCATTCCGCTCCTCCTGCTGCGACAGGGCCCGCGCACGGAAGCGAGCGTGGCGATGACGCGCTGGCGCGTCGGCGCAGCGCCGGCCGCACGCGACCGTTTCGGTCTCTTCGCGCGCTGGCGCTGGCGGTTGCAGCTCGAGCGCTGCCGCAACGGGCGAACCGGTGCGTGGGTGGTGGAGTTCGACGATGCGTATCGTTTCAGTCTGGCTGCCGCGATGGCCGATCCTGCGCTTCCTCGCCGCGCAGGCGCGCAATCCCTCGCGCGAGCCGGTTGATCCTCGCCGCCCCTTCGTCCTCGTCGCCGATGCGCCCGGCGGGCCGCGCATCACCGCGCTGAACGCTGCCGCCGAAGCGGCGGGGCTCGCCATGCAGGATTCGCTCGCCGATGCGCATGCAAGAGCGGACGCGCTGCAGATACGCCCGGCCGACCCCGCCGCCGACGCGGCGGCGCTCAGGCGTCTCGCGCTATGGGCGACGCGCTACACGCCCCTCGTTGCGCCCTGGGAGGAGGAGAATGGCGCCGATGGCTTCTTTCTCGACATCACCGGCGCGGCCCATCTGCTCGGCGGAGAGGAATGTCTGCTCGCCGATCTGCGGCGGCGACTGAACCGTTTCGGCCTGCCGGCCCGGCTCGCCGTCGCCGGCACGGCGGGCGCGGCATGGGCTCTCTCACGCTTCCGTCGCGAACCGGTGACGATCCTGCCTTGCGGACAGGAAGCCGCGGCGCTGTCGACCTTGCCTCCGGCGGCGCTGCGGCTTTCCTGCGCCACCCGCGCCGCCCTGCGGCGGCTCGGCTTCAGGCACATCGGCGCGCTCATCGACAAACCGCGCGCGCCGTTTGCCGCGCGTTTCGAGAAGGAACTGCTGCTGCGGCTCGACCAGGCGCTCGGCCGCACCGCCGAGCCGCTGCGTTTCGCCTGCGCGCCGCCGGTCTATCACAGCGTCCGCTATCTGCCGGAACCCGTGGTCACGACCGACGCCGTCGCCATGCTCGCCGAGCGCCTGATGCAGGGGCTTTCCCGCGCCCTCCTGCGCGACGGCGTCGGTGCCCGCGCGCTGCGGCTTTCCCTCTATCGCGTCGACGGCGAGGTGTGCATGATCAATCTCGGCCTTGCGATGCCGACGCGCAGCCCGGCGCATGTCGGACGCCTCGTCGCGCTCAAGCTCGCCCGCCTCGCCGGCACGATCGACGCCGGATTCGGTTTCGAGACGATCGATCTCGCCGTCACTGCGGCGGAACGGATCCTGCCGCGGCAGACGGAACTGACCGCGGCGGCCGACGGAACGCCCGAAGCGGAAAGATGCGCGGCGCTCGTCGACCGTCTGCGGCAGCGGCTCGGTCCCCGCAGTGTGCAGCGGCTCCGCCCGGCGGCGAGCCATCTCCCCGAACGGGCCGAAGCCCCCTGCCTCACGGCCGAGGAGACCTCCGCCTGGCCGCCGCCCGACGCAGCGCCGCTGCGGCCTCCCGTGCTGCTCCAGCCGCCCGAGCCGGTTGCCGTCACGGCCCTGGTCCCGGAAGGTCCGCCGCTGCGCTTCCGCTGGCGCGGCATGCTGCACGACGTCGTCCACGCCCAAGGGCCCGAACGCATCGCCGACGAGTGGTGGCGGGCGCGCAATACCTGCGGGCCGACCCGCGACTACTACCTCGTCGAGAATAGCGACGGCCGACGCTTCTGGCTTTACCGCGAAGGTCTCTACGGCCGCGAGACGGAGGCGGCGCACTGGTTCATGCACGGGCTGTTCGCATGAGGCCATCGCTCATGACCGCCTATGCCGAGCTCGCCGTCACCACCAACTTCTCTTTCCTGCGCGGGGCTTCGCATCCGCAGGAGATGGTCGCGACCGCGGCAACGCTCGGCCTCGCCGCGCTCGGCATTGCCGACCGCAACAGTTTCGCCGGCGTGGTGCGCGCCTATGGCGAATGGAAGAAGCGAAAAGCTCTCAAGCTTCTCGTCGGCACGCGCCTGGTCACGACGGACGGTTTCGAGGTGCTGGCCTATCCGACCGACCGCCCCGCCTACGGACGGCTCTGCCGGCTCATCACCCAGGGCAACGTCAAGATCAGAAAAGGGGAGAAGGGCGAATGCCGCCTCACCTTCGCCGATATCCTGTCGGCGAGCGAAGGCCAGATGCTCATCGCGTTTGCGCCCGAAACGCCTTCGCCGGCCTTCATCGAGCGGCTCGCCGCGCTCGCCCGGGCCGCGCCCGGACGCTGCTTTCTTGCCGGGGTGCATCGCTATCGCGGCGACGAACCGCGCCGCCTCGGCCTGCTCGCCGAGCTCGGCGAGCGCCTGAGCGCGCCGCTCGTGGCCGTCAACGACGTGCATTATCACGTGCCCGCGCGTCGGCCGCTTGCCGACGTGCTCACCTGCATCCGCGAGAAATGCACGATCGCAGAGGCCGGAATGCGGCTTTCCGCGAACGCCGAGCGGCATCTCAAATCGCCGCAAGAAATGGCGCGACTCTTTTCCGCCTTCCCGGAAGCCATCGCGCGCTCGGTCAAAATCGCCGAAGCCTGCCGTTTCTCGCTCGACCAACTCAAATATGAGTATCCCGACGAACCCGTGCCGCAGGGCAAGACGGCGCAGCAACACCTCGAAGATCTGACGTGGGCGGGCGCGCGCGCGCGTTATCCCAAGCACAGATATCCGGAGGGGATACCCGACGACGTCAAGAAGAGGCTGCACGAGGAGCTCGCGATCATCGCCAAGCTCGGCTATGCGCGCTATTTCCTGACGGTCCACGACGTCGTTTCCTTCGCCCGCCGGCAGGAGAAGGAAATTCTGTGCCAGGGACGCGGCTCGGCGGCCAACAGCGCGGTCTGCTATTGCCTGGGCATCACCGAAGTCAATCCGGACAAGAGCGGCCTCCTCTTCGCCCGCTTCATTTCGGAACAGCGCGGCGAGCCGCCCGATATCGACGTCGATTTCGAGCACGAACGGCGCGAGGAGGTCATCCGATACATCTACGACCGCTACGGGCGCGACCGCGCCGCGATCTGCGCGACCGTGATCCACTACCGCTCCCGGCAGGCGATCCGCGAGGTAGGCAAGGCGCTGGGGCTCACGGCGGATGTCACGGCTGCGCTTGCCAAGACGGCGTGGGGTTATGGCGATGACGACCTGCCCGACGCGCGCATTCGCGAGGCGGGCCTCGATCCCGCCAATCCGGAGCTGCGCCGGGCGGTCATGCTGGTGCGGGAACTGCTGGGTTTCCCGCGCCATCTTTCGCAACATGTCGGCGGCTTCGTGCTCACGCGCGGGCGGCTCGACGAGACCGTCCCGATCGCCCATGCGGCCATGGACGGCCGCACCTTCATCGAATGGGACAAGGACGACATCGACACGCTCGGCATGATGAAGGTCGACGTGCTCGGCCTCGGCATGCTGAGCTGCCTGCGGCGCTGTCTCGATCTCCTGAAGCGCCATTACGGCCAAGACTATTCGCTCGCCACCATCCCGCAGGACGATCCGGCGGTCTACGACATGCTCTCGCGCGCCGATTCCGTCGGCGTGTTCCAGGTGGAGAGCCGCGCGCAGATGTCCATGCTGCCGCGGCTCAAGCCGCGATGTTTCTATGACCTCGTCATCGAAGTGGCGATCGTGCGGCCGGGTCCCATCCAGGGCAAGATGGTGCATCCCTATCTGCGCCGGCGCGACGGCAGCGAGCAGGAATACTACCCCGCCCCGGATCCGGCGCACGGGCCCGCCAATGAACTGGAAGAAGTGCTGAAGCGAACCAAGGGCATCCCGCTCTTCCAGGAACAGGCGATGCAAATCGCCATCACCGCCGCAAAATTCTCGCCCGACGAGGCCGACGGGTTGCGGCGCGCGATGGCGACTTTCCGCCATTCGGGGACGATGCATCTGTTCCGGGACAAATTCGTCAACGGCATGATCGCGCGCGGATACCACCGCAAGTTTGCCGAGGACTGCTTCGAACAAATCCAGGGCTTCGGCGAATACGGTTTTCCCGAGAGCCATGCGGCGAGCTTCGCGCTGCTCGTCTATGCCTCCGCCTGGATCAAGTGCCATTATCCCGACGTGTTCTGCGCGGCGATCCTCAACAGCCAGCCGATGGGTTTCTACCAGCCGGCTCAGCTCGTGCAGGATGCGCGTCGACACGGGGTGGAGGTGCGGCAGGTCGACGTCAATTTCAGCGCCTGGGATTGCACGCTCGAGCCGGCCGCGGCAGAAAGCCGGTACCGTTTTGCCGTCCGCCTCGGTTTCCGGCAGATCAAGGGATTGAGCGAAGACGAGGCGAGGAGGCTGATTGTCGCGCGCGGCAACGGTTATGCCAGCATCGAGCGGCTCGCGGCGACCGCGGGGCTCCCGCGCGCGACCCTTGAACGGCTCGCCGAAGCGGATGCCTTCCGCTCGCTGGGGCTCGACCGCCGTGCCGCGCTATGGAGGGCGCGTCGGCTCGACGCGATCGGAATCGCGCAGACGCGCGGACAAGCCCGGCCGGGAAAGACGGATCGCGCGCTTCCGCTCCTGGTTCCCCATATCAGCGAGGAGCTGTTTCCGGAACCGGCAGTCGCGCTGCCGCCCATGCCGCTCTGCGAGCACGTCGCGGCCGATTACGCGGCGACCGGCCTTTCCCTGAAGTGCCATCCGATCAGCTTCTTCCGCAATCGTCTCGCGCAACTTGGCGCCGTCCGCAATGCGGATCTGCATGATGAACGCCTGCCGCAAGGCCTGAGAACGATCGTCGCCGGTCTCGTGCTCGTGCGTCAGCAGCCGGCAACCGCAAAAGGCGTGGTTTTCATGACGCTCGAAGACGAAACCGGCATTGCCAATATCCTCATTTGGAGAAAAACATTCGAGGACAATCGTCGCGCCATCATGACCGCCCGCTTCCTCGCGGTTGGCGGCCGCCTGCAGCGCGAGGGCCGCGTGGTCCACGTGATCGCGGAAAGTTTCCGCGATCTCAGCGCGGACCTGCGGCGGCTCAAGGACGGCGAGCTTGAGGCGGCGCATGCGCGCGCCGTTTCCTCGCCGCGAATGGACGTTGCGCTCGTCAAAAGCCGCGATTTTCGTTAACGCCAAGCCCGTCCAGGGACCCTCGCGCGGATCGTCCACCAGCGGGGTTGACCTCGGGCCACCGATAAGCGTTTTTCCGTTCTCTCACGCCCGCGCGAGCGAGCCCCGTTGCAAGTCACTTTCACATGCAGGATCCGACCAAAGAGCAGGTCGCCTTGACCTCGATCGCCGCCTCGGCGGCGCTGACGATCGCCAAGGGCATCGTCGGCTTCGCCACCGGTTCGCTCGCGATCCTGTCCGAAGCGGGCCATTCGCTGATCGATTTCGGCGCGACCCTCATGACCTATGCGGCCGTGCGCCTGTCGGGCAAGCCGGCCGACGAGCAGCATCACTACGGCCACGGCAAGATCGAAAGCCTCTCCGCCCTCGGCGAAACCGCGCTCCTGTTCCTGCTCTCGGGCGTGGTGATCTGGGAGGCCGGCAAGCGCCTCGTCCTGCACGAACCGCACGCGGTGAACGCCGACGCGTGGGCCTTCGGCGTCATCATCGCATCAATCGCCGTCGATTTTTTCCGCGCGCGGGCGCTGTCGCGCGCGGCGCGCCGAACCGCGAGCCACGCGCTGGAAGCCGACGCGCTCCATTTCGCGTCCGACCTGTGGGCCTCGCTCGCCGTGCTCGTCGGCCTCGCCGGCGTCCGCCTCGGTTCGTGGTGGGCGGATTCGGCCGCCGCGCTCGCCGTCGCGGCCGTCGTCTGCATTGCCGGCTGGCGGCTCGGACGGCGCACCATCGACACGCTCACCGACGTCGCGCCGCAGGGCGCCGCGCAGGCGATCCGGGAGGCGGCAAGAGCCGTGCCGGGCGTGGTTCGCGTCGAGCACGTGCGCGCGCGCGCCGTCGGCACCACCACCTTCGTCGATCTCGCGGTCGGCGTCAGCCGCACCTTGCCGCTCGACCGCGTCAACGCCATCAAGGATGCGGTCGCCGCCGCCGTCCGGCAGCGCTTGCCCGGCGCCGAGCCCACGGTCGCCACCGAACCGGTCGCGCTCGACAACGAGACCGTGCTCGACCGCGTGATGGTGATCGCCCGCAATCGCGGACTCGCCGTTCATCATGTCACCGTGCATGAACTCGAAGATCGGCTGGCGCTCTCGGTCGACCTCGAGGTGGACGGCAGGCTGTCGCTGCGCGCCGCCCACGCCATGGCCGATGCGCTGGAGGGCGCGATCGCCGCCGAACTCGGCGCCGGCGTGGAAGTCGACACGCATATCGAGCCGTTGCAACCTCACCGCGCCGGCGGCCGCGAAGCGCCGCCCGAGCGCGTGTTGCTCGTGGCGCGTGCGCTCGCCGAGCTGGCGC
Source organism: Pseudolabrys sp. (assembly GCA_019689975.1). Taxonomy (GTDB): domain Bacteria; phylum Pseudomonadota; class Alphaproteobacteria; order Rhizobiales; family Xanthobacteraceae; genus Pseudolabrys. Next base: position 16,971 of record JADGGK010000064.1, read on the forward strand.
AGGCGGGCCATGCGCTGCACGGCGTGCACGACGTCCGCGTGCGCGAGACCGAGGAGGGCGAGATCGTCAACTTCCATTGCCGCGCCGATCCCGCGCTGAGCGTGCAGGCCGCGCACGAAGAGGTGGACACGCTGGAGCGGGCCTTGAAACAGCGCTTTCCGTCGATCAAGCGGGTGATCGGGCATGTCGAGCCGCCGCCTTAGAGCGGGCGCCGATCGGATCGAGCCGGCCCCGTCATGGCGATGAGGCCCGCAATGACGCGGCACGGCCCGAAGCCGTCCCGGCGAGGAGCCGCGCAAGGTACGCCGCGTCCCGACGCCGTCATTGCGAGGAGCC
>JADGGK010000170.1 GCA_019689975.1 Pseudolabrys sp.
CCGCGCCGCTTCATGTCCTCGAAGAACGCCGTCACCGTCTCGGTGTCCTCCTTCGAGCCGGCCATCAGATGCGGCAGCACTCGGCGGCCCTCAGCCGTAAAGCCCCAGGCCGCCGGAACCGGTTTGCCTTTTGGCGCCGGGCCGCAACCGCATCCGCGATGCCGTCGACGACCAGATAGCCGATCTCGTGCCCGCTCAAATCGCGCCGGGCGACGGCCTGGCAGTCCTCCCACAGCCGCTCCCCGACCTGCGACACCGCGGTCTTCGACAGCAGAAGCCGGCCGTTCCCATCCCTGAAAGCATCCTCGATGTCGCGCACCGATAATCCGCCTGCCAGCATCTCGATCGCCAGATCTTCGAGCCCCTGGGTGCGGCCCTTGCGATGCCCGCGGATCCCCGAGCGGAACGGCTCATCCCTTTCCGGCAATCTGTGGTGCCGAATATTCCATTGCGCCTTCCGCCGTCTTCAGCCGCCCCGTCCGCTATCCATTCCGGCAGCCCCGACCCGGCCCGCGCGCCGTGCTCGTAATAGTCGCGCCCGATCGCGTCGCCGGCCTCGGCCCTCAAGCGCCTCCTCGACAATCAGCCGAGCCGCCAGCCTGACCAGCTCGTCCTTGGCCCGCGTTGTGGAAAGACGCCCTTTGATCAATGCCGTTCGCTCCTCACGCGTGCGCTGCGAAGCAGCTATTCTCGTCGCCACGGGGTGCTCCTCTGCCGCGCTCGCCAAAGCCCTTTTCCTGATTCTCATCCGCAAAGGATGCGCCGCGCCAAATTCCCAGCAACATTAGGGCTTCACCCTCGGCCATGCTCTCGGCGAGAGCAACCGCTACGGTCTTCCAGACACCGCAGGCGCTCGCTCGCCGGAACCGTCGATAGATCGAATTCCAGTTGCCGTACTCCTCGGGGACATCGCGCCACGGCGCACCAGTGCGCAGGCACCACAAAATGCCGTTGATGATGTTGCGGTTGTCGTCGGGCGGGCGACGACGGCCGCGTCTCTCGGGCTTCCTGTCAATCGGCAACAAGACCTTCAATACGCAATACGCGCCACTCTGCCTCCGTCAGATCGCCGCGGCTCAAGGCTGCCTCCTCGAATCTGCAGCCTTGAATCGAAACGAGATTCTTGCGTCAATAAATTTTGTCCACGCGGCCTAACATCGTCGTCTTATCTTGACATCTATGTCAAACAGAAAGCTCAGTTGGTCGCTATGTTCTTGACCATGATGGTGCTGCCGCTCCTTCATTGGGCCACCCGAACCTTCTCGTTCGCCGATTATCAATTGCTGGACTGAGAAATATGAACGGGGGTTGTGTCTCAGCCACCGTTTCCTTGGCCGTTCTGACTATGGGATGCCGACCGTGACCGCGACCGGACGCCGAGCCTTGAGGTGCGCAGACACCACGAGTTGGTGACGACCGCCATTTTAATCTCGATTTGCCATCCCATGCACGCGTCGATCTGGATTGCGGCATTGGCTCAACCGATCGTGATCCATAATTGGATTGCCGCCGTCCTCATCATCCCAGCCTGCGCCGCGCTTTCGTTCCTGTGCGTGACGAACGAGAAAACGATGATGCGCGAAGCGTTTGGCGTCGCCTATGACGACGCCAGCGAGGTAGGATCGTTGCTTCCCCGGTTCTGGCACTGAGAGCAAACAGCAGATTGCGACCCGGTCACGGTGACTTGCGGACCGATGGGTTCATGCGTCCAGCTGCAGCGCGATGGACGCGCTGGTTGCGATGTTTGGGTTATGGACGGAGTTGGTGACAAAGAGTGGGAATGCCGGTTGAATGTTCTTTCCGGCGACGCATGGAGGATATGATGGCGCGTCTCAATGTCACCGTCGGCAGAACGGCACTGAAGAATCCACTCATCGCTGGCCCGGCTGAGCATCTGATTGAGCCTGACGGCGTTCGACGGGCCTTGCGTGCGGGTGTTGGTGCCGTGGTCGTCAAGTCCACCAACGAATCGGAACGCGGCCGCGACCAGCTACAGCGGGCCCAATACATGCTGCTCGACGATCAGTGGCGGGAAATCCCGTGGTCGCAGGCTGCACCGTCCACGGCGTTCATTGCTTGCCGCTCCGGGCTAAGCCCGCTGCGCTTCGAAGCCTGGCTCGAGCAGACGGTACAGCTCGACCGTGAAGCGCGGGACGCGGAGGCCTATGCCATCGCGAGCCTTATCGTTGCCGATCTCGCACACACGGTCTCGATGGCCAAGCAGGTCGAGCAGGCCGGCCTGCGGATCCTCGAACTCAACATCGGCACGCCCTATGCCAGCCAGGCGAAAGGGGTGGTTTCCACGGAGTTTGAGCCAGGGCGGGTGGAGGCCATCGTCTCTGCCGTGCGCAAAACAGTTAGCATTCCGCTCTGGGTCAAGATCACGGGCCAGAGCGAGCGGGTTCCGGATCTCGCCGCTGCCGCGTTCCGCGCCGGAAGCGAAGCGGTCGTCATGGCTGGCCGCTTGCTCGGATTCATACCAGACGTCGAGACGATGCAGCCCTTTTTGGGCACGACATTGGGCGTCGGCGGGTATTGGAACCTGCCGCTCACCTGTTACTGGCTCGCCATGTCGCGGCAACAGCTCGGCGCGGACAAGCCGTTGATCGCTACGAATGGTGCGCGCAGCGGTCTCGATGTCGCTCGGATGATGCTCGCCGGCGCCGGCGCGGTGGAGATGGCGTCGGCCGTAATGCTGCGAGGAACATCGGTGCTTTCGTACGCCCTAGCCGAGCTCGACGCCTACTTGCAGCGCAAGGGCGTGGCCGCGGCAGATCTGGTGGGCGTGGCAGCGGACCGGCGCAAGTCATTTGCCGAAATGCCCTTGCGCGCCGATAACTGGAGAAAATACGTTGCCGACTGGCAACCGGGTGTCGGGGAGGACTAGGAGCCTGTCC
>JADGGK010000171.1 GCA_019689975.1 Pseudolabrys sp.
TCGCAGTTCGGGCAGACCACGTGGATTGTGTCGGACACCAAAGCTTTCGTTAAGCCAGCCCGAGGCTGCGGACCAGCATGTACACCGCCACCGCGAAGATCAGCGCGGCGAAGATCGTGTTCAAAGCGCCTTTGCGGCCGGCGAGCGCCTTCGCCGAGCGGGCGCCGAGCAGGCCTCCCAAAACCCCGCCAGCGATAAAAACCGCAGCCAAGGTCCAATCGACGAGACCGGAGTAAGCGTAATTGGCGGCGGCGGTCAGGCCGAAGGCTGTGACGGCCACGAGCGAGGATGCGACTGCGTTCAAGATCGGCATCCCGCTGGCCATAATCAGGGCCGGTACGATCAGAAAGCCGCCACCAATGCCGAAGAAGCCGGACAACGCGCCAGCCGCGAGGCCAAAGCCAACAAGCTTTGGGAAGTTCTCGCGCGAGAGCTTGACCGAGGGTTCTCCGACGGAGTTGCGGCCGCGAAGCATGAGAACGCTGACCACCATCATGATGATGGCGAAAAGAGCGAGCAGTGTCTGACCATCGACCGCCTTGCCGACGCTGGAGCCGAGAAAAGCGCCGACGATACCGGCTGCCGTGAAGACGAGGGCACAGAGCCACTTCATGTTTCCGGCACGCGCGTGATTGGCGAGGTTGGCGGCCGCGCTGGCAGCGACCGCAATGGCGCTGGTACCGATCGCCACATGCGGGCTGGAGACGCCCACGAGATACACGAGCAGCGGCACGGCAAGAATCGATCCACCGCCGCCGACGAGGCCGAGAGAGAATCCGACCAGCGAGCCAGAGGCGAGGCCGAGCGTGCCCTGCGTCAGAGTAAGCACCATTGGCCCCCTCATCCTACGTTTTCAAAGCCCGCGCCGGCGGACCATATGCGGCACGGTTCCAGGGAGCCCGCATCAGAACGCGTGCCATGCCGCAGAACCCGGTCACGCCAGCGGTGATAAGGCCGGCTCCTACGAATGCCGGCACGATGAAGAACCAAGGCGAGATCAGCAGGCCGAGCGCGGTTCCGCCGAGCGCGAGGCTGCCGGCGCTAATCTGGACTTGCCGTTGCAGTTCGAGTGGCTGGCGGCGGTCGGTCACGACCGGGAGGCCGGCCTTGCGCCATGCGTCGATCCCTCCCTCAATAACAAAGGCCTCGCAAGACGGACCGAGTTTGCCGACCAGACGGGACGCATTCGCCAGCGTGCGCGCCCCGCTCTTGCAATGGAAGATAACTGGCTTGCCTTGGTGAACCGCGATCTCCGTCTCGTCCAGCTTCGAAAGTGGCATATGCCGCGCACCGGGGATTTTCTCGCGGGCATGCTCGTCCGCTTCGCGGATATCGACCAGGATGGCGCCTCCGTCGAGAAGACGTCGGGCATCGGATGGTTTGATGGTTGGAAGTGACATGGACGAAGTCCTTTCTTTTCAGCGGCTCTTGCGCGGCTTGCAAAACAAGTCATGCAGGCCGGCAAGGAGCTGCTCGATGCGTGGATCAGCGATGCGGTACCAGAGCGTCTGACTTTCACGGCGGAACGCGACCAATCCCTCCTCGCGCATCCTGGCAAGGTGCTGTGACAAAGCCGATTGCGACAGGTCTACGGCTTCGGCAAGCGCGGAAACATTGGCCTCCCCCCATTCGACCAGCTTGCACAGGATCATCAGCCGGCGCTTGTTCGCGAGCGCACGGAGGATGTCGGCAACCTCGGTCGCCTTTTTCTCGAGGGTCTCTGGATCAAAAGATTGGCGGACCACTTGGTTTCCCCCAGCTTGATCAGGTTTATTAGGCATTGCTTATTTAGGTACAGCTAATATATTGGTCAAGGGGCGCGATGGGGCGCCTTCGAAGGGAGGTCAACGATGTCAGGTCAACCAATCATCCGGGCGTTTTTCGACGAGCCGACGAACACGGTGAGTTACCTGGTGGCCGATCCCGCGACGAAAAGAGCTGCGGTGATCGATCCGGTGCTCGACTACGATCACAATGCCGGCGAGGTCGACACCCGATCGGTCGAAGCGATCCTGCGTGCAGCCGAAGAGGCGGGGTACACGATCGTGTGGACGCTCGAAACCCATGCCCACGCCGATCACCTGTCTGGCTCACCTTACATCAAGGCCAGAACGGGAGCGAAGATCGGCATCGGGGAGCGAATCAAAGAGGTCCAGCGCATATTCCGGCCGGTGTTCAATGCCACCGATCTGAAAACGGACGGTAGCGACTTCGATCACCTGTTTCGGGACGGCGAGCGGTTCAAGATCGGCGATCTTGAGGCCGAGGTGATCTATACGCCGGGACACACTCCTGCCGACATCACCTACAAGGTCGAGGATGCAGCCTTCGTGGGTGATACGCTGTTCATGCCCGATTACGGCACGGCGCGAGCCGACTTTCCCGGTGGCGACGCGCGCCAGCTCTACCGATCAATCAAGCGGCTATTGCAGCTGCCGCCTGAGACCCGGCTGTTCATGTGCCACGACTACAAGGCGCCTGGTCGCGACAAATATGCATGGGAGACCACGGTTGCCGAACAGCGCGCCAACAACGTGCACGTCAGGGAGGGGATCACCGAAGACGAGTTCGTGGCCATGCGCACCGCTCGTGACGCCAAGCTTTCCGCGCCACGCCTGCTGCTGCCTTCGATCCAGGTCAATATCCGAGCTGGCAAATTTCCGCCCGCTGAGGCGAACGGGGTCCGCTATTTGACGATTCCAGTCAAGTTCAAGAACTCGGTCGCCGAAATCTAAGGCACAGAGCCAACTTTTGGTGCGAGGATCGCCTCATAAGCCAATTGGGATCTGGACTCCCAATGTTATCCAATCAAGCACGGCAATGGGCGTAGTGGCG
>JADGGK010000172.1 GCA_019689975.1 Pseudolabrys sp.
GGAGACCTACCTGCGCTCGCGCGGCCTCGTCGTTCCGTCATGCGAGGATCTCCGCTTCCATCCCGACCTCGTTCACTGGGAGACCAGGACCGGCTCACCAGCCATGGTCGCGGTGATCCGCAATGCCAAAGGCGAGGCGATCGGGCTGCATCGCACTTGGCTCGCACCCGACGGCACCGGCAAGGCTCGACTGGCACCCAACCGCAAGATGCTGGGCAAGTCGGGCGGCGGAGCCGTGCGTCTGTCCGCCCCCATCGATGGTCTGCTCGCGCTCGCCGAGGGCATCGAGACCGCGCTCGCGGTCATGACGGCATGTCCGGACATGCCCGTCTGGGCAACCCTGTCCGCCTCCAATCTCGAACGGATCGAGCTTCCATCCGGCATCGCGCGCGTCATCATCCTTGCCGACCACGATGCGTCGGGCGCCGGACAACGAGCGGCCGAAGCGGCCGCCCTCAGGCTGCATCGGCAGGGCTGTCGCGTCTTCATCGCATCGCCTCCGCAGGAAGGCGACGATTTCAACGATCTGCTCTGTCGCGCGGGCGCAGAGGCGGTGCGCGCGACCGTGGAGTCGGCCACGGAATGGACGCCACCCGCGCCAACAAGGACAGACGATCACAGGCCGGCCGTCCGCAGCGACGCGCTGAACCTGCCGGTCGGGTTCCCGATCATCACGGGGATGCGGCCGCGGCTGCGCGCCGACAATGGCGATCTGGCCGTGCTCGCAGGCGAGACCCGCGCGCTGCTTTCGGGGTGCAATGAGCCGCCCTGGCTCTACCGCATGGGCGCCGTGCCCGCCTGGGTTGCCCGCGACGACGACGGCCGGGCCATGGCCGTCCATCTCACCGAGGACCGCTTGAGACTCGCGCTCGCCCATCTCATCGACTGGCGCAAGCGCAATCGGGAAGGCGATCTCGTGCCCGCGCATCCACCGATGTCGCTCGTCAAGGCATTGCTCGCCACCCCCAATCCCGACCTGCCGGTGCTCGCCGGCATCGTGGCCGCGCCCGTCTTCGGCCGCTCAGGCGAGCTCGTCACGATGAGCGGCTATCACCCGGCAACGCGCTTGCTGCACGAACCGCCGCCAGGCTTCGCGCTTCCACCTATCCCCGTACATCCGAGCGACTCCGAAGTCGCCGCCGCGCGCTCGCTGCTCCTCGATGATCTCTTGGGCGATTTTCCCTTCACCTCCGAGGCCGAGCGCGCGCACGCGCTCGCCCTCCTGCTCCTGCCCTTCGTCCGCCCGCTGATCGAAGGACCAACGCCCTTGCATCTCATCGAGAAGCCCACGCCGGGAACCGGCGCCACGCTCCTGGTCGATGCCATTGCCGTGGTCGCAACCGGGCATTCGGCCTCGATCATGACCGAAGGCCGCGACGAGGAGGAATGGCGCAAGCGGCTCACCGCCAAGCTGCGCTCCTCCCCGCTCATGGTCGTGATCGACAACCTGCGCCGTCCCCTCGATGCCGCACCCCTCGCAGCCGCGCTCACCGCCCCGTATTGGGAGGACCGCATTCTGGGCCGCTCCGACATCGTCCGCATCCCCGTCCGCTGCGCATGGGTCGCAACCGGTAACAACCCTCAGCTCTCGAACGAGATCGCCCGCCGCACCGTGCGCATCCGTCTCGATGCCCACATGGACCGGCCCTGGCAGCGGGACGGCTTTCGCCATCCCAATCTGCTCGCCTGGGTCCAGGCCAATCGGGGTCCGCTCGTCGCCGCCTGTCTCACGCTCGGCCGCGCCTGGGTTGAGGCCGGAAGACCTCGCTATCAGCGCACGACCCTCGGCAGCTTCGAGTCCTGGTCCGAAACCATGGGTGGCATTCTCGATGTCGCCGGAGTGCCCGGATTCCTCGCCAACGCCGACGAGCTCTACGAGGCTTCGGATGCCGAAGGGATCATGTGGCGCAGCTTCGTTGCCGCCTGGTGGGATCGCTTCGGCACGGCGGAGGTCGGCACCTCCGATCTGTTTCCGATTGCCGGAGAGTGCGAGCCGCCGCTGCCGCTCGGCAACGGCAGCGACCGCTCCCAGCGGATCCGCCTCGGCAAGGCCCTTGGGCGCATGCGCGATCGCGTGTTCGCGATCGGTGACCTGCATGTGCGCATCCGTGCCGTCGGCACGGCGCAGCGGGCGCAGCGCTGGACGCTCGCCATCGAAGAGGAGGCATCAGTTCGTGGGGAACGTGGGGAACGTTTTCTCGGTCAGCGCGCGGTCGAGGCGCAGGAAGGTGAATGTGGTGAACGTTTTTCTGACCCTTCTCCCGCGCAGCAAAGTGAATGTCGTGAACGTTGCGACCAACATTCACCCTCACATTCACCGGAAAAACCCATTGAAAATGACGGATCTAGTGAATGTGGTGAATGTTGTGAACGTTTTTCAATGCTAGCGCGTGAGCGGTCGCGGGCGCCTGACAATAATAATAAAGAGGCGGCAAAACATTCACCACATTCACCACCTTCACAAATACAAGGCGCGCCAGGCACTTGCGCCGGTGAATATGGTGGTGAACGTGTTTTCGAACATTCACCCGCTCAAAACGACCCCGATTGGCTCAAGGAGGTGCTGTGATGCGCCGCCTTCAAGCCAACAGCGCCCCGCTGCCATCGCAAGCGCACCGCATCGCGACCACCGCGCAGCCCTGCGCCCTGCTCGCGCTCGACCTCGGCTCCACCACCGGCTGGGCACTGCGGCTTGCCAGTGGCGCCGTCGTGAGCGGCAGCGTCTCCTTCCGCGGCAGCCGCTTCGACGGCGGCGGCATGCGCTTCCTGCGCTTCCGCGGCTTTCTCGATGGCCTTCTCGCCGACGCGGGCAGCATCGA
>JADGGK010000016.1 GCA_019689975.1 Pseudolabrys sp.
GCGAGACCGCGCACGGGGTGCGGCGGGCGCCGCGGTAAAGATCGGGTTAACGCAGCTGCCGGCCGCGGACGGTTTGCGCCGCAGTCGTTAAGAATCGTCGTTAAAAAACACGGTTAAGCGACACTTAACGAATTGCTGGCAAGGTCCCTCGTGAGCGCGCTCCGCATGGGAGTCGCGGATTCGATGAGGGACGATCATGGTCAGGCGTTTTGCGATCTCGATGCTCGTGGCGATGGCTGCGCTGGCGAGCCTGCCGGCGGCGCGCGCCGCCGACCTGCTGATGCCGCCGCCGATCATTCCGCCCGAAGCAGGCGGCTGGTATCTGCGCGGCGATATCGGCTTCACCAATCAGAGCGTCCGCAGCCTTTTCAACGTCAACTATTCCGGCTTCCAGTCGGTGACCAATGTCGACAAGGGCTTCGATGCCGCGCCGCTGTTCGGCCTCGGCATCGGCTATATGGTCAACAACTGGCTGCGCTTCGACGTGACCGGCGAATATCGCGGCAACGCCAATTTCCACGGGTTCGACGTGGGACAGCTTCCCAACGGATCGTGCGGCGGCCCGCCGCCGTGCTTCGCCGCGGATCGCTACACGGCCAGCAAGTCGGAATGGCTGTTCCTGCTCAACGGTTATGTCGATCTCGGCACGTGGTGGGGCGTCACGCCCTTCGTCGGCGGCGGCGTCGGCGCAAGCCGCATCACGATCAGCAATTTCGGCGACTTTTCGACCTGCATCAACAGCTCGTCATGCTCCGGAAACGGCGGCTCCGACGCCTTTGCCGGCACCGCCAGCACCTGGAATTTCGCCTGGGCGATCCACGCCGGGCTCGCCTATCAGGTCACGCGCAACCTCACGCTCGAGCTCGCCTACCGCTATGTCGATCTGGGCAAGGCGCAAAGCGGCGACCTGATCGCCTTCAACGGCACCAACAATTTCTACAACCCGATGGAATTCCACCACATCACGTCGAGCGACCTCAAACTCGGCATGCGCTGGCTGCTCGACGTGCCGCCGCCGCCGCCGCCGCCGCTGCACAGCCGCGGCTAGCGCGAAGCGCCGCAGCCGTTCTGCGACGGCACCGGGCGCCGCATCAGGCACGGCGCCCGTCGCCGGGGATCGGGAAGGGGAAAAAGGAATGCGCCGGTTGCGGATCATGTTGCGGGGCCTCGCCATCGGCGCAGCCGTCGCCGCCATGCCGGCGGGCGGTGCGGCCGCCGGCGGCTGGCTCGACGCGCCGCTGCGCGGCTCGCTGTTCGACGGCTACGCGCTGTGGGAAGGCTTCTATGTCGGAGGCCATGCGAGCTATGTCAGCGGCGGCGCCGATTTCAGCAACGTGACGCAGTCGGTCGTGGCCGACGCGCTTCGCAACACGTCCCTCGACAGCACCTTCGGCATCTCGAGCTGGTCGCTGCTCGGCAAGAGCGACTCCAACGGTTCCGGCTTCGGCGGTTTCCTCGGTTACAACTGGCAGTGGGACGACGTGGTGCTCGGCCTCGAGGCGAACTACACCAAGGCCGACTGGAGCGCGGTGTCCGCGAATTCGGTCAGCGCACAAATGACGTCCGGCACTACGACCCACGACGTGACGGTCGACGCGCGCTCGTCCATCAAACTGATCGATTATGCGTCGCTTCGCGGCCGCGCCGGTTACGCCACCGGCCACTTCCTGCCCTATGGACTGATCGGTTTCGTCGTCGGTCGGGCCGATATCGCGACATCGGCGACGATCACCGACACGCAGACGGACAATTCAGCCTCCCCACCCACCGTGACGACCGTGGTCAATCAGGCCAGCGACAATCGGTCCGACAAGTTCATCTACGGCTATTCGATCGGCGCCGGGCTCGACGTAGCGCTCGCACCGAACGTGTTCGTGCGCGGCGAATATGAACGCATCCAGTTCTTCGGGCTCGGCGGATTGAGTCTCTATCTCAACAATATCCGCGGCGGCCTCGCCGTGCGGTTCTGAGCCCGTCGCCGCTCGGGTTGACCCCGGCCGCCAACTCGCCTATGTCCGCCAGCGGGACACCCCTCCCCACCGAGGGGCGCCTATCTGGAAGGATAGACCATGAGCGCGAGCAAACCCGGCGTGCGGCCGGTCGTTCCGCACTTCTCCTCCGGCCCCTGCGCCAAGCGCCCCGGCTGGAATCTCACCGCTCTGACCGACGCCGCCCTGGGACGGTCGCATCGCGCGAAGCTCGGCAGGGCCAAGCTCAAGCGCGCCATCGACCTGACGCGCGAGGTGCTGGAAATTCCCGCTGACTATCGCATCGGCATCGTGCCGGCCTCCGACACCGGGGCGGTGGAGATGGCGCTGTGGTCGCTGCTCGGGCCGCGCCCGGTCACGATGCTCGCCTGGGAGAGTTTCGGCGAAGGCTGGGTCACCGACGTCGAGAAACAGCTCGGGCTCAAGGACGTGACCGTGCTGCGCGCGCCCTACGGCGAGCTGCCGGATCTGGGCGCGGTCGATTTCAGCACCGACGTGGTGTTCACCTGGAACGGCACCACGTCCGGCGTGCGCGTGCCCAACGGCGACTGGATCGCCGCCGACCGCAAGGGATTGACCATCTGCGATGCCACGTCGGCGGCCTTCGCGCAGAGGCTCGCCTGGGACAAGCTCGACGTCGCCACCTTCTCCTGGCAGAAGGCGCTCGGCGGGGAGGCGGCACACGGCATGCTGGTGCTGAGCCCGCGCGCGGTCGAGCGGCTCGAGACCTACAAGCCACCCTGGCCGCTGCCCAAGATCTTCCGCCTCACCAAGGGCGGCCGGCTCAACGAGGGTATCTTCGCCGGCGAAACGATCAACACGCCCTCCATGCTGTGCGTGGAGGACTATCTCGACGCGCTCGGCTGGGCGAAGTCGATCGGCGGGCTTGCCGCGACCATTGCCCGCTCCGATGCCAATGCCGCGGCGCTCGCCGCCTGGGTCAAGGTCACGCCGTGGGTCGAACACCTCGCGCGCGTGCCGGCCGAGCGCTCCAACACCTCCGTGTGCCTGAAGGTGGTCGATCCCGCGGTCACGCGGCTTCCGCTCGAGGCGCAGGGCGCCTTCGCCAAGTCGCTCGCCGGCCTCCTGGAGAAGGAGGGCGTGGCCTACGACATCGCCTATTACCGCGATGCGCCGCCGGGCCTGCGCATCTGGTGCGGGGCGACGGTGGAGACGAGCGACATCGAGGCGCTCACGCCCTGGCTCGACTGGGCGTTCGCCGAGACCAAGGCCGCGCTGGCGAAGGCGGCCTAGCACGCGCATGCCCAAGGTTCTCATCTCCGACGCGCTGTCGCCCTCCGCGGTGCAGATCTTCAAGGACCGCGGCATCGAGGTCGATTTCCAGCCGTCGCTCGGCAAGGACAAGGAGAGGCTCGCCGCGCTGATCGGCGACTATGACGGCCTCGCCATTCGTTCGGCCACCAAGGTATCGCCGAAGATTCTGGAGCGGGCGAAGAACCTCAAGGTGATCGGCCGCGCCGGCATCGGCGTCGACAATATCGACATTCCGGCCGCCACCGCGCGCGGCATCATCGTCATGAACACGCCGTTCGGCAATTCCATCACCACCGCCGAGCACGCCATTTCGCTGATGCTGGCGCTGGCACGGCAGATCCCGGAAGCCGATGCCTCCACGCGGGCGGGGAAGTGGGAAAAGAACCGGTTCATGGGCGTCGAGATCTTCGGCAAGACGCTCGGGATCATCGGCTGCGGCAATATCGGCTCGATCGTCGCCGACCGCGCGCTCGGCCTGAAAATGAAGGTGATCGCCTACGATCCTTATCTTGCCTCCGAGCGCGCCGTCGACCTCGGGGTGGAGAAGGTGGAGCTCGACGAGTTGCTGCGCCGCTCGGATTTCATCACGCTGCACACGCCGCTCACCGACAAGACGCGCAACATCATCGACGCGGCTGCGCTCGCGAAGATGAAACCGGGCGTGCGCATCATCAATTGCGCGCGCGGCGGGCTGGTCGATGAGGCGGCGATCGTCGAGGCGCTGAAATCGGGACACGTTGCCGGCGCCGCGTTCGACGTATTCGCCACCGAGCCGGCGACCGACAACCCGCTCTTCAAATTGCCGAACGTCGTGTGCACGCCGCATCTCGGCGCCTCCACTACCGAGGCGCAAGAGAACGTGGCGCTGCAGATCGCCGAGCAGATGTCGGATTACCTCCTGCGCGGCGCCATCGCCAATGCGGTCAATTTCCCTTCGATCAGCGCCGAGGAAGCGCCCAAGCTCAAACCCTTCATCGCGCTGGCCGAGAAGCTCGGCTCCTTCGCCGGGCAGCTCACGGAGACCGGCATCAGCAAGGTGCAGATCGCCTACGAAGGGCTTGTGGCGCAGATGAACACGCGGGCCTTGACCTCGGCGGCGCTCGCCGGCCTGCTGCGGCCGATGCTCGGCGACGTCAACGTCGTCTCGGCCCCGGTGGTGGCCAAGGAGCGCGGCATCGTGGTCGAGGAAACGACGCGCGAGATGCCGGAGGATTACGAGAGCCTGATCACGGTCACGGTGACGACCGAGCGGCAGTCGCGGCACGTCTCCGGCACCGTGTTCGCCGATGGGCGCCCGCGCATCGTCAATATCAAGGGCATTCGCATGGACGCCGAGTTCGGCCCTTCGATGATCTACATCACCAATCTCGACAAGCCCGGCTTCATCGGCAAGTTCTCGTCCACGCTGGGCGATGCCGGGATCAACATCGCCACCTTCCATGTCGGCCGCGACAAGCCCGGCGGCAGCGCGATCGCGTTGATCGAGATCGACGGCGAGCTGCCGGAAGAGGTGCTCGCCAAGGTTCGCGCGCTGCCGCAGGTGCAGCAGGCCAAGCCGCTCCGGTTCTGAGCGCGGCCTCGGGGGCGCGCGGCCGCGCCCCCGGAGGGCCGTCGCGACGCCTTGCCTCGGTCCGCGCCATCCTTTATCCGAAGATGGACCTGGCCGGCCGCACCCGGTTTCAGACGTCCGGACGCTGGCAGGGAACATCCGCATGGCGAATGTCGTGGTAGTCGGGTCCCAGTGGGGCGACGAGGGCAAGGGAAAGATCGTCGACTGGTTGTCGGAACAGGCCGACATCGTGGTGCGCTTCCAGGGAGGCCATAACGCCGGGCATACCCTGGTGATCGGCAATACCGTGTTCAAGCTTTCGCTGTTGCCGTCGGGAGTGGTGCGCGAAGGCAAGCTTTCGATCATCGGCAACGGCGTGGTCGTCGACCCGCGGGCGCTGCTCGAGGAGATCGCCCAGCTCGACAAACAGGGAATCAAGGTGACGCCTGAGAAGCTGCGGATCGCCGAGAACGCCACGCTGATCCTGCCGCTGCATCGCGAGCTCGAAGCGCTGCGCGAGGCGGACGGCGCTGCCACGCGCATCGGCACCACCAAGCGCGGCATCGGCCCGGCCTATGAGGACAAGGTCGGCCGCCGCGCGATCCGTTTCATGGATCTTGCCGATCTGCCGGCACTCAAGCCGAAGATCGAGCGTCTGCTCGCGCACCACAACGCGCTGCGACGCGGAAGCGGGCTCGCCGAGATCGCGCCGCAAGCCGTCTACGAGGACCTGGCACAACTTGCCCCCCAGGTGCTGCCCTATATGGACACCGTATGGTCGCTGCTCGATTCCAAGCGGCGCGAAGGCAAGCGCATCCTGTTCGAGGGCGCGCAGGGCGCGCTGCTCGACGTGGACCACGGCACCTATCCCTTCGTGACGTCGTCCAATACCGTGGCGGCGCAGGCGGCGACCGGTTCCGGCATCGGCCCCAATGCGATCGACTATGTGCTCGGCATCTGCAAGGCCTATACGACGCGGGTCGGCGAGGGGCCGTTCCCGACCGAACAGGCCAATGCGGTCGGCCGCGCGCTCGGCGAGCGCGGTCGCGAATTCGGCACCGTTACGGGCCGCGCCCGACGGTGCGGCTGGTTCGACGCCGTGCTCGTGCGGCAGAGCGTCCGCACCTGCGGCATCGACGGTCTTGCACTCACCAAGCTCGACATCCTCGACGGTTTCGACACCATCAAGGTCTGCACCGCCTACCGGCTCGACGGCCGCGAGATCGACTATCTGCCCGCCGGCGAGCAGGCGCAGGCCCGGGTCGAGCCGGTCTATGAAACCATTGCCGGCTGGAAGGAGCCCACGGCGCGGGCGCGCTCATGGGCGCAGTTGCCCGCACAGGCCATAAAATATGTCCGCCGAATCGAGGAGTTGGTCGGCTGCCCGGTGGCGCTGCTCTCGACCAGCCCGGAGCGCGAAGACACCATTCTCATGCGCAATCCCTTCGAGGCTTGAATTCGGAAAAAAGACAAGAAGCCAAACCAGATTGGGCAGCGATGGCCGATTATCAATCCCTGATCTCCCGCGCCGTGGCCGGTCTCGAGCACAATACCGGCGAGAACCGGCGCATGCTCTACGAACGCGCGCGCGCCGCGCTGGTGACGCAGCTGCGCAGCGTCGATCCGCCTCTCGACGAGGCCGCCGTCATCCGCGAGCGCGTGGCCCTGGAGGAGGCCATCCGCAAGGTCGAGGCGGAAGCCGCCACCAAGACCTCGCCGGGCGGCGGCGCGCGGACGGCCGAGCCCGCCCCCACGCTGCGCGACCAGGGCCTGCGGGATTTTCGCGAAACGGTCGCCGAAGCCGCGCGGGCGGGAGACGGCACGGCGGGGGCGAACAGCGCCGTGCGCGAAAAGCCGCGCGCCGTTGCCGGCGAGCGAGCGGCGGCCGGCGATCGCCCCGTGGCCGCCCCCCCGTCCGAGCCGCCGCGCCCGCATGAGGACGGGTGGGCGTCTTATGCCGGAGCCGGCGCAAGGTCGCCGCTTCGGCCCGCGCCCGTCGACCGCCCCGCCGAGCCGGAGGAACGGCCGCCGCGACCGGTGCGCAGCACCGCTCCGCTTGTCAAATGGGCCGCGGTGGCGGCGGTCGTGGTCGCGCTCGCCGCGCTCGGCTATTGGCAGCGCCAGACCGTCGGCGCGCTGGTCGGCGGGTTTCGCACCGCAAGCGACTCGGCCAGCCGGCCGAGCGCGCCGCCGCCGGCCACGCAGCCGAAAATCGACGAACGCATCGAATCGAAGACGGCCTCCCCGGCGACGGCGCCGGCCGCCGCGGTGGCGCAGAAGGTCGTCCTCTACGACGAGGATCCGAGCAATCCACAGGGCCGACGTTATGTCGGATCGGCCATCTGGCGCACCGAGACGGTGTCGCCGGGGCCGGGATTGGCTCCCGAGCTTGCGATCCGCGCTGACGTGGAGATACCCGAGCGCCACATGCGCATGACGCTGTCGATCCGCCGCAACACCGACAAGGCGCTGCCGGCGAGTCATACCATCGAGGTCATGTTCACGCTGCCCGCCGATTTTGATCAAGGCGGCATCGGCAACGTTCCCGGCCTGCTGATGAAGACCAACGAACAGGCGCGCGGCCTGCCGCTCGCCGGGCTTTCCGTCAAGGTGACCAACGGCTATTTCCTGATCGGTCTGTCGGCGGTGGAGCTCGACGTGCAGCGCAATCTCGAATTGCTCAAGAGCCGCGACTGGTTCGACATTCCCATCATCTACAGCAGCGGCAAGCGCGCCATCCTGGCGTTGGAAAAAGGCACGCCCGGCCAGCGCGTGTTCGAAGAAGCCTTCCGCGCCTGGGGCGAGTAGCGCCCCGCGCGCGGCGCGACCACGGCTCACAGCGGCTGCGTTGCCGCCTCCAGCCAGCCGCGCGTTTCGGCATCGACGAGCGGACCGATCACCTCGTGCACGCGGGCGTGGTAGCTGTCGAGCCATTGCCGCTCCTTCGCCGTCAGCATCCGAGGCTCGATCAGCGTCCGGTCGATCGGTGCGAGCGTCAGCGTCTCGAACGCGTTGAGCGGTTTCTCGCCACCGGGCGGCTTGGGTTCGGCAATCACGAGGACCAGGTTCTCGATGCGGATGCCGTAGGCGGCGGTCTTGTAGTAGCCGGGTTCGTTGGACAGGATCATGCCGCGTCGCAGCGCGACGGTGCCGAGCTTGGAGATGCGCGCCGGCCCTTCGTGCACCGAGAGGTAGCTGCCGACGCCGTGGCCCGTACCATGGTCGAAGTCGAGCCCGGCGCGCCAGAGCGCGGTGCGCGCGAGCGGGTCGAGCTGCGCGCCGGTCGTGTTCTCGGGAAAGACCGCGGTGGCAATGGCGATGTGACCCTTGAGCACGCGCGTGAAACGGTCGCGCATTTCCGCGCTCGGCGTGCCGACCGCGATGGTGCGCGTCACGTCGGTGGTGCCGTCCTCGTATTGCGCTCCCGAATCGATGAGAAAGAGCTCGTTCGTTCCGATGCGGCGGTTGGAGGTGCGGGTGACGCGGTAATGCACGACGGCCCCGTTGGGGCCGGCGCCGGCGATCGTCGGAAAGGCGATGTCCTTCAACCGTCCGGTCTCGCGGCGGAAGCTTTCCATCGCCGCGACCGCATCGATTTCCGTGAGCCGGCCCTTCGGCGCCTCGCGGGCAAACCAGGCGAGAAAGCGCGCGACCGCCGCGCCGTCGCGCTTGTGCGCGGCGCGGGCGCCCGCAATCTCGACCTGATTCTTCACCGCCTTCATCGTCGTGATCGGATCGGTGCCGTTCACCGGCTTGCCGCCGCCGTCGACGATGAGGCGGGTCAGCGCGTCGGCCGCGCTCGCGCGGTCGAGCCGCACGATCTTGCCGCGCAGGTCCGCAAGGTCGCGCACGAGCTCGCGGGGCTCGCGGATGTCCGCCACCTCTTCGAGCGCACGGCGGACCGCGTCGTCGAGCTTGGTGCCGTCGACATAGAGCACCGCGCGGCCCTCGCGCGGAATCGCGGCGAAGGCGAGCGCGACCGGCGTATGCGGGAGGTCCGCACCGCGGATATTGAAGGCCCAGGCGACGTTGTGCGGATCCGACACGATCAGGCAATCGGCGCGCAGCCGCGCCAGCTCCGCGCCGATGCGCTTGAGCTTGGCGGCGGCGCTTTCGCCGGCGAATGCGAGATCATGCAGCACCACGCGACGCTGCGGCGGCGGCGGGCGGTCGCGCCAGAGCGCGTCGATCGGATTGTCGCCAAGCGCGACCAGCTCGGCGCCGGCCTCCTCGCAGGCCGCGCGCAATTTCGCCGCGGTCTCGCTCGTGTGCAGCCACGGGTCGTAACCGATCCGCGCGCCGCGCGCGAGGTTCCGCGCCAGCCATTGTTCGGGCGGATGCTCGATGAGGTGCTCGAGTGTGAACACCGTGCCGTCGGTCTCCGCCGTGGCCTGCACGGTATAGCGTCCGTCGACGAACAGAACGGCGGTGTCCGCGAGCACGACGGCAAGACCGGCCGATCCGGTGAATCCGGTGAGCCACGCAAGGCGTTCCTCGCCCGGCGGCAGATATTCGTTCTGCTGGCGATCGGCCCGCGGCACCAGCAGGCCGTCGAGCCCGCGTTGCGTGAGTTCCGCGCGCAGCGCGGCGACCCGGGCGGCGCTCTGCGCGCGCCCGCCTGTCTCCTCGAAGGATTGAAGGCGTGCCTCGAACATGGACGGCACTCTATCGCTCCCGTCTGGCCCGGCAATGCCGGCGCAACAGCAGGGTGACCCAGCCGTCGCGCACGATGCGCCGCTGCAGCACGAGACGCTGCGCGCGATAGGCGGCGAGAGCGGCATTGGCCTGCGCGGGCAGCAGCCCCGAGAGCACGATCCACCCGCCGGGCGCGGCCAGGCGGCCGATCGACACCGCAAGGCGCAGCAGTGGCGCGAGCAGGATATTGGCGAGGATCGCCGCGTAGGGACCCTGGCGCGCAATCGTCGCCGCATTCGTGCCCGTGGCGCGGAGCACGCGCACGAGCGGCTGGACGCGATTGAGCCGCGCGTTGGCGCGCGCGGCGCCGACGGCGCGCGGATCGATGTCGCTTGCTATCACGAGGCCGCGGAAGCTTTTCGCGGCGGCAATGGCGAGCACGCCGGAACCGGTGCCGAGGTCGAGAAACCCGCACGCGCCGGTCGGCCTGCCGCGAGGCGCGCCGGCGCGGATCGGGGCCCTCCGGCGACGTTTCGCCAGCATGTCGATCGCCGCCAGGCAGCCCGCGGTCGTGCCGTGATGGCCGGTGCCGAAGGCCTGCGCGGCCTCGATCTCGATGCCGATGGCGTTGGCCGGAACGCGCGCGCGGTCGTGCGCGCCGTGCACGAAGAAGCGGCCGACGCGTACCGGGGCGAGGTCGGCAAGGCTGCGCGCCACCCAGTCCGTATCGGGCAGGCTCACGAAGACGAGCGCGTCGGCGGCCGCCTCGCCGGCGGCCGCGCGGACCAGCGCGCGCACCGCCTCGGGGTCGGGCGGATCGCGGAAATGGATGGCGACCTGCCAGCGGCCTTCGGCGGCCTCGAAGGCGGCGCAAGCGGCCGCCTCGGTCTCCAAGCCCTCGCCCAGCACGGCGACAAGGCGCCGCGCCGTTGGCTCGTCGCAGTCAAGCCGCACGAGGGGGGTGCTCATCGCCGCATTTACAGCGTTTGCCGACAGCTCTGGCAATGGCTATGGAAGCGGCATGACCGATCCGCCGCCCCCCTCTCATGCCGAGGCGCTCGCGCTTGAGCACCGCGACGGATGGCCGCCGGAGCTGCGCTTGCTGCTCGCGCGCTATCCGCGCGAGGAATGGCACAACCATGCCAATCTCGGCGACATGGCGCGCTTCTGGCTCTCGCGCCACGCGATGTTCCGCGAGTTGGCGGATCTCGTGCAACGGGTCGCGCAGGGATTTGATGCCGGCGAGATCGCGCCGACCCGCTTCCCCGGCCTCATCATGCCGCGGCTGCAGTTCCTGCTCCGGCAGCTTGCGCTGCACCACCAGATCGAGGATCTGCACTATTTCCCGCTCTTCCGCGCCGCCGAGGCGAGACTCGCGCGCGGCTTCGACGTGCTCGAGCAGGATCACCACGCCATCCACGCTTATATGGCGCGCGTTGCGGAGACGGCGAACGCGCTTTTGCACGCGCTCGCGGGCGCCGACATCGCGCGCCATGCGCGCTGCGGCGCCGACCATGCCGCGGCCAGCCGCGCGCTGATCCGCGGCCTGCTGCGCCATCTCGATGACGAGGAAGACCTGATCGTGCCGCTCATTCTCGACCGCGGCGAGGCGGCGCTGGGCGTGGCGCATCCGTGACGGGGTATGCCCGGCGTTCCCGGCCGCCGGCGATCACCGCGGGCCTGCCGGGCGCGCCGCCGCGGACGCGATCCGGATCAGCGCTTGGTGTGCTTGAAATACTGGATCGCGCGCTCGTGCCGCAGCGCCTCGCGTCGACTCGCGAAGGTACCCAGATTGCGGCGACGGCCGGTCCTCGGGTCCTTCTTGCGCGAGTAGAGGCGGTATTTGCCGGACGCCAGCTTGCGGATCACGGTTCTGGGCTCCTCGTCGGTCGTCCTCAAGCCGATCGCCGACGCCGCGATCTGGTTCCGCGGCGTTTGCGGCGCACCGCGGCCTGCGCCTTGACGATGTTGATGCGCCGAGCGCGGCGCATGGCCGGCGTGGGCTTGGCTCTTTCGGGGACATTGCGGCGCGGACGCGCCACGAAACGGTCGCCGCCGAGGTGGCGCGGCGCGGCCCCGAGTTGCGCCAGAACCCGGCGCGCCGCCTGCGTGTCGCCGACGAGAGTGCGACCCGCGCGATGCGCTTGGCCCTTGCCGATCAGCCATTTCTGCGTCGCCCAGCCGCCGCTCGCACGCCGGCCGGCCACGCGCTCGATGCCGCCGCGCCGGCCGACGTCATGATTGCGAAAGGCGACGAAATCGGAACGCGGACGGACCTCGATGTGGAAGTATTTTCCGCTGCCGCGCGCGCCGGGCTTGGCGCGGCGTCGACGGACCGCGGAGCTCGCGCGGCCTCTTGCTGTTCTCGGTGCCATGACGGGTGTCTCCTTTCTTCGCCGCGGCGGCGCCGGCTGCCGCGTCCAACGATGCCCGCGCGGGCTTGCCGTTCGACGCCGGCTCATCGGCCATAGAAGGGAAAGAAAGGGATGAGCCCGCGCGGCCGGATGTAATAGTATCCGTCGTCGTCGTAATAGTAATAACGCGGCGGGGCGCGATAGACGCGGCGCGGAGGAAGCGCGATCGGCGCCTCGTCATCGTCGTCGGAATATTGCGCATCGTCGGGCGCGCGCAGGTCGCCGTTCGGGCGCGGCAGCGCGCTCGCCACCGCGCGCGGCTTGGCACGCTCCGCCACCGCCGGCAGTTCCTCCTTGGGGATGGTGCCGGTGAGAACCACGGTGGTGTGCGCCATCTTGTGCTTCTTCACCAGGTCCCAGAGGAGCGCGGCATGCGCGACGGACAATCGCACGCAACCGTGCGACGCCGGGTGGCCGAGACCCTTGTGGTTGGTGCCGTGAATTGCATGACCCTTCTCGGTGAAGAAGATGGAATAGGGCATGGGCGCGTCGTCCCATTCGCGGCTGAAATGATCCTTCTCCATGCGGAACGGCTTGAAGATGCCGTCCGGCGTGTCATATTGCGCGATCCCGGTCGACACCGGCCAGACATAGCGCTGCTCGCCGTCGACGGAGACGGTCATTTGCTGCGTCGACTTGTCGATGTGAATCAGCAGGTCGGCGCGCGCCGGCGTGATGACGGCGATGATCGCGGCGGCGGCAACCAGAGCGGCGGGAAAACGCATGATACGACCTCCAGCCCATCCGTCGTGGCAAGCTTAGCATGCCGCGGGGCGGGATTAAGGCAGGGCGGGTATCCGGATAAGTCGCGACCGCGGGCATTGGTTTCACATTCGCGTGCGATTCGTTGCGCGCCCGGCCCCGCGCGCGACCGCGGCGTCATTCATTCGCTTCCCAGCTCCAGCACCCAGTAGCGCCGCCCGTCCGCCGCCACCGCGGAGGCGAGGCCGTAATGGGTGAGCCCGCGCAACAGCATGTTGCGGCGGTGAGCGGGTGACCGCGACCACATTCTGAAGGCGCAGTCGGCGTCGGGGCAACCATAGGCGACGTTTTCGGCCGCGATCGCGTTGAAGGCGGCGACCCGCTCGCGGAAGCCGCGATGATCAAGATGGCGCCGCGCCGCCAGGTCGCGCGCATGGGCATGGGCGGCGCCGGCGAGCGCCGCGCTGACCGCAAGCGGCGGCAGTCGATGTTTGGCGCGCAGGGTGTTGATGTCGAAGGCCCGCGCCGGCGCGGCAAGCGCAAGGCATGCGGCGAGTGCAAAGAGAGGAGATGCCGATCGGCGCATGACCGCGGGTTCCCAGCTTCCGACCCTCAGAACACCCGAGGCGCTCGCGCATTCCCGCGCGCGGGGCGGATCCGGCAAGGCCGCGATCACGAAAGCCATGATCCCGGCGGCCATGATCCCGGACCCGTCGCTGCCGCGCCGAGTGCCCGCGCCCGTCCTCGTCCGGAGCGAGCGCGCAAGGGAGGATCGCTCACACCCGCTCCAGGAAACGGTCCACGACCCGTTTCTCCCCGGCCTTGTCGAAGGCGACGGTGAGTTTGTTGCCGTCGACGGCGATGACGTTGCCGTTGCCGAACTTCTGGTGGAAGACGCGCTCGCCCACGGCGAATTGCGACACGGTGCCGGTCGATTTGGCGATGAGCGCGCCTTCGATGAGCGGCGGCGCGCGGCGCGCCCGCAAGGGATGCCCGCCGCGTCCCGCGTCCCCCGCTTGGCCTGGGCGGGAAACGAGCCGCGAGGCGGGGCGCCGGCCGCGTTCGGCGGCCTCCACGCGCGCCTCGGCTGCGGAGGCTTCGTCGGCTCCAGCGCCGCGGCGACCCTGCGCGCGCCGCCAGCCGGGCGTGCCGTAATTGGAGCCGAAGGCGGTCATCTCGTCAAAACGGCTTGCGCCGTAGGCGGCCATGCCGAATCCGCCGGTTCTCGCCTCGGTGACCTCGACATTGTCCGGCGGCAGCTCGTCGAGGAAGCGCGAGGGGATGGTGGAGGTCCACAATCCGTGGATGCGCCGGTTGGTGGCGAAATAGATGCGGGCGCGCTTGCGCGCGCGGGTGAGCCCGACATGGGCGAGGCGGCGTTCCTCCTCGAGGCCGGCGTGACCCTCCTCGTCGAGCGAACGCTGGTGCGGAAACAGGCCATCCTCCCAGCCGGGCAGGAATACGGTGTCGAACTCGAGGCCCTTGGCCGCATGCAACGTCATGATGTTGACGGCTTCGCCGCCTTCGCCGCCGTCGGCGTCCGTCACCAGCGCGATGTGCTCGAGGAATCCGGTGAGGTTCTCGAACTCTTCCATGGAGCGGATGAGCTCCTTGAGATTTTCCAGGCGGCCGGCGGCATCGGCGGAGCGGTCCCGCTGCCACATCTCGGTATAGCCGCTCTCGTCGAGCACGATTTCCGCAAGCTTCGCATGCGGGATCTTGGCGCCGAGGCCGCGCCAGCGGTCGAAGCAGTCGACCAGCGCGCGCAGGGCGGCGCGCGGCTTCGGCTTCATCTCGCCGCTTGCGCCAAGCAGACGCGCGGCCTCGAGGAGCGGGATGCGCTTGCGGCGCGCCACTTCGTTGAGCATCTGCAGGGCGGCGTCGCCCAGGCCGCGCTTGGGCACGTTGAGGATGCGTTCGAAGGCCAGGTCGTCGGCGGGCTGCGCGATCACGCGCAGATAGGCGAGCGCGTCGCGGATCTCGGCGCGTTCGTAGAAGCGCGGGCCGCCGATCACCCGAAAGGGCAGGCCGATCTGGATGAAACGGTCCTCGAACTCGCGCATCTGGAACGAGGCGCGCACGAGAATGGCGATCTCGTCGAGCGGATGGTCCGCGCCGTTCTCGCGCGCGGCGCGCTGCATCGCCTCGATCTCTTCGCCGATCGCGCGCGCCTCGTCTTCCGAATCCCAGCAGGCGGTGACCTGCACCTTCTCGCCGGGGCCTCCCTCCGCGCGCAGCGTCTTTCCGAGCCGACCCCGATTGTGTGCGATGAGGTGAGCGGCCGCGGCCACGATATGGCCGGTCGAGCGATAGTTGGTTTCGAGGCGGATGATCCTCGCGCCGGGGAAATCATGCTCGAAGCGCAGGATGTTGTCGACGTCGGCGCCGCGCCAGCCGTAGATCGATTGATCGTCGTCGCCGACGCAGCAGATGTTCGTATGCAGGCGCGGGCCGACGTCCGGGGAGCGCCCGCGTTCGGCTCCCTCATCCCCGGCGGTTGCGGCGCCCGGCGCGTCCGGCGAGGATCGCGGCTGTGCCAGCAGCTTCAGCCACAGATACTGCGCGGTATTGGTGTCCTGATATTCGTCCACGAGAATGAACTTGAAGCGCTCCTGATACTGCCGCAGGATGTCGGGATGCTGTCGGAACAGGCGGATACACTCGAGCAGCAGATCGCCGAAATCCGCGGCATTGAGCGTCTTCAGCCGCTGCTGATAGGCCTGATAGAGCGCCTTGCCCTTGCCGTTGGCGAAGCTTACGGCCTCGATCGCCGGCACCTGGTCCGGCGCGAGACCGCGATTCTTCCAGCCTTCGAGCAACGCCGCGAACACGCGCGCCGGCCATCGCTGCTCGTCGAGCTTTTCGAACTCGAGGAGCTGCTTGATCAGCCGGATCTGGTCGTCGGTATCGAGGATGGTGAAGTCGCTCCTGAGGCCGACGAGCTCGGCATGGCGGCGCAGGATCTTGACGCCGATCGCGTGGAAGGTGTCGAGCCAGGGCATGCCCTCGACCACCTGACCGATCATCTGCCCCACGCGGTCCTTCATTTCCCGCGCCGCCTTATTGGTGAAGGTGACGGCGAGGATCTCGGCCGGCCGCGCGCGGCCCAGATTGAGAATGTGGGCGATGCGGGTCGTGAGCACGCGCGTCTTGCCGGTGCCGGCGCCGGCGAGCACCAGCACGGGCCCGTCCAGGGTCTCGACCGCGCATCGTTGATCGGGGTTGAGACCGGCAAGATAGGTCGCGCCGCGCAAGCGCAGCGCGCGCGCCGCTATCCCTTCCGCGGCGGGCTGCGGACCGGTGTCGATCGGGACGCGATGTTCGGCTTCGGACATTGATTGATTCTGCTTCCGCCTGAAAATGACATTGATGGCCGGCAATTTCGAGGGGCATTCAAGCCCCTCGCCGCGGCCGCTGGAACTCGCGGCGGCGAGCCTCTAAGCTAGCGCGGATGTCGGTGATAGTGACCGCTCATTGCGAGCGCAACGAAGCAATACGGAATTGGCCATGCCGAGGCGGGATTGCTTCGTCGCCCCTTCGGGGCTCCTCGCCATGACGGCGCCGATGCAATCCGATCGGAACCTGCCGTAGCCGGCAGGCAAGCCACAGGGAGCCCCATGTCATGCAGCCACTCACGCCAGGCGTCACCAAGGCCAATACCGGCATCGACGGCATCGTCTGGAACATCCTGGGCCAGACTTACGTGCCCAAACAAGTCTGCGAATCCTCCTTCTCGTGGCACGCGACCTTCCCGCCCGCCACCTCGGTGCCGCCGCACGTGCACCCGACCCAGGACGAATTCATCTACATGCTGGAGGGCCGGCTCGACGCCTGGGTCGACGGCAAGGATTTCGTCGCCACCGCCGGCGATCTCATTCGCCTGCCGATGAACATTCCGCACGGGCTGTTCAACAAATCCGATCAGCCGGTGAAATGCCTGTTCTGGGTTACGCCCACGCGCAGGCTCTACGACCTGTTCTGGGCGATCCATGCGATGAAGGAGCAGAAGCCGCAGGAGGTCATGGCGCTTGCGGCGCGCCACGAGATCAATTTCCTGCCGCCGCCGGCATGAACGGCGCGCCGTCCCCGACCGCTCTGCCGCGAACGGCAAAAGCGTCGCGGTCGCCGCGCCGAGGCCGCGGCGGATCGCGATGGCCGCGGCGCGGGCTCAGGCGACCTTTTCCGGCCGATTGACCTGTTCCTTGGCAAATCCGGCCTTGGCCGCGTAGCCGCGCACGATCGCCTTGCGCTCTTCGTAGGAGAGCACGTTGTCGATGTCGTCGAAGCCGTCGGGCGCACGCGCCTCGACCGCGTCGATGACGCCTTCGGGTCCGCCGGAGCGGTTGGCGCGGACGATTTCCGCCGTCATCGGCAACCGCTCGCGCTCATAGGCCCACAGCGCCTGATAGACATGCTCGCAATCGCGGAGCCGATCCGCGAGGCAGCGCGCGTCGAGAATCGCCTGCGAGGCGCCATTCGAGCCCACCGGATACATCGGATGCGCGGCGTCGCCGAGCAGCGTCACCCGGCCGTGGGACCAGCGCGGAAGCGGGTCGCGGTCGCACATGGGAAATTCCCAGAATTCCGGCGTCGCCTCGATCAGCGCCTTGGCATCCACGAAGGGGATGTTGAAACGCTGCACATGCGGCATCAGGTCCTCGAATTTTCCCGGCCGCGACCAGTCCTCCTTCTTCGGCGGCGCGCCGCCCGCGCCGACCTTCACCAGCACCGCCCAATTGGTCAGCGCCCGGTCGGGACGTGCGCTCGCGCCGATCGGATAGACGACGAGCTTGGCGGCCATCCCGCCCGCGATCACCATCGAACGCCCGGTGAGAAATTGCGGCCAGTCGGCGGCGCCGCGCCAGAGCATGGAGCCGTTCCACCGCGCCGGCCCTTCGTTCGGATATAGCGTCTCGCGCACGAAGGAGTGAATGCCGTCGGCGCCGACGAGGACGTCCCCGCGCGCGGTGGCGAGGTGGGCGCCGTCGCGGCCGAAGAAATAGGCGGTGACGCCCGCCTCGTCCTGGGTGAATGCGCCGAGGCGATGGCCCGTGTGGATGCACGATTCGCCGAGACGCGCGCGCACCGCCTGGTAGATCACCGTCTGCAAACGGCCACGATGGATGGAGAACTGCGGATATTCGTAGCCCGCGTCGGTGCCGCGCGGCTCGCGCCAGATCACCTGCCCGGCGCGGTTGGTATAAAGCAGCTCGTGCGTGCGGATGCCCACCTGGTCGAGCCGCGACAGCAGCCCGAGCTCGGCGAGCTCCTTGATCGCATGCGGCAGCGTGTTGATGCCCACGCCCAGCTCGCGGATGGCATCGGCCTGCTCGAAGAGCTCGCACGCGATTCCGCGCGCATGCAGCATCAGCGCGGTGGTCAGGCCCCCGATTCCGCCGCCGACGATGATCGCTTTCATGACGGACGCCCCGACGCTACGCCGCGGCTATCATGTCGTCTCGCATGCCGGCCGGCAACCATTCCCTGCCGGCGCAGCCGGCGCCGGGGCCGGTTGACTTGCCCCCGTCCGACCCGCTCAACTGGGCACGCGGCGCTTGTGACGGGAGGGTCGGGTCATGCGGTTCATCAAAGCAAGGCTGCTCGCGATCGCGCTGCTCGGCGCGGCGGCGGGGGCGGGCAACGGCGCGGTCGCGCAGGAAAAGATCCGCATCGGTCTCATCTACACGCTGAGCGGGCCGGCGGCGGTGCTCGGCCAGCAGTCGAAGAACGGTTTCGAGCTCGCGCTCAAGGCGCTCGGCGGCCGCATGGGCGGCAAGGAGGTCGCGCTGTTCGTGGCCGATGACGAGCTCAAGCCCGATGTCGCCATCCAGAAGGTCAAGGAACTGCTCGATCGCGACCGTGTCGACATCGTGGTGGGGCCGATCTTCTCCAACATGCTGCAGGCCATCCACAAGCCGGTGATGGATGCCGACAAGATCCTCATCAGCACCAATGCCGGTGCCTCGTCTTTTGCCGGGGCTGCCTGCCATCCCAATTTCTTCGTCACCTCCTATCAGAACGATCAGATCTACGAGACGCTCGGCAAAGTGGCGAACGACAAGGGCTACAAGCGGGTCTTCGCCATCGTGCCGAACTACCAGGCGGGCAAGGACGCTTTGGCCGGCTTCCGGCGCACCTACAGGGGTACGATCGTGGAGGAAGCGCTGGTGCCGCTCAACAGCATGGACCGGCAAGCCGAACTCTCCAAGCTTGCCGCGCTGAAGCCCGACGCCCTGTTCGCTTTCATGCCCGGCGGTCTCGGAATCAGTCTCATCAAGCAGTTCAACCAGGCGGGACTCAAGGACAAGATCCCGATCCTCTCCGCCTTCACCGCCGACGAGGCCACGCTGCCCGCGCTCGGCGAGGCGGCCGAGGGCGTGTTCGGGGCGTTGACCTGGGCGCCGGACACCGACAATCCGCAGAACAAGGCCTTCGTGGCGAGCTACGAGGCGGCCTACAAGGCCATTCCCGCCTCCTATGCCATGCAGGCCTATGACACGGCGATGCTGATCGACAGCGCCGTCGCGGCGCTCAAGGGCGATGTCGCCGACGTCAAGGCGCTGCGCGCCGCGATCCGCAAAGCCGACTTCAAATCGCTGCGCGGACCGTTCAAGTTCAACGTCAACGGCTATCCGATCGAGGATTTCTACCTGACGCGCGTGGTGAAACGGCCGGACGGCAAGTACCAGACCTCGATCGTCGAGAAGGTGCTGGTTGCGGACGCCGACCCCTACGCCAAGGACTGCAAGCTGCCGTAACCGCCGACAAAGCTCCGATCGCCGCCGACAGGCGCATCGCGCCCGATCCTGCGCCGCGCCCTGCCGCCGTCACTGCGCGGCGCGGCGCATAAGCGACCACGCGATCCAGGGTCACAGGGTCAAGTCCGGATCGCTGCGCTTGGCTCGCAATGACGGGTCATTCCGGATCGCTTCGCCCTTGCCTCGCAAGGGGAGGAAGGGGCGTCGGGATGGCACGAAGGGATTCCCTGCCGCGCTCGCGGCGACGGGCCGTCATCACCGAACGCCGCGCTCGCGCCGTTCCGGCATGGCGATGCGGCGGCCGACGCCTTGCGGCAGCGGCAGCCGGCCGTGCGCTGCCTTGACGCGCGCGAGCCGCTGCATGACGGCGGCGGGGAAAGGCGCCACCTTCTTCGCGCTCATGTCGACGTGCAACGTCATGTTCTCGGAGGTGGCCGAGAGCCAGCCCTCCTCGGCGTGCAGCAGCTGTTCGAAATAGTGGATGCGCTTTTCGTCGTAATCGAGCAGTTGCCAGGTGACGCGCACCGGATCGCCCTCGTGCAGCTCGCGCAGGTAGCGCACATGGACCTCGGCGGTGAAGGTCGAGTGCGCCGTGGCGCGCAGATAAGGCAGGCCGATCCCGATGAGCTCGTAGACCTCGTCCACGGCGCGATCGAACAGGACGTTGTAGTAGGCCATGTTGAGATGGCCGTTGTAATCGATCCATTGCGGCTCGACCCGCATCAGCGAGGATACGAACGGCGCGGCGATATCGTCGGTTGCGGCTTGATCGATCTTCATCGGCGCTCAAGCGGAGATGGGATAGACCGCCTTTTCGCCGCTGAGCACGCGCGCGACGTCGCGCGCGCATTTGCGCTGCAGTTCCTCGAGCGCTTCGACCGAATAGAAGGCCGTGTGCGGCGTGATGATGACGTTGTCGCGGTTGAGCAGGGGTGAGTCCTTGGCGAGCGGTTCCACCGCGACCACGTCGAGCGCGGCGCCGCCGATCTGCTTTGCATCGAGAGCCTGGACCAGCGCGGCTTCGTCGATCAACGCGCCGCGCGCCGTGTTCACGATATAGGCGCCTTTCTTCATCTTGGCGAAGGCCGATGCGTTCATCATGCCGCGCGTTTCCGGCGTCAGCGGCGCATGAATCGATACATAGTCCGAGCGCCGGAGCAGGGTATCGAAATCGACGCGTTCGACGCCCGCCGCGGCGAAGGTCTCGGGCTTGGCAAAGGGATCATAGGCGATGACCGTCATGCCGAAGGCCTGCGCCTTCGGCGCCAGCCGCCGGGGGATGTTGCCGAAACCGACAAGGCCGAGCACCGTGCCCTCGATGCGCGTGATCGGCACCACCGCCGGCATCTCCCACCGTCCCGCCTGAACCAGCCTGTTGGCCAGCGGGATCTTGCGGATCAGCGCGAGCAGCAAGGCCATCGCGTGGTCGGAGACTTCGCGGATGCAGTAGTCGGGCACGTAGTTGACCGCGATGCCCTTCTCCTTGCAGGCGACAAGGTCGATGTTGTCCACCCCGAGACCGAAACGGCCGATCGCGCGGCAGCGCGTGAGCTGCGCGATCAGCTCGCGCGTGAGCCGCGCATAGGTCACCATGACGGCGTCGGCGTCGCGCGCGACCGCCAGGATGTCCTCGGCGCTGGGGCTCTTGGCCATGCGGATCTCGGGATCGAGGCGGCGCAGCTCGCCGAGCGCCGGATCGAGCGTGGGAAATATGTTCTCCGTGAAGGCGATGACGGGGCCGGCCATGCGTGAACTCCGCGCGTACGGGACGGGTTGCGCCTTTTACGACAGCGCCGGCCCGCCGTCCACCGGCGACCGAGAAAACCCGTGTCCCCTCCGTGGCTTGCGGCAAATTAACCACTCCTTAACGACGATTGCACGGGGCGCGGAGCAGACGCTATCCTGAAGCGGAGAACAGCGAAGAACAGTCGGAGGAGGCGGCAATGCTGGCCACGCTGGCGCGGGGGACCGTGCTGCTTTTTCTTGCGCTCATGATCATGGTCTGGATCCTGTCGCTGGGCCGCAACGCGAGCGCGCCGTCGAACGAGCAACCGCCCTACAGCCGACTCTATTCGTGAGCGGCGAGCCCGGCCTCGTTCGCACATCGCCAGCCGTCTGCTAATCTTGCCGTCATGCAGTCCGCAGAGCAGCACGTGATGGCGCAGGCTTCCGCCGCGGGGGATGCGCGCGGCGACCGCGCCGCCGTCGGCAGGGCGCTCGAGGAGCTTGCCGCGGCCTTCGGCAACCGGCTGGTCACGAGTGCCGCGGCGCGCGAGCAGCACGGCAACACGCTCACCTGGATTCCCAACCAGCCGCCCGACGCGGTCGTCTATCCGCGCAGCACCGAAGAGGTGCAGCGCATCGTGCGCATCTGCGCGGCGCGCGGCGTGCCCATCATCCCGTTCGGGGTCGGCACGTCGCTCGAAGGTCACGTCAACGCCCCGCAGGGGGGCGTGGCGATCGATTTCCGCGACATGAACAGGGTGCTCAGGGTCCACGCCGAGGACCTCGACTGCGTCGTGGAGCCGGGGATCACCCGCAAGGCGCTCAACGAACAGCTGCGCGACACCGGCTTGTTCTTTCCCATCGATCCCGGCGCCGACGCAACGCTCGGCGGCATGGCGGCGACGCGTTGCTCCGGCACCAATGCCGTGCGCTACGGCACGATGAAGGACAATGTGCTGGCGCTCAAGGTCGTGCTGGCGAGCGGCGAGGTGATCGATACCGCGCGCCGGGCGAGAAAGAGCGCCGCCGGCTACGACCTGACGCGACTGATGGTGGGATCCGAGGGCACGCTCGGCATCATCACCGAGCTGACGCTGCGCCTGTCGGGAATCCCCGAGGCGATCGCGGGCGGCATATGCCCCTTTCCCACGATCGCAGCCTGCTGCAACGCCACCATCCAGACCATCCAGTCCGGCATCCCGGTCGCGCGCATCGAGCTGCTCGACGCGCTGCAGGTGCGCGCGGTGAACATGTATTCGAAGCTCGGCCTGCCCGAGACGCCGATGCTGCTGTTGGAATTCCACGGCACGGAGGCCTCGGTGGCCGAACAGTCGCAACGCTTCGGCGAGATCGCCGCCGAGTTCGGCGGCGGCCCGTTCAGCTGGGCTACCCGGCCCGAGGAGCGCACCAAGCTGTGGGAAGCGCGTCACCACGCAGCCTTGTCGAATATGGCGCTGCGTCCCGGCTCGCAGATGGTGGCAACCGACGTGTGCGTGCCGATCTCGCGCCTGGCCGACTGCGTGGTGGCGACGCAGGCCGACATCGAACGGACCGGGGTGACGGCGCCCATTGTCGGCCACGTCGGCGACGGCAATTTCCATCTCACGCTGCTCGTCGACATGAACGACCCCGAGGATGTCCGGCGCTGCAAGGCGCTCAACGAGCGCCTCGTCGAGCGCGCCCTGGCCATGGACGGCACATGCACGGGCGAGCACGGGGTGGGTCAGGGCAAGATGAAATATCTGCTGGCCGAGCACGGACCGGCGGCGCTCGCCGTCATGGCGGCCATCAAACGCGCGCTCGATCCGCAGAATATCCTCAACCCGGGCAAGATCGTCGCCCTGTCGTAGGACCGTCCCCGGCCGCGCAGAACCGAAGCTCCCCTGGGCGGACCAATGGCTACCGCTTCGGATAGACCGCGATCATGTCGAGCTCGACGCGGGCGCCCGGCGTCGAGAGCTGATTGACGCAGACGGTGGTCGAGGCCGGCGTCCAGGCGCCGAAATATTCCGCCAGCACCGCCACCATGCCGTCCATGTCGCGCATGTCGGTCAGGTATTTGGTCACCTTGACCACGTCGGTCCATGTCAGCCCCTCATGGTCGAGAATCGTCTTGATGTTTTCCATCGCCAGCCGGGTCTGGTCTTCGATGCGCACCGGGTGGTTGTGTTCGGCGAACACATGCGGATGCTTGTGGTAGAGCGGCGAGGGCGTCGCGCCGGAGATGAACAGCAGGTCGCCCGGCGCCTCCACGCGGATGGCGGGGGCATAGGGCATGTCCGCCTTGCGCGAGGGGATGGTCTGGATCTCGCCGAGCGAGGGGTTGGTCGGCGAGGTGGCAAAGGCGGGACGACGGCTGCTCATGGCGTGGCGCTCCGGAATGACATGCATGCGATCGCGAACGGGCCGAGGCCGCGCGGCGCGGCGAGGCTTCGCCGCGACGGGGCGCCCGCCCGGCGCGCATCATAGCCTCTGGTCGCGCAGCCGGCATGGCCGTTGATCGCGATCGCGCGCATGGCGGCGCGCCGGCAGCGAGGCCCGCATGCGCGGGGCGTTCTCGCGTCGCGGCGAGGGATGCCGCGGGCCGGGTGACATAGAAATGCCGCCAATCGCCGCCAGACTGGCGTAGATTTCACAGCGTTGCCGACGGTCCCGAGCCGAGCTCGCGGGGAGCAGCGCTGGAGTTCGCCCTTGCAGACGACCCTGCTCACAGCAGCGATCGCGATCATCCTGGCGCTGGTCACGGCGCTCGTGGGTCCGCTCCTGATCGACTGGGCGGCCTATCGTCCGTTGTTGCAGGCGCAGGCGAGCCGGCTCCTCGGCGTGCCGGTGCGCGTCGCGGGCGCAATCGACGTGCGGCTGCTGCCCTCTCCGCATGTGACGCTGCACGATATCGCGATCGGCGCTGCCGCCGACGCCATGCGCGCGGATGTGCTCGACCTCGAGCTTGCGACCGGATCGCTGCTGCGCGGGGAATGGCGCGCCACCGAACTGCGCCTCAGCGGCCCTCGATTGCGGCTCGGGATCGACGCCGCCGGTCGCGTGACCGGGCCGGCGATCGCGGTCGGCTTCAAGCCCGAGGCGCTCACCATCGACCGCTTGAGCGTGAATGACGGCCGTATCACGCTCGCCGACGCGGCAAGCGGGGGCAGCCTCGTCCTCGACCGATTCTATTTCAACGGCACCGCCGGCTCGCTGCGCGGTCCCGTGCAGGGCGAGGGCGACGTGGTGGTCGACGGCGAGCATTATCCCTTCCGCATCGCCGCCGGACGCTATGCGGCGGACGACACGATCAAGCTCACCCTCAACGTCGACCCGCGCGAACGGCCGATCAGCGTCGAGATCGGCGGCACCTTGGCGCTGAGCGGAAGCTCCCCGCGCTTCGAGGGCCGGCTCGGCCTTACCCGGTTGGCGGGCATCGCGGCGCCGGAAGGGCGGCTGGTCGAACCCTGGCATCTGACCGGACGGATCAAGGCGAGCGCCTCCTCGGCGCTGCTCGAGGATGTCGATTTCCAATACGGCTCGCAGGACCGCGGCGTGAAGCTCACCGGGCTTGCCCGTCTGACTTTCGGCGCGACGCCGCGCCTGCAGGGCGTGATATCGGGCGGTCAGATCGATCTCGACCGGGTGCTGGGCCATCACGGCGCCGCCGCCCCGGGCGCCGCGCTGCGCCAGCTCGCCGCCTGGGTGCGCGAGGCGTTTCGCCCGCCGGTGCCGCTGGCGATCGGAATCGGCATCGACCAGCTCACCGTCGCCGGCGGCGGCCTGCAGAATCTGCGCGGCGACATGACCGCCGACGCGCGCGGCTGGGATCTCGAACGGCTGGAATTCCGCGCGCCGGGTTTCACCCAGACCCGGCTCGCGGGTCACCTCGGGCTCGGCGCGACCGGCGTCGTTTTCACCGGCGCGGCCGAGCTCGAATCGCTCGACCCCGCCGCGCTGACGGCGTGGCTTCAGGGACGCACGCAGGCAAAACCCGGTCAGCCGCGCCGCCTGCGCCTGCGCGGCGACATCACGGCCGGTCCGGAGAGGATCGCGGTCGAGCATCTGAGCGGCGAGATCGCGCGCAGGGCGGTGGCCGGCAGATTTGTCTACCAATTCGCCGCCCCGGGTCGGCCCTCGAAGCTCGACGCCGCGCTTAATGCCCCCGATCTCGATCTTGATCTTGCGCTCGACTTCGCGCGCGCCTTCTCGGCAGGCGCGGCACTCGAACGACCGCATGACATGACCATCGCCGCCGATATCGGCCGCGTCACCATCGCCGGCATCGAGGCGCGCGGCTTCAGCGCCCGCCTCGCCGCGGTCGCGGATCGCTGGGAGATCGACAAGCTTGCGATCGGCGATGTCGCCGGCGCCGCGGTTTCGGCGAGCGGCCGCCTGGCGCTGTCCGACGCGCCGGCTCAGGGCGAGGTGCGGCTCGATCTTTCCGCGCCCGACATGGCGGCAGCGGCGGCATTGCTGTCGCGCCTTGCGCCGGGTGCGACGCAGCTTCTCGAACCGCGCCTGTCCGCGGCCGCGCCGATAGCGCTGCATGCGCGGCTCACCGTCGCCGATGGCGCGCACGGCCGCTTGGCGGTCGAGGGCACCGCGGGCAAGGTCCGACTCGCGCTCGACGGCAGCGGCGATTTCGACGCCGCGCGGCTCCGCCTCGGCACCCTGCGTCTCGACGGGACGCTCGGCGCCGAGGACGGAAGCTCGCTGATCACGCTGCTCGGCCTTGATCGGTTGATCGCGGTCGATGCCGGCCCGGCTGCGTTGACGTTCAACGCCGTCGGCCCGGCGGAGGGTCATTTGCAGGTCACCGGGCGGCTGACGGCCGGAGGCTTGGATGCGGATGCGAGCGGCAGCGTGGATGCATTCGCCGACCCGCCGGCGGCGGCGTTGCGGGTCGCGATTCGCACGGCCAATGCCGCTCCGCTGCGGCGCGGCGCGCGGCTGCCGTTCAGCCTCACGACCCGGCTCGAGCTTGCGGGCGAGGACTTAACGCTGCACGAGATCGACGGCAAAGTGGCAGGCAGCGGCGTGCGCGGCCGCCTCGCGGTGAGCCTGGGTCGGCCGCATCGGCTCACCGGGGAGATCGAGGCCGACGCCGCCGCGGCGGGTCCCGTGCTCGCCGCGGCGATCGGCATGCCGGCCGGCGCCTCGGGCCCGGATGCGGCCTGGACCTGGCCGGAGGAGCCTTTCGCCGGCGGTCTGTTCGGCGATCTTGCGGGAGCGGTGACGGTCAAGGCGCGACGGCTCGCGATTTTCCCGCGGGTGGACATGCGCGAATTCAGCGCCACGCTGCGTTTCGGTCGTGACGAATTCGCACTCGAGCGCATGACGGGCGCGGTCGCCGGCGGTCGGTTCACGGGCGAGCTTAGTCTGCATTCGGCCGCGGACGGCGTCTCGGCGCGCGGCAGCGCGACGCTGGCGGGTGCCGAGACGGCGCCGCTCCTGACGGCGGCCGCGCGGCCGCCGCTCGCCGGCCGGTTGGACTTGACCGTCGCCGCGGCGGGCGCCGGTCTCAGTCCGGCCGCGCTCGTCGGCTCGCTGCGCGGCAGCGGCCGCTTCTCGCTGGCGGATGCGTCATTCGCCGGGCTCAACCCGAGTGCTGTCGATTTGGCGGTCCGCGCGGTCGATGAGGGGGCGGGCATGGATGCCGCGCGCCTGTCGGAGGTGGCGCGTCGGGCGCTCGCCAGCGGTCACTTTCCGGTCAGGCAGGCGCAAGGCACGATCGCCATCGACGCCGGACAGGCGCGGCTTGCCGATTTCACGGCGACGGCGGAGGCCTGCGACCTTGCGCTCGGCGGCAGCGTCGATCTGTTCGACGCCACGCTCGATCTGCATCTCGTGCTGTCGGATCATGCGCGGAGCGGTCGTCCCGACATCTTCGTCGCCGTCAAAGGGCCGATTGCGGCCCCGGCGCGGACCGTCGACGTGTCCGCTTTGACCGCCTGGTTGATGCTGCGCGCGGTCGAGAACGAAACGCGGCGTCTCAAGGCGGTCGAGCAGTCCTCGCGCACGAGCAACCTGTCGTCATCCGCGCCGACCGCAGGCAATGCCGGCGCCGCCCCGGTCGTCCCCGCCGCGCCAAGCCTGGCTCCGCCGCCGATCGCGATGCCGCCGCAACCCGTGCCGACGCTGCCCGTGCCCGTCTATGTCGATCCGCTGCCGCCGCGCGCCAGGCCGCAGGTCTCAGTCGGCACGCAGCGCTGAGGGGTCGGCGCTGCCGGCGAGCGGTCGTTGCGGCGGGCCGTCGCCGCGGGCGCGATAATGATCGAGCACGAACAGGCGTATGGCCGAGGAAAGATTGCCGTGGCGGCGCTTGGCGTCGATCGCCGCCACCAGTTCCGACAGCGTCATGCCGCGGCCGGCGGCGATCTCCTTCAGGCTCGTCCAAAAGGCGTCTTCAAGGCTGACGCTCGTCTTGTGACCGGCGATCACGATCGAGCGTTTGACCACCGGAGATTTCATCGACCCCTCCCCGCGCGGAACGGGCGCGACCGCGCAACCGCCGCGAAACGGCGGCCGGGACCGCATCCGCGCCTCCCGCCGGCGCTTCGTGCGCCGCCGGCGGCATTCACGCCCTCTCGGCGAGGATTGCGGCAGCCGCGTCGCGGATTCAACACACGGTTGGTTGATCGCAACGGGCGTGCGCGCGCCCGCAGCCGATGGCGATCGCAGCGGATCGGCGCCGCCGTGGCGGAAAGCCCCGCAACGGGCGGCTTGACCCGGCGCCGTCCCGAAAACGGATCCTGCGCGACGCGAATGCCGCGCGCGGGACGCGGCGGCCGGGCCGGTCGAGGCTCAGGAAGGCCGGGTCATCTTGGCCGGCTGCACCAGACGGTCGAATTCGGCGCCGCTCACATGGCCGAGGCGGATCGCTTCCTCGCGCAGCGTGGTACCGTTGGCGTGCGCGGCCTTGGCGATCTCGGCCGCCTTGTCATAGCCGATCTTCGGCGCGAGCGCGGTGACGAGCATCAGCGAGCGCTCCGTCAATTCGCGGATGCGCGGCTCGTTGGCCTTGATGCCGGCAACGCAATGGTCGGCGAACGAGCGCGCCGCATCGCCGAGCAGCCTGATCGACTGCAGCATGCAATAGGCAAGCACCGGCTTGAACACGTTGAGCTCGAAATGACCCTGGCTCGCGGCGACGGTCATCGTTGTGTGATTGCCGAACACGCGGGTGCAGACCATGGTGAGGGCTTCGCTCTGGGTCGGATTGACCTTGCCCGGCATGATCGACGAGCCGGGTTCGTTCGCCGGAAGGATGAGTTCTCCCAGGCCGGAACGCGGGCCCGAGCCGAGCAGGCGAATGTCGTTGGCGATCTTGAACAGCGCGGCGGCGGCCGCATCAAGGGCTCCGTGCACGATGAGATAGGCTTCGTGTCCCGCCATGTGTTCGAATTTGTTGGGCGCACTGACGAACGGCAGCCGGGTGAGCGCGGCGACACGCCGGGCGAAGGCCTTGGCGAATTGCGGCTTGGCGTTGAGTCCGGTGCCGACCGCGGTGCCGCCCTGAGCCAGCGGGAAAAGCTCGCGCTGCGCGCGCGAGAGCCGCGCGAGCGCCGACTTGACCTGCGCCGCATAGCCGGAAAATTCCTGCCCCAGCGTGATCGGTGTCGCATCCATCAGGTGCGTGCGGCCGATCTTGACGATGCCGGCGAATTCCTTCGCCTTGCGGTTCAGCGCCGCATGAAGCGCCGTCAGTGCCGGCCGCAGGTGATGCTCGATAGCCAGCGCCGCGGCGATATGCATGGCGGTCGGGATCGCGTCGTTGGACGACTGACTCATATTCACGTGGTCGTTGGGATGCACCGGCTTTTTCGTACCGAGCTCGCCGCCGAGCCTGAGATTGGCGGCGTTGGCGATCACCTC
The DNA here is from genome assembly GCA_019689975.1 of Pseudolabrys sp. Classification (GTDB taxonomy): domain Bacteria; phylum Pseudomonadota; class Alphaproteobacteria; order Rhizobiales; family Xanthobacteraceae; genus Pseudolabrys. The sequence continues at coordinate 28,907 of JADGGK010000016.1, forward strand.
GTTGACATTCATGTTGGTCTGCGTGCCGGAACCGGTTTGCCAGACCGAGAGCGGGAAATGGTCGTCGAGCTTGCCGTCGGCGATGTCCTGCGCGATCGCGACGATCGCATCGGCACGCTTGCGGTCGAGCAGGCCGAGTTCGCAATTGACCTCGGCCGCGGCGCGCTTGACGAGCCCGAGCGCGCGCACGAGCTCGATCGGCATGCGTTCCTCGCCGATGCGGAAATGAAGCAGCGACCGCTGCGTCTGCGCACCCCACAGCCGGTCGGCGGGGACCGGCAGCGTGCCGAAGCCGTCGCTCTCGTTGCGAGTCCGGGGAGGAAGGTCGGCGGCGCGCGATTTTGCCATGGCGTGTCCGGCGGGCGTCGGCCGCTTCGCGGCGCGGCTATTTCTTGCGGAAGCGATCGAGCCGCACGACCTGGGCGCCGCCGGCCGGCGGCGTCGGTTCCTCGTCAGTGGCTGGCGTCCGAGGCACGCTCGAGGATTGGGCCGAGGCCGCCGGCAGGCGCGCTCCGCTCTCGCCCGCATTGTCGGCGCGTCTGTCGGCGCCAGCGCCTCGATTTTTCTCCGCCGCATTGGCGGCTTCGCCCGCGCTGTCCTCGCCGATCTCCTCGAATTGCAGACTGAATTGCGCGGCCGGGTCGATGAACTTGGTGATCGCTTCGAACGGGACGGTGAGCTTGGTCGGCACCCCGCCGAAGGACAGGCCGACCTCGAAGGCATCCTCGCTCACTTTCAGATCCCAGAACTGGTGCTGCAGCACGATGGTGATCTGCTGCGGATATTGCGCGCGCAACCGATCCGGCATCCGCACGCCGGCATGCGTGGTGTCGAACGCGATGAAGAAATGATGGTCGCCGGGCAGGCCGCCGCGCTGGGCGGTGTCGGCGAGCACGCTGCGCACCACGCCCCTGAGCGCCTGTTGCGTGAGGAGATCGTAGCGGATCTGATCGGCCATGGCAGCGTTCGGCGGTCAGCGGTCCATCCTCGCAACTCCGGGAACCCGATTCATGGACCGGTGATCCATGATCCCCGCCTCATTCCTCGCCTTTTCAGGGGGAGGAAGATCGCGCGGCGCGCGGCCGGCGTCGCATGCGCGCAACGCTCACCCCGACTGCCCCCGCGCTTCCCGTGCAGGGACGGGTGTGACGGGGATTCGGGCGTCACCCGGTTGCACGCGCACATATTAGCACAATAGCACAATACCAATACCGACGGAGCCGTCGTCTCCTCGAGGCGTCTTCCGCGTCCGGGGCCGGCGCGGCCGGCGCCGGCGGCGAGGCGCTCCGCTCCTCCCGCCCATGCCCGTCCGTCGCGTCGGGGAAGGTGGAGGCTTCTGTTGCCGGGTGCCTCCGGACCCCGCCGGACGGGGCTAAGCCGTCAGGACTTCAGGTCGGTTTTTCAAACCGCTTACGCGGCCTGAGCCACCGGAGCATAGTTGTCGTTGGCAACTATGTGTTCGGCCCGATAACGGCGGTACCATGCCGGGCGAAAGCACGCCCTTTACGCCCTCGTCGATCCTAGTTCGGCCCCGAAATCAGAGGTCAAATGTCGGAGAGCCGAGATCGGAAAACGCAGAACCGGCCCCCTCTGCAATCCGACATCTGGCCTCTGGTGGAGCCGCCGGGTACTGCCCCCGGGTCCGATGGGTTTATTACGACGGCCGTTTATCGCCATAGCCGGGTCGCCCCGGCGGGACGAATATAGGGCGCCGCCCCGGCCGAAGGAAGGGCGGGGCGGCCATCGGCTCGCGCGGTTCCGCCCGGCCTGATCCGGCCTGCCGCGTCACGCCGCGCCGATGCCTTGCTCCGCCTCGTCCTCGAAAAACTGCCGCAGCTCTTGGGCCGGCCGCGCGCGGCTGAACAAATAGCCCTGCATCTCGGTGCAGCCGATCGCCTGCAGCATGTCGCGCTGCTGCTCGGTTTCCACCCCCTCGGCCGTGGACGCCATGTTGAGGCACTTGGCGAGATTGGCGACCGCGTTGACGATCGCCGCGGGCTCGCTGCCATTCGAGAGATCCTGGATGAAGGAGCGGTCGATCTTGATCTTGTCGAAGGGGAAGCTGCGCAAATAGCTGAGCGAGGAATAGCCGGTGCCGAAATCGTCAAGCGCGATCTGCACCCCGAGCTTCCGCAATTCGTGCAGCGTGGCGAGCGTGGCGAAGGTGTTCTGCAAAAGCACGGTCTCCGTGATCTCGAGCTGAAGCTTGCGCGCCGGCATGCCCGTTTCCGCCAGGATCCCGGTCACGGTGCTGAGCAGATTGCGGTTGTTCAACTGCGCCGGCGACAGGTTGACGGCCACCTTGATGTGTTCCGGCCAGTTGACGGCTTCGGCGCAGGCCGTTCTGAGCACCCACTCGCCGAGCGGCACGATCAGGCCGGTTTCCTCGGCGATCGGGATGAAATCGGCGGGCGAAACCACCCCGCGCGTGGGATGGTTCCAGCGCAGCAGCGCTTCGAAGGCGGTGATCGCGTTGGTCCGCAAGTCGACGAGCGGCTGATAATAGAGCTCGAATTTTCTGCCGGCGAGGGCGTTGCGCAGGTCCATCTCCAATTCGCGCCGCGCTTTCATCCGCGTGTTCATCTCCGGCTCGAAGAAGCGGAAAGTCCCGCGGCCGTCGCCCTTGGCGCCATAGAGCGCCATATCGGCATTGCGCATCAGTTCTTCCGCGTCGAGCGCGTCCATGGGTGCAACCGAGATGCCGATCGAGATGTCGGTCACGATCTGGTGGCCGTCGATCTGATAAGGCTTGGCGATCGACTCGCGGATGCGCCGCGCCAGCACCGCGGCGTCGGTCGGCTGTTGCATCTGCGTCATGATAATGGCGAATTCGTCGCCGCCGAGACGCGCCACCGTATCGGGTTCGCGCGTGCAGGCGCGCAGCCGCTCGCCGACGAGCTTGAGCAGTTCGTCGCCGATCGGATGGCCGAGGGCGTCGTTGACGCTCTTGAACTGGTCGAGATCGAGGCAGAGCACGGCAAGGCATTCCCCGCGCTTGACGCGCTTCAATTCGTGCTCGAGCCGCTCGCGCAACATGACACGGTTGGGCAGGTCGGTGAGCGCGTCATGGCGCGCCATGTGCGCGATGCGCTCTTCCGATCGCTGGCGCTCGGTCACGTCTTCGTGCGTTGCGATCCAGCCGCCGCCATCGAGCGGTTTGCTGACGACCGAAAACGCCCGTCCGTCGTCGAGCGAAACGGTGAGGCTGTAGGGCTTGCCGCTCGCCATGCCTTCGCGCAGGCGCGCGATGTAATCGTCGGGGTCGCCGACGAAGGTCCCGCGTTCGAGGCGATGGGCGAGCAGATCGCGCAGGAGGCATCCCGGCTTAACGACCTCCGCCGACATCCCGTACATCTCGAGATAGCGGCGGTTGCAGAAAATTAAGCGTGTTTCCGAATCAAACATCAGCACGCCCTGCGCCATGTTGTTGAGGACGGTTTCCAGCAATTGCGCGTTCTGCCGGGTCATGTGCGGAAATGCGAGAATTTCCGCGGGCGTGACCTGTTGCCTTGAGCGATCCATCGAACCCCCCTGTGAGCAAGATCGGGCCTCCGAGCGCGCCCGTTCTAGGGGGTCTCCCTTTGAAACCACTCAAGGAATAGCCGCCGGTTTGATTAAAATCGCGCCGCATTCCGCCGCGCGGTCGACCGCCGCCGCGCCGCGGCGCGGTCTCAGCCCTCCGCCTGCGAGGGCGTCGCCGCGATCCGCGGCGCGCGCTCTCCCGGCCGCAGGCGACGCAGCCAGAGCACGACCTGGGCCACGATGAGCAATGCCGAAAGGCCGACGAACACCGTGCTGATCGGATGGTTCTTGATGTCGACGAAGACCCAGATGTCGCCGCGCGAGATCAACATGGCGCGGCGGAAATTCTCCTCGAAACGCGGTCCGAGGACGAATCCGAGCAGGATCGGCGCCGGATGGAAGCCGAGCAGCAGGAGAATATAGCCGAAGACGCCGATGAACAGCGTGAGGCCGACCTGGAACATATCGTTGTTGGCGCCGTAGACGCCGATGCAGACGAAGAACAGCGCGCTCGGGTAGAGATATTTGTACGGCACCGCGAGCATCTTCACCCACAGGCCGATCATCGGCACGTTGAGGATCACCAGCAGGATATTGCCGATCCAGAAGCTGGCGATCAGCCCCCAGAAGATGTCGGGATGCTGGCTGATGAGCTGCGGTCCGGGAACGATGCCCTGGATCATCAGCGCGCCGAGCAGCAGGGCCATCACCGTGTCCCCGGGAATGCCGAGGCTCATGGTGGGGATGAAGTCGCCCTGGACCGAGGAATGGGTGGATGCCTCGGGGCAGGCGACGCCCTCGATCGCGCCGTTGCCGAAGCGCTCGGGCGTGCGCGATATCTTCTTTTCCGTGGCGTAGGAAACGAAGGAAGCGATGGTGGGGCCGGTGCCGGGGATCAGCGCGCACAGGCTGCCGATCAGCGTGCCGCGGATCCAGGGGAAGAACGAGCGCCTGATGTCGGCACCCGAGGGCCACATGTCGCGGACCTTCACATTGGCGTATTTGGTATCGAATTTGACGTTCTGGTTGATGCTCTTCATGAACTCGGCGATGCCGAAGACGCCGAGCGCGAGCGCGACGATCTCGACGCCGTCGTAGAGTTCGAGCAGGCCGAAGGTCAGCCGCGGCGTCCCGGTTTCGATGTCGGCGCCGACGATGCCGATGATCAGGCCGAGCACAGTCATCGCCACGCCTTTGAGCGGCGAGCCGCGCGCGAGCGTCGAGCCCGCGAGCAATCCGAGCAGCATCAGCGAACAGACCTCCGCCGGCCCGAATTTCATCGCCACGCTGACGAGCGCGGGCGCGAGAAAGATCATTTCAGTGATGCCGAACGAGGCGCCGATGAACGAGCCGATGACCGTGATGCCGAGCGCGGTCCCGCCTTTGCCCTGCTTGGTGAGGGGATAGCCGTCGAGGCAGGTCACGGCGTGCGGGGGATGGCAAGGCAGGTTAAGCAGGATCGAACAAATGGCGCCGCCATATTGCGCGCCGTAATAGACGCCGGCCAGCATCAGAATTGCGGCCACCGGCTTCATGCCGAAGGTGAGCGGCAGCAGGATCGAGATCGTGGCAACCGGCCCCATCCCCGGGAGCACGCCGACCATGTTGCCGACGAGCACGCCCAGGAAGCACCACATCAGGTTGTGCGGCTCGAAGGCGACGGAGAACCCGTACCAGAGATCGGTGAGGGCGGTTTCGATCACGTGCCACCCCAGGTCACCACCGGCATCGGCAGTTTCAGCAGATAATGGAACAGGATCACGCCGAACACCGTCACGCTGGCGGCGAGGATGAGCGCGCTCTTGAGCGTGGTCTCGCGATCACCGAGCGCGGCGACGAAGACACAGGCGAAGGTGGCCGGCAGCATTCCGGTCGTGCGGCCGAGCAGGATGAACAACACGGGGCCGCCGATGATGCAGGCCCAGCCGCGCCACTCGGCATGCGGCAGCGCGGCCTCCTCCGCGTCGGCTCCCGCGGTCGCGGTGGCGGCGATGAGACCGCCCAGAATCATCAGCAGGATGCCGAGCGCGACCGGGAAATAGCCCGGACCCATCTGGTTGAGGGTGCCGAGAGGATAGTTGCTGCCTTCGTGGGCCGTGATGAGGCCCAGAAGGATCATCAGCGCGCCGGCGTAGTAGTCGCGCTTCCACCAGGGAAAGAGCTTGTGCACGGGTGATCGTGGCAATGATGAACAATCGGCGGCCATCTCAATCGATGCGCGGAGGCTTGGTCAATACGAAACTCGCGCCCGCGGCGCGCCGCGGCGCCTGCCCGCCGCCGCAAACGAAGTCATTTCTCATGCTGTTACAATGACTTATCCCACTTGTGCGCGACCGATCGTCCGCCCGGGGCGGTCACAAGTCTGCGAGGAACGGCATGCGGCCGAAGCGGCGCGGGATGGCTCGCGCCGCCTCCCGCTCACCCCGCGGCCAGCGCCGAGAGGGTGGCCGCCGCGAGCACGACGACCTGGACGCTGAAGATGGTGATGTTGACGTCCCAGGCCTTGGCGATGATCGGGATCGGCGCCTTGAACGGCAGGTAGCCGTTCTCGTCATAGGCGCCGCCGCCATAGATCGGCATGGCGAAGACCGCGACGAAAAAGGCCGCATACACGATCGCTGCCATCAGCGCGGCGAGATAAAGCCGTTCGAGCGCAAGCGGTCCGGGCCACCAGATCAGCGCCAGCGCCAGCGTCCCGAAGCCGACATAGCTCGAGATCTGCCAGACCACGTGGAAACGGGCATGCGGCGTCCATCGCGGATTGGTCGCGTGGGTCCGGTTGAAGTCCGCGATGACGGTGGCAAATCCGTAGCCGAGCGTCGCCACGGTGAGCAGGATGCGCGCAAGCAATGTGAGATCGACGGGCATGGAATGTTCCTCCCCAGAGACGCTATCGTAGCACCATGGTCTCGGCCTCGCAGCGCCTTGGGCCCGGCGCCGAACTCCGGCAGGGCGGGGGAGGGGCGGGCGCCCTCCGGCCTTGCGGTGGCGGCCGCGTCGCCATGATAAGCAACCGATTGGCCAATGAAATCGCGGATGTTGACAGCCGCGCCGCGCATGTTGCCCGAGCGGGCGAAACTGCCCATGCTCGGCGTCGCATCCGGTCCCCTGCCATGCGTCAGTATCTCGATCTGATGGAACGCATCCTGCGCGACGGCGTGGTCAAGCAAGACCGCACCGGCGTCGGCACGGTATCGATCTTCGGCCATCAGATGCGGTTTGCGCTCGAGGCGGGGTTTCCCTTGCTCACCACCAAGAAGCTGCACGTGAAATCGATCATTCACGAGCTGCTCTGGTTTCTCGCCGGCGACACCAACATCAAATATCTGAACGAGCACGGCGTGCGCATCTGGGACGAATGGGCCGACGAGCGCGGCGAGCTCGGGCCGGTCTATGGCCGGCAGTGGCGATCATGGCCGGCGCGGGACGGACGCACGATCGATCAGATCGCGCAGGTCATCGAGCTGATCCGGCGCGATCCCGACTCGCGCCGCCTCATCGTCACCGCGTGGAACCCGGCCGACGTGGACAGGATGGCGCTGCCGCCGTGCCACTGCCTGTTCCAATTCTACGTCGCCGAGGGACGGCTTTCCTGCCAACTTTATCAGCGTTCGGCCGACGTGTTCCTGGGGGTTCCGTTCAACATCGCGTCCTATGCGCTGCTGACGCTGATGGTGGCGCAGGTCACCGGACTGAAGGCCGGCGACTTCATCCATACCCTTGGCGATGCGCATCTTTATCGCAACCACATCGAGCAGGCCAGGCTGCAGTTGACGCGCGAGCCGCGCCCGCTGCCGAGAATGAGGCTCAATCCGGCGGTGACGGACATCTTCGCCTTCCGTTACGAGGACTTCACCCTCGAGGGCTACGATCCGCATCCCCACATCAAGGCGGAGGTGGCGGTGTGAGCGTGACGATCCGCCCGGCGCAGCGCAGCGATAGCGCGTTGATTCTGTCGCTGGTGCGGGAGCTTGCGGAATATGAGCGGCGCGAGTCCGAGGTCGAGGCCGACGAATCCCGGATCGCGGAGGCGCTGTTTGCGCCCGACCCGAAGCTGTTCTGCGATCTTGCCGAATGGGACGGCGAGCCGGCGGGTTTCGCCGTCTGGTTTCTCAGTTTCTCCACCTTCCGCGGGCGCCACGGCATCTATCTCGAGGACGTCTTCGTCCGTCCCGCCTTTCGCGGCCGGGGAATAGGCCGGGCGCTGCTCGCGCGCCTTGCCCGGCGCTGCGTCGAGCGACATTATGCGCGTTTCGAATGGGCGGTGCTTGAGTGGAATGCTCCGTCGATCGCGTTCTACCGCGCGATCGGCGCGCAGGTGATGGACGAGTGGAAGATCTGCCGCCTGAGCGGCGCGGCGCTGGTCAGGCTCGCCGAGAACGGAGCGCAGCCGTGACCATCGTCATCGTTGCCGCCGTCGGCGAGAACAACGTGATCGGATACAAGGGGCAATTGCCCTGGCGCCTCAAATCCGATCTCCGGCATTTCCGCGCCTTGACCCTCAACCGGCCGGTGATCATGGGCCGCAGGACGTTTCAATCGCTCGGCGGCAAGCCGCTCGACCTGCGGACCAATATCGTGCTGAGCCGCGACCTCAGCATGCCGGCGCCCGGAGCGGTGCTGGCCACGAGCCTCGACGCGGCGCTGGCCTATGCGCGCAAGGATGCGGCCGCGCGCGGCGTCGACGAGATCATGGTCATCGGTGGCGGCGACGTCTTCGCCGCCACCCTGCCGCTCGCCGCGCGCCTCGAGATCACTCACGTCCATGCCAGCCCCCAAGGGGATGCGCTGTTCCCGCCGATCGATCCCGGCGAGTGGCGGGAAATCGCGCGCCAGGAACATCGCGCCGGCCCGGGCGACAGCGCGGACTTCGCCCTGGCGACCTATGTGCGGCGCGGGTGAGCCGGCGCGCCACGCGCGGGGTCCGGAATGCGTTGTAAGCCTTTCGCCTCTCCCCTATAAACCCGGCCAGACGAGGCGGCGGGGCGTCGAACGCCGGGGAGACCCTTCGACATGCCATGGACAAACCAATCCGGAGGCCCATGGGGCTCGGGCAAGGGCCCGTGGGGCTCCGGGCCGCAACAGGCCGGCCCGACGCCTCCGGACCTCGAGGAAATCCTGCGCCGCGGCCAGGATCGGCTGCGGCGTTTTCTGCCCGGCGGCGGCATGGGCGGACGCGGCTTCGCCATGCTCGCGCTGGCGGCGCTGGTGCTCTGGGGCTGTTCCGGCTTCTTCACGGTGGGGGGCGAGGAGATCGGCGTCGTGCTGCGCTTCGGGCGCGAGGTGCGCGAGGTACCGCCGGGCTGGAGCTACCACCTTCCTTATCCGATCGAAACCGTGCTCACGCCGCGGGCCCTGCGCGTCAACAAGATCGACATCGGCATGCGCGAGGTGGGGACCGACCGCCGCGGCGGCGTCACCACGACGCGGGAGGTGCCCGAGGAGAGCCTGATGCTCACCGGCGACGAGAACATCGTCGACGTGGATTTCTCCGTGCTGTGGAAGGTCAAGCCCAACGGGGTCGGCGACTATCTGTTCAACATCCAGAATCCGCAGGGCACGGTGAAGGCGGTGGCGGAAAGCGCCATGCGCGAGGTGATCGGGCGCTCGGAAATCCAGCCGATCCTGACCGGCGCGCGGCAGACGATCGAGGCCGCCGTGCTCGCGCTCATGCAGAGGACGCTCGATCATTACAATGCCGGCATCCTGGTGATCGCGGTGCAGCTGCAGAAGGTCGACCCGCCGGCGCAGGTGATCGAGGCGTTCCGCGACGTGCAGGCCGCGCGCGCCGACCTCGAGCGCTCGGTCAACGAAGCGCAGGCTTACGCCAATCGCGTGGTGCCGGAGGCGCGCGGCAAGGTGGCGCAGATCATCCAGGCGGCGGAAGCCTATCGCCAGCAGGCCGTCGCCGAAGCGACCGGCGCGACCGCGCGCTTCCTGAAGATCTACGAGCAGTACCGGAAGGCGCCCGAGGTCACGCGCGAACGCATGTATCTCGAGACGATGGAGCGCGTGCTCGGCGGCGCCGACAAGATCATCGTCGATTCCAAGGAGAACGGGGTGGTGCCCTATCTGCCGCTCACCGAATTGGGTCGTCCGGAGGGCAAGGCGCCGGCGCGGCCGAGCAATCCTGCGCCGCGCACGGGAGCGGGCCAATGAGAATGAAATTCTTGAGCGGACTGATCGTCGTGCTGGTCGCGGCCGCGCTGGTCGTCGGCTATTCGTCGGTATTCACCGTCTATCAGACGCAGCAGGCGCTCGTCTTCCGTCTCGGCAGCCCGCAGCCGCCCGTCACCGAGCCCGGCCTGCATTTCAAGGCGCCGTTCATCGACACCGTGGTCTATATCGACAAGCGCATTCTCGACCTCGACGTGCCGGCGCAGGAGGTCATCGCTTCCGACCAGAAGCGGCTGGTTGTGGACGCCTTCGCGCGTTACCGCGTCAAGGATCCGCTGCGCTTCTATCAGACGCTCGGCTCGATCGACGCCGCCAATTCACAGCTCACCATCCGTCTCAACTCGGCGCTGCGCAGGGTCCTGGGCGAGGTCACATTCACGCACGTGGTGCGCGACCAGCGCGCCGAGCTGATGACGCGGATCCAGCAGCTCGTCGACCGCGAGGCGCAGGATTACGGCATCGAGGTCGTCGACGTGCGCATCCGCCGCGCCGATCTGCCCGATCAGAACAGCCAGGCCGTCTATCGCCGCATGCAGACCGAGCGCCAACGGGAGGCCGCCGAGTTTCGCGCCCAAGGGACCCAGCGCGCACAGGAAATCCGCTCCCAGGCCGACCGCGAGGTCACGGTGCTGATCGCGGAGGCCAATTCCAAGGCGGAGCAGATCCGCGGCGAAGGCGATGCGACACGGAACCAGATTTTCGCGCAGGCCTATAGCCAGGACCCCGAATTCTTCGATTTTTACCGCTCGATGCAGGCCTACGAGACCGGGTTGAAGGCGAGCGACACGCGTCTGCTGCTCAGACCCGATTCGAACTTCTTCCGGTATTTCAACGATCCGACGGGGCAGCGGCCGGCGGCGGCCGCGCCGGCGCGCTAGCACCGCCGGCGGGCGCGGCTCGGCATGAGCGACTTCCTGGCCGCACTCGGACTGGTATTCGTCATCGAGGGCGTGATCTTCATCGCCTTTCCCGGTCATGCCAAGGCGGCGATGCAAAGCGTGCTGGAGACGCCGGACGCCACCCTGCGCGGGATCGGCCTTGCCGCGGCGATAATCGGGCTTATTTTGGTCTGGCTGGTCCGCGGCGGCTGAACGATGCGCGAAACCCCCGCCGGTGGAGGCACGGATGGCCCTTGAATCGCCGCGAGGCCGGGGGCAGTGTCGCGCACGCTAATCGGGAGGGCTCGAAGCCCATGCACGCGGTTCTTGGATCTGGTCCGCTCCGCCGAGCGAGTCGGCTGGTCGCGGTTCTCGCCGTCGCGGCCATCGCCTGGCCCATGCCGCAAGGCACCGCCGCGGCGCGCGGGCCGGAGGCGATCGCCGACGTGGCGGAAGCGGTCATCGACGCGGTCGTCAACATCTCCACCAAGCAGTCGGTCGACCTGCGCGGCGACGTTCCCCGCCTGCCGCCGGGCTCGCCGTTCGAGGAATTCTTCGACGAGTTCAACAAGAACCGGCGCAACCAGGAGGGACCTTCCCAGCGCCGGATCAATTCGCTCGGCTCGGGCTTCATCATCGACCCGAGCGGACTGGTGGTCACCAACAACCACGTCATCGCCGATGCCGACGAGGTCGACGTCATCCTGAACGACGGCACGACCATGAAGGCGACGATCGTCGGCCGCGATACCAAGACGGATCTCGCGCTGCTCAAGGTCGATCCCCCGCGGCCGCTCAAGGCCGTCAAGTTCGGCGATTCGGACAAGCTTCGGCTCGGCGAATGGGTGATCGCGATCGGCAACCCGTTCAGCCTCGGCGGCTCGGTGACCGCCGGCATCGTCTCGGCACGCAACCGCGACATCCAGTCCGGCCCCTATGACAACTACATTCAGACCGACGCCGCCATCAACCGCGGCAATTCCGGGGGTCCGCTGTTCAATCTCAACGGCGAGGTCATCGGCGTCAACACGGCGATCATCTCCCCGTCCGGCGGCTCGATCGGTATCGGCTTTGCCGTGCCGTCGAAGACGGTGGTGCCGGTGATCGAGCAGTTGCGCAAGTACAAGGAAGTGCGGCGCGGCTGGCTCGGCGTGCGCATCCAGCAGGTGAGTGCCGAGATCGCCGAGAGCCTCAATGTGAGCCCTCCGCGCGGCGCCTTGGTTGCCGGTGTCGACGAGAAGGGGCCGGCGAAGCCCGCCGGCATCGAGCCCGGCGACGTCATCATCAAATTCGACGGCCGCGACATAAAGGAAATGCGCGATCTGCCGCGCATCGTCGCCGACTCGCCCGTCGGCAAGGAGGTCGAGGTGGTGATCATCCGCAAGGGCAAGGAGATCACCAAGCGCGTCACGCTCGGGCGGCTCGAGGACTCCGACAAGCGCGCCTCGAATGCCAATGACAAAGGCAGCCAACGCGACAACAGCCTCGCGCCGAGCGAGCGGTCGGCGGTCAAACGCGCGCTCGGTCTTGAGCTCTCCAATCTGACGGAGGCGTTGCGGCGCGAGCACCACATCAAGGACGGCGTCAAGGGCGTGCTCATTACCGGCGTCGATCCCAATTCGCCCGCGGCGGAAAAGCGGCTGACTCCGGGCATGGTGATCGCGGAGGTGCAGCAGGAGCCGGTCGGCAGCCCGGTCGAATTGCAACAGCGCCTGGAAAAGCTGAAGAAGGACGGCAAGAAAACCGTCGTGCTGCTGGTCATCTCGCCCGACGGCGATCCCAGTTTCGTGGCGTTGTCGCTCAACTGAGCGCGCAGGATGCACCCCGGGGATGGCACGGGCCCGGCCCGTCAACCCTCGACGAATTCCTGGCGCCGATAGCCCTGCACGTAGAGCAGCGCGGTGAGGTCGGCATGGTCGATCCGCGCGGGCGCGGCGGCCGCGACCGGCGGCTTGGCGTGGAATGCGACGCCGAGACCGGCGTCGGCGATCATGTCGAGATCGTTGGCCCCGTCGCCGGCAACCAGCGTCTCGCTCTTGTCGAGGCCGAGCCGCCGGCACAATCCGACGAGCGTGGCGTGCTTCTGCGCGCGGCCGAAAATCGGCTCGGCGACCGTTCCGGCGAGCCGCTCGCCGTCGAGCGTCAGCGTGTTGGCCCGCACCTCGTCGAAACCGATCATGGCCGCGATGCGATCGGCAAACAGCGTGAATCCGCCCGACACCAAGCAGGTATGGGCGCCATGCGCCCGCATGGTCGCCACCAAAGTGCGTGCGCCCGGCGTCAATCGGATGCGATCGCGCACGACGTCGTTCACGACCGAGATCGGCAGGCCTCTGAGCAGCGCCACGCGCTCGCGCAGGGCCGGTTCGAAGGCGATGTCGCCGCGCATCGCGCGTTCGGTGATTGCCGCGACATGGGCTTTCAAGCCGACATAGTCGGCGAGCTCGTCGATGCACTCCTGCTGGATCATGGTCGAATCCATGTCGGCGAGAAACAGCCTTTTGCGTCGCTTGCCGGCGGGCTGGATCACGACGTCGATCGGCAGGCCGGTGGCCGCGCGCAGCCGCTCGGCAAACCCGCGTTGGTCGATACCGGCTTCCGCGCTAAAAGGGATATCGACTGCGTCCGCTCCCAATGGCGCGATGTCGCCGGCTGTCGGGAGTACCGCGCGCAGGCGTGCGACCGCGGCATCGAGGATCTCCGAAGCGGCAATGACGGTGGCGACGTGAAGCATGTCGATGCCTGTGAACGCCGTGCTTATTGCAGGGCCGACCGCGAGCGGCAAGTCGATGCTGGCGTTGCGGCTTGCGCGGCGCTTCGGCGGCGTGATTGTCAATGCCGACTCGATGCAGGTCTACGCCGACTTGCGGATCCTCACCGCGCGGCCGAGCGCGGAGGAGGAGAAGCTGGTCGAGCACCGCCTCTATGGCCACGTGGATGCGGCGGTCAATTATTCCACGGGCCAATGGCTGCGCGAGGTTGCCGCCGTCCTCGAGGAATTGGCGCGGCAGGGCAGGCTGCCGATCCTGGTCGGCGGTACCGGACTCTACTTCAAGGCGTTGACGAGCGGTCTTGCCGCCGTGCCGCCGATCCCGCCCGACCTACGCCGCGAGGTACGGCGCCGTCTTGCGCAGGAGGGCGCGGCGGCGCTGCACGCCGAGCTGGCGCGGCTCGATCCCGCCACGGCGCGGCGCGTCACCGACAGGGATCGGGCGCGGATCTCGCGCGCGCTCGAGGTCGTGCTGGCGACCGGCCGGCCGCTGTCGGACTGGCACCGCGACGGCCTGCCGCCGCCGATCGCCGCCGACCGCGCGGCCAAGGTCTTCATCGCCTGCGAGCGGCGCGAGCTGGTGGCACGAATCGAGCGCCGTTTCGCGGCCATGCTCGCGGCCGGCGCGCTCGAGGAGGTCAGGCGCCTCGCGGCGCGCGGCCTCGATCCGTCGCTGCCGGCCATGAAGGCCCATGGGGTGGCGTGGCTCGTGCGCCATCTCCATGGCGAACTCACGCTGGCGGAAGCCGCCGCCGGCGCCGTGCGGGACACGCGCCGCTACGCCAAGCGGCAGCACACTTGGTTCCGCCACCAATTGCCCGACTGGCCCTGGCATGGGGCGCCGGAGGCGGAAAAAATGCTCGTCAATCGACTCGCGGAACGCTAGAATGGCGATCCGCGCGGTGACAGGCCGAATAATATAATGAGTCTTGACCGTTATGCGGCGGGCCCTTATAACCGCGCAATGAAAGTTCGAGCGGGAATAATGTTACGCAATATTATTATCGTAAGCGAGGTTCGGACGTTGGCCAGGTCCTGACAGGGACCGCAGGCGAGCGTCCGGACATGGCCCGTTGCGGGCCTTTTTTATTGCCCCGGGCAGGTACAACGAAGGACAAGGACGATGGCACGCGAAATGACCGGCGCCGAAATGGTGATCGAGGCGCTTGCCGATCAGGGCGTCAAGCACCTGTTCGGCTATCCGGGGGGCGCGGTGCTGCCGATCTACGACGCGCTGTTCGCGCAGGACCGGGTCAAGCACGTGCTGGTGCGCCACGAGCAAGGCGCCGTGCACGCGGCCGAAGGCTATGCGCGCTCCACCGGCAAGGTCGGGTGCGTCCTGGTGACGTCGGGTCCCGGCGCCACCAATGCGGTGACCGGATTGACCGACGCGCTGATGGATTCGATCCCGATCGTCTGCATCACCGGGCAAGTGCCGACGCATCTGATCGGCAACGACGCTTTCCAGGAGTGCGACACCGTCGGCATCACGCGGCCGTGCACGAAGCACAATTATCTCGTCAAGAGCGTCGGCGATCTCCCGCGCGTCCTGCATGAGGCGTTCCATATCGCCGCGAGCGGACGCCCGGGCCCGGTGGTGGTCGACATTCCGAAGGATGTCCAGTTCGCGCGCGGCGTCTACGCGAAGCCGAAGGACTTTCCGCATACCGGCTACCGGCCGAGGCTCAAGGGCGACATGGACAAGATCCGCCAGGCGATCGAGCTGATGGCGCAGGCCAAGCGGCCGGTGTTCTACACCGGCGGCGGCGTGATCAATTCCGGCAGGGCCGCGAGCGAGCTGCTGCGCGAGCTCGTCAAGCTGACGGGCTTTCCGATCACGTCGACCTTGATGGGGCTCGGCGCCTTTCCCGCCGGCGATCCGCAATGGCTCGGCATGCTCGGCATGCACGGCACGCTCGAAGCCAACATGGCGATGCATGATTGCGACGTGATGATCTGCATCGGCGCGCGCTTCGACGACCGCATCACCGGGCGGCTCGACGCCTTCTCGCCCGGTTCCAAGAAGATCCACGTCGACATCGATCCTTCCTCGATCAACAAGAACGTCAAGGTCGACGTCGCGGTCGTGGGCGACTGCGCGCATGTGCTGGAAGACATGGTGCGGTTGTGGCGGACCCAGGCAAGGCAACCGGACAAGAGCGCGCTCGCCGACTGGTGGCGGCAGATCGAAAAATGGCGTGCGCGCCGCTCGCTCGCCTATCGTCCGTCGAACGAGGTGATCAAGCCGCAATACGCCATCCAGCGGCTCTACGAACTCACCAAGGACAAGGACGTCTACATCACCACCGAAGTCGGTCAGCACCAGATGTGGGCGGCGCAGTTCTACCGCTTCCAGGAACCGAATCGCTGGATGACCTCCGGCGGGCTCGGCACCATGGGTTACGGCCTGCCGGCTTCGGTCGGAGTCCAGCTGGCGCATCCGCGCTCGCTGGTGATCGACATAGCCGGGGAGGCGTCGGTGCTCATGACCATGCAGGAGCTGTCGACCGCGGTGCAATACCGGCTGCCCATCAAGGTGTTCATCCTCAACAACCAATACATGGGCATGGTCCGGCAATGGCAGGAACTGCTGCACGGCGGGCGCTATGCCGAAAGCTATTCGGCGGCGCTTCCGGACTTCGTCAAACTCGCCGAGGCCTATCACGCCTGCGGCATCCGCTGCGAGAAGCCGGGCGACCTCGACCACGCCATCAAGGAGATGATCGCGGTCGACAAGCCGGTGCTGTTCGACTGCGTGGTGGATCCGAAGGAGAACTGCTTCCCGATGATCCCCTCGGGCCGCGCGCACAACGAGATGATCCTGGGGGATGCCGGCGTCAGCCCCGAGGAGGCGGTGACGGAGGAAGGCAGGGTGATGGTATGACGCGGCACCGGGGCGGACGGTCGTGTCGCGCGGGCCTGGCGCGAGAGTGAACGGATCCATGGACAACCGGCAAAGAAAGATCGCGCACGAAGCCGCCGCTCCTTTGACCCCGCGTCCGCTACGGCATCGCGCCCGCGACGGAACGGATCGCAAACCGGGACGGCGTCTTCGCCGTTGTCGGGCACCGAGGTAGGTCACCATGAACGCTCCGGCACCCACCAGCCATTACCCCGCCGCGCCGACGGCGCAAACGGTCGAGACGCATACGCTGTCGGTTCTGGTCGACAACGAGCCGGGCGTGCTCGCCCGCGTCATCGGCCTGTTCTCCGGGCGGGGCTACAACATCGAGTCGCTCACGGTCTCGGAGACGGAGCACCAGAAGCACCTTTCGCTGATCACCATCGTCACGACCGGCACGCCGATGGTGATCGAGCAGATCAAGAACCAGCTCGACCGGCTGGTGCCGGTGCATCGCGTCGTGGACATGACTCTCGCCGGCAACTCGATCGAACGCGAACTCGCAATGGTCAAGGTGCGGGGCAGGGGCGAGCACCGCGTCGAGGCGCTGCGGCTCGCCGACGCCTTTCGCGCGCGCGTGATCGACGCCACGACCGAGAGTTTCGTGTTCGAGATCACGGGCAAGAGCGACAAGATCGAGCAGTTCATCGAGCTGATGCTGCCGCTCGGCCTCGTCGAGGTGGCGCGCACCGGCATCGCGGCGATCGCGCGCGGGCCGGAAGGGATGGCGGCGCGTTGAAACGGGCTTGTCGCGCGTCCGCATAGAATCTAGAAGCGGCGCGGGCTAAAGCGCCGGCCGGCAGGGTCGGCCGACAAAGGGGTAACGATTATGCGTGTTTACTATGATCGCGACGCCGACCTCAACCTCATCAAGGGCAAGAAGGTCGCCATCATCGGTTACGGCAGCCAAGGTCACGCTCACGCGCTCAATCTGCGCGACAGCGGGGTCAAGGAGGTCGTCGTCGCGCTGCGCAAGTCGTCGCAGGGCGTCAAGAAGGCCGAAGCGGAGAAATTCAGGGTCATGGAGGTGGCGGAGGCCGCAAAATGGGCCGACGTCATGATGATGCTCACGCCGGACGAGTTGCAGGCCGAGATCTACACCGCGCACCTCGCCGGCAACATGAAGCAGGGCGCCGCGCTGATGTTCGCGCACGGCCTCAACATTCATTTCAACCTGATCGAGCCGCGTGCGGATCTCGACGTCATGATGATCGCGCCGAAAGCGCCCGGGCATACCGTGCGGTCGGAATACCAACGCGGGGCGGGCGTGCCGATGCTGCTTGCCGTGCACCGGGATGCGTCGGGCAATGCGCACGAGCTCGCGCTTTCCTATGCCGCGGCGATCGGCGGCGGGCGTGCCGGCATCGTCGAGACCACCTTCAAGGAAGAATGCGAGACCGACCTGTTCGGCGAGCAGACGGTGCTGTGCGGCGGCCTGGTCGAGCTGATGAAGGCCGGCTACGAGACGCTGGTCGAAGCCGGCTACGCGCCGGAAATGGCCTATTTCGAGTGCGTGCACGAGGTCAAGCTGATCGTCGACCTCATCTACGAGGGCGGTATCGCCAACATGAACTATTCCGTCTCCAACACCGCCGAATACGGCGAATATGTTTCCGGTCCGCGCGTGATCACGCCGGCGGTTCGCGCCGAAATGAAGCGGGTCCTGGCCGACATCCAATCGGGCCGCTTCACCAAGGAATGGATGCTGGAGAACAAGGTCAACCAGACCTCGTTCAAGGCGATGCGGGCCAAACTCGCCGAGCATCCCATCGAACAGGTCGGCGCCAAGCTGCGCGAGATGATGCCCTGGATCAAGCAGCGCGCGCTGGTCGACCGCAGCCGGAACTGATGCCGCACGCCGGCGCGGTGATGCTCGCGGGCGCGCAGCTGCCAAGACGATCCAGGCCAATCCGGCAGCCGCGCCGGGGCCGCGGCGAAACGCGTGTCGGCGTTCCTGGCCGCCCGTGGCGGCATTGAGGCGTGCGGCGCCGAGCCCGCGCGGCACGGTTTGCAATCGCTGCCGGAGCCGCTAGGTTGCCGCAGGCATGGGGAGGTCGGCACGCATGCGCAATGCGCCGGCGGTGGCGCTCGACGACGTGACGGTGGCATTCCGGCTCGGGGACGGCGCCGCTTACACGGTGATCGAGCGCGCGCGGCTCACGGTGGATGACGGTGAATTCGTCGCCATCGTCGGGCCGACCGGCTGCGGCAAGTCGACCCTGCTCAACGTCGTCGCCGGGCTTCTGTCGCCGGCTGCCGGCCGCGTCGTGATTTACGGCGAGCCGCTCGCGGCGCTCAACCGCCGGGCCGGCTATCTCTTTCAATCGGACGCCCTGTTTCCCTGGAAGACCGCGTTGGAGAACGTGGCCATCGGCCTGGAGACGGCGGGCACGCCGGCGCGGGAGGCGCGTGCGCGTGCCCTCGAATGGCTCAAGCGGGTGGGCCTCGGCACCTTTGGCGACCGCTACCCGCACGTGCTGTCGGGTGGGCAGCGAAAGCGCGTCGGCCTCGCCCAGGTGCTGATCCGCGATCCCCGGATATTGCTGATGGACGAACCCTTCGGTCCTCTCGATGCACAGACGCGCCAGATCATGGGCAATCTCCTGCTCGACCTGTGGGGCGCCGACCGCAAGGCCGTCCTTTTCGTCACCCACGACCTCGAGGAGGCGATCGCGCTGTCGGATCGCGTCGTCATCATGTCGGCGGGCCCCGCCGCGCGAATCATCGGTGATTGGCGCGTGCCCCTCGCGCGCCCGCGCGACATCGCCGAGGTGAAGCTGGATCCGGCGTTCCACGCGTTGCATCGGGACATTTGGCACCGGCTGAAGGCCGAGGTCGTCAAGGGCTATGCGCAGGTGGAGGGCGTCTGAGGATGCCGCGGGCGCAGCTTCTGGTGTTGCAGGTTCTGGTCGCCGTCATGGCGATCGGCGCCTGGCATCTGTTCTCCTCCTACCGCATCTTCGGCGTCGTGGTACTGCCGCCGTTCTTCTTCTCGACGCCGCTCGACGTCGCCCGGCAGGTGGTCGCCTGGTTCGCGACCGGCGTCATCTGGAAACACCTGTGGGTGACGCTCTGGGAGTCGATCCTCGCCTTTGTCCTCGGCTCGATCGGCGGCGCGGGAGTGGGCTTCTGGTTCGCACGCAGGCCGCGGGTTGCGGCGGTGTTTGATCCTTACGTCAAGATGATCAATGCGCTGCCGCGTGTGGTATTGGCGCCGATTTTCACGCTCTGGCTCGGCCTCGGCATCTGGTCGAAGGTCGCGCTCGGCGTGACGCTCGTCTTCTTCATCGTGTTCTTCAACGTCTATCAGGGGGTGAAGGAGGTGAGCCCTGCGGTGCTGGCGAACGCACGCATGCTCGGGATGAACGAACGGCAGTTGATGCGGCATGTCTATTGGCCGTCGGCGCTGTCCTGGATGTTTTCCTCGCTGCACACCTCGGTCGGCTTTGCCGTGGTAGGCGCGGTGGTGGGCGAGTATCTCGGCTCGGCGGCCGGCCTCGGCTATCTGATCCAGCAGGCGGAAGGCGTGTTCGACGTCGCCGGCGTGTTCGCGGGCATGTTCGTGCTCGCCGCCTTCGTGGTCGTCATCGACGCGTTCGTCAGTCTCGCGGAGAAGCGGCTTCTGGTATGGCGGCCGACGGCCGGCGAGGGAAAACCCTAGCAGGTTGCGGCCGGACCGAGCGGGCCCGGTCGCGGCGCGGCGAGCTTTCCTTTCCGTTGCGAGGCGGCGCGGCCGCCGAAGCCATCCCGGGTCACGCCGCCAATTCAGGATTGCTTCGCGTCGCTTGCCGTGACGGAGCATCCCGCATGGCTCTGCCGCGCGCGCAAGGGCGCGGTCGACGCTGCGTTCTTGATGGCTTGACGGCGGATCGACAGCGCCGAAATCGGCTCTGGTCACCCTTGCCGGCCTGGCCTATTGTTGGCGCGAGACGGCCGCCAAGGCCGCGTCTGTGAGGAGGACTTCCATGCCCAGATCGTTGCGCCGGCTCGCTCTCCTGCTCGCTTTGCTCGCGCTGCCGCCCGGTTTCGCGTTCGCGCAGTCGAAGGTGACGCTCGCGGTCGGCGGCGGGTCATGCCTGTGTTATCTGCCGACCATGCTTGCCAAGGCGCTCGGCGAATACGAGAAGGCGGGCGTCAATGTCGACGTCGTCGACTTCAAGGGCGGCTCGGAATCGCTCAAGGCCGTGATCGGCGGTTCGGCCGACGTCGTCTCCGGCTATTTCGATCACTGCGTCAACCTCGCCGCCAAGGGACAGCACCTGCAGTCCTTCGTCGTCTATGACCGCTTCCCCGGTCTCGTGCTGGTCGTGTCGCCCCGGCACACGAGCGAGATCAAGTCGGTGAAGGACCTCGCCAACAAGAAGGTCGGCGTCTCGGCGCCCGGCTCCTCGACCGACTTCTTCCTCAAATATCTGCTCAGCAAGAACGGCGTCGATCCGAATGCGGTGGGCGTGATCGGCGTCGGCCTCGGCGCCACCGCCGTGGCGGCGATGGAACAAGGTCAGATCGACGCCGCGGTCATGCTCGATCCGGCCGTCACCATCCTCGCCAACAAATACAAGGATCTGCGCATCCTGAGCGATACACGCAGCCAGAAGGACACGCTCGCGGTCTTCGGCGGCGAATATCCCGGAGGAGCGCTCTATACCCGGGCGGAATGGATCGCCTCGCACGAAAAGGAAGTGCAGGCCATGACCAACGCCATCCTCGCCACGCTGCAATGGATCCACTCGCACACAGCGGAGGAGATCGCGGACAAGATGCCGGAAAATCTGGTCGGCAAGGACAAGGCGACCTATGTCGCCGCGCTTAAGAACATGCTGCCGATGTATTCGCAGAACGGTCGGATGGATCCCAAGGGCGCGCAGGCCGTGCTCGCCGTCTTCAGCCAGTCCTCGCCCGAAGTGGCCAAGGCCAATATCGACCTGTCGAAGACCTATACGAACAAATATGTCGACGCGGCCTTGAAAAGCATGGGCATGAAGTAGCCGGCGCCGCCGCCCGCGCGCCTTTCCCCGTCATCGCGCGCCGGCGCGCCGTTCTCCCGTCATCGCGGGCCCGCGCGCACCCTCCCGCGTCATTGCGAGCCCGAGCGAAGCGAGGGCGAAGCAATCCAGGACCGGCGGCGCCACGAATGCGGGCATCGGGCCTGCGGCACGGGCCGTGACTGGATTGCTTCGGCGGCTTGCGCCGCCTCGCAATGACGGCGGAGATGCCGTGCCGCAATGACCACGCGCCG